>JACDQI010000101.1 GCA_015657675.1 Devosia sp.
ATGACGTTTGTCGTGGTGATCGTGCTGGTGCTGCTGGCCGGCATCTTTCTCAAGCCGGGTAAAATCCCGCAGCCAGTGCTCACCTGGGCGACGCGCATCGCCATGGTGGGCGCGGTGATCAGCGCGGTGATGGCGTTCAACTAGACGCAGGCGGCCGTAGACGTGCGACGCACAGGGCGAGCAAGGCGAGGACGACCAGCGGCGCGATTGGCACCCCGGGGCCCATGGCCAGCGGGCGGCTCGCCAGGGGAAGCACGAAGCCGAGCAGGAGAGCCATCTTCTCCCAGGGCAGGAAGCCATGTTCGCGCCGGCGGCCAGCATCAGCGCGAGCGGTATGGCCAGCAGGGTCAGGTCGTAGTCGAGCGCGAACGGCGTGGCGAGCAGCGTCGCGAGGACACTGATCGCGCCCAGCGTCGAGGCGGTCGTGCGCCTCGCCACGCGGGCGAGCAGCACGATCATGGCGAGGGCCGCGGCGATCTGCAGGGTCAGGGCGATCCAGGATGGCGCGTGGAGCAGGCGCGCTGCCGCGTAAAGACTCACCATCTTGCCGGGCTCGACGAACCCTTCGGAGAGGGTTGCCTGGGCCAGCAGCAGGCCGGAGAGAAAGGTCGCCCACGTCTCCGTCCCGAACAGCGCCCAGGAGGCGAGGCTCAACAGCGTGGCCGAGGCCGCGGTCGCGACGAAAGCTGGCCACCGGCCGGAAAATGCCAGCGCGAAGGGCAGGATGACGGCCAATTGAGGTTTGAACACCAGACATCCCAGCAGTGCACCGGCGAGCCATGGGCGCTTGTCGAGCAGGACAAATCCGAGGCCGAAGAGGGCAGCGCTCAGAAAGCCGTTCTGGCCGTGGCCGATATTGAGCAGGATGGCCGGGAAGGTGGCACAGGCCGCCAGTTCGAGCGGTGCGAGGCGAGGCAGCAGGCGACCGATGGCAGCCGCGTAAGCAGTGCCTGTCGCGACCAGCCAGGTCAGCAGCGAGAGGGCATAGGGCAGCAACGCCAGCGGCAGGCAGATGAGCAGGAAGACCGGCGGATAGAAAAAGCCGAAATAGCCGATCTCGGCGCCGCCGACCACGCTTGCCTGAAGCGCAGCATGCGCCTCGGGATTGTAGGGCAGTGTTGGCGTGCCATCGAGCGCTAGGCGGGATGCCGACCAGAAACTGATGAAGTCGGTGCCCAGCGGTTTGCCTGTCGGGTCGAGGTTGTCGTGCGCACCCAGGATCCAGAAGAGCAGCAGTCCGATCTCGAACGCGCCGAGAATGGCCGCATAGCCGAGCAGCCGGGAGCGATCCAGCCAGTCGCCAGAGCGCACCGCCTGCACGAACCTGTCCGCTATCGCCCGTTTCTGTCCCAGCATGCGCTGACCCTAAGTCGGGCGACTTGCGAAAGGCTTAAGTCGGGGCGCAGCGAGCCGCTGGGCGTGGTTACGCCGATGTGCCTGCTTGCGCATCGGGCCGGCGGGACACATTTCTCCTCCCACACCAACGGAGCCGACGCGCATGAGCCGCACCATCAAGATCGATCTCTTCACCGACAGCGTCTGCCCCTGGTGCCTTGTGGGCGCGGCGCGGCTCGATCAGGCGATCGCGGCACTTCCCGAGGGGATTACGGTGGAGGTGGAGAACCATCCCTTCTACCTCGACCCCAATACGCCCGAAGAGGGCGTGGTGGTGGCCGACATGCTGCGCCAGAAGTATGGTCGCGACCCCAAGGAGCTGTGGGCGCGGGTGGAGAGCGAGGCGCAAAAGACCGGCATCGCGCTCGATCTCAGCCAGCAGCCCAAGAGCTATCCGACCCGCAAGGGCCATACGCTGGTGCGGCTGGCCAAGGCCAAGGGCACCCAGCATGCGTTGGCCAATGCCATCGCCTGGGCCTATTTCATGGACCACAAGCTGATCAACGAGGACGAAGTGCTGGCCGATATCGCGGCCGAGCATGGCTTTACCCGCGAGGAAGCGCTGGCGGCGGTGCGCAACCCCGAGGAACTGGCGATCACCCACCAGCAGGCCATCACCGCGGCCCAACAGGGCATTCAGGGCGTGCCGTTCTTCATCTTCGACAACAAGTTCGCTGTCTCGGGCTGCCAGCCGGCGGAAGTGTTCGGGCAGGCGTTCGAGGCGGCGCTCGACCCCAGCAAGCTGCAGCGCGGCTAGTCGGCGTTCGTCGACCAAGCCTTATCCCGACCGTCCGTCCTCCCTCAAACTCCGCATTTACCGCTCAGCCTGATCGCGGTACCAAGTGAGTGCAGAGGAGAGCGGCGATGAAATGGGTCAAGCGGATCGTTGTCGGCCTGCTGGCTGTTGCGGCGGTGGCCTATGTGGCGGTGCTGGGCGTCATGTACGTGATGCAGCGCGACTTCCAGTATGACCGCAGCGGCCGGATGTTAGCGCTAAGCGAGACCAACCTCAGCGGCGCCGAACTGGTGTCGATCCCGACCGATGACGGTACCCCGCTCGGGGGATGGTATCAGGCGCCGCAGCCCGGCAAGCCGGCCATTCTGTTTTTCCGCGGCAATTCGCAGAGCTTTTCACGCGAGCACAAGCGCTACGAAGCGTTCGTCGCCGATGGCTACGGGTTCCTGGCGTTCGACTATCGCGGCTTTCCCGGTTCACCGGGCGAAGTCACCGAGGCGCATGTGCTGGCCGACGCACTGGCGGCCTACGAGTGGTTGGCGGCCAAGGGCGCGCCGATCGTCCTCTGGGGACGGTCGCTGGGCTCCGGGCCGTCCACCTATGTGGCGAGCCTGAAGGACACTGACGCGCTGCTGCTGGAGACGCCGTTCTACTCGGCCGTCGAGGTGGCCGCAGACCGCTATGGCTTCTTGCCGGTGGGTCTGCTGATGCATGACCAGTATCGTGTCGACCAGTGGATGCTCTCGGTGGACGAGCCAGTGCTGGTGGCCCATGGCACGGCCGATAGCACGATCGGGGTCAAGCATGGCGAGCGCGTACACGCCCTGGCCAAGCACCCGGACGAGCTCTGGATCGTCGATGGTGTGGACCATGGCGGGTTGTGGGACGCGGGGATCTGGGATCACGCCAAGGCGTTTTTCGAGCGGGTGGAAAGCGCCAAGCCGTAGTGCTGCCCACGCCCAAACAAAAACGCCGGCCCCAAAGGACCGGCGTCTGAAACTTGGCTCGAAGCGAAAAGCTTATTCGAGGGTGAGGCCGGCGAAGGCCCAGGTCAGGTTGACGCCGGTGGAGGCCTGCACCGACCACGGCTGCAGGGCAAAGCCCTTGCGCGAGCCGCCGATCAGCCAGTTGGCGCCGAGGCCGGCGCCGATCGAGGCTTCGCCCGAACCGCCGACATAGGTGCCCTTGAGCGAGCCCGGGCCGACCCTGGTGTCGGAGGCCGAGAACACCAGCCACTCGATCTTGGTGCGATCGGTGAAGCCGACGTCGAGGCCGAGCTTCTTGATGTTGCCGTAGTAGACTTCGGTCTTCTGGCCCTTGCGGATGAACTTGCAGGTCATGTCCTTGGACGAACCAACGACAAAGCCGATGCCGCCATCGACGTCGCAGGAGAGGCGACCGACCTGGACGCGGGCGTCGGCGTAAGCGACGGAAGTGGAGAGGACGACCGCGGCGAGCGCAGCAGCGAACATTTTCTTCATGGTGTTAAGTCCCTCAGTGGTGGTTGACGCAGTTGACTGTTCGACCCTGACACGAAGTCTAGTGCATGCCGTATAATCGGCAAGTGCCTCGCGTTGCCCCCGCAACGATGGATTTTGCCTGCTGTTACAGGCTGTACGAAAAACGCCGCCTTGCGGGCGGCGTTCAATCGTACTTCGAAACTCTTACGGGCGCGCCGGACGTGCGGCGGCAGCCGGGGCGGGCAGACCGCCTTCGCGCTGGGCACGCTTGCGGGCCAGCTTGCGGGCGCGGCGAACGGCCTCGGCCTTCTGGCGCGCCTTCTTCTCAGACGGCTTCTCGTAGTAGTTGCGGAGCTTCATCTCGCGGAAAACGCCTTCGCGCTGAAGCTTCTTTTTCAGTGCGCGCAGCGCCTGATCCACATTGTTATCGCGAACAACTACTTGCAAGCGCAACCGCCCTTCGTAAATCGTCATCAGTGTTTGAATGAAGCGCCGGAGCCCAAAGACTTCTGCGCCGATCAGCAGAGCCGATCACCGTGGTGCGCGTATATAGAGGAAGCCCGGGGGCTTGTCCACACCACGCGCGCGCAAAAAACGCCTATTTCGTGCGGGATTTTGCACCAATGCGGTTGATGTGGCCCATCTTTCTTCCGGCGCGCGACTCGGACTTGCCGTAGACGTGTGGCTGGATGGAGGGCGCGAGGTTGGCGGGGATGGCGCCGATCTCGTCGCCGATGAGGTTTTCCATCACCACGTCGGCCATGCGGGCCGGATCGCCCAGCGGCCAGCCGGCAATGGCGCGGATATGCTGCTCGAACTGGTCGGTAATGCAGACCGCCTCGGTCCAGTGGCCGGAATTGTGGACCCGTGGGGCAATTTCGTTGACCAGCAGGCGGCCGCTGGGGAGCACGAAGAACTCGACACCCAAGACGCCGACATAGTCGAGCGCCGTGACGATCTTTTCAGCGATGTCGCGGGCTTCGCGCGCCGTCTTCTTACCGATGTCGGCAGGGACGGTCGAGGTCTTGAGGATGTGGTCGCGATGGACGTTCTCGGCCGGATCGAAGGCCGCGATCTCGCCGCGCGTATTGCGGGCGACGACCACCGAGATTTCCTTGTCGAACTCGATGAAGCCTTCCAGCACCAGCGGCTTGGGGCTGAGCAGCTCGAAGGCGACGCCGGCATCGACGTCGTTGCGAACGATGCGCTGGCCTTTGCCGTCATAGCCCATACGGGTGGTCTTGAGCACAGCCGGCGTGCCGATCTCGGCCAGGGCCTCGTCGAGTCTGTCATGGTCCGGCACGGCAGCAAAAGGCGCCACGGCGATGCGGTTGACGGTGAGGAAGGCTTTTTCGGCCAGTCGGTCTTGCGAGATGGCGAGCGCATTGGCGCCGGGGCGCAGCGGTTTCAGTTCTGCGAGGAACTTTGCGGTGCGGGCCGGGACGTTCTCGAACTCGTAGGTGACGACGTCAACATGGCTGGCGAACACAGCAAGCGCCTGCTCGTCGTCATAGGCGGCGACGGTGCGGTTGGGCGTCACCTCGAAGGCGGGGCTCTGCGCATCGGGGCAATAGATGTGGGTCTTGAAGCCCAGCCGTGCCGCAGCGAGCGCCAGCATGCGCCCGAGTTGGCCGCCGCCGAGAATACCGATGGTGCTGCCGGGCGGCAGCGGCTGATCACTGGCCATCGTCGGTCGGGAACAGCGGCACGGCGTCGGCACGGTCGCGGCGCATATGCACAAGGCGCGCATCGAGCTCGGGATCGGAAATGGCGAGTACGGCAGCCGCCAGCAGCGCCGCATTGGTGGCGCCGGCATTACCGATGGCCAGCGTCCCCACCGGCACGCCGGCCGGCATCTGCACGATGGAAAGCAGGCTATCCTGGCCGGAGAGGGCCTTGGACTGCACCGGCACGCCGAACACCGGCAGGGTGGTCATGGCGGCGATCATGCCTGGCAGGTGTGCGGCGCCGCCGGCGCCGGCAATGATCACCTTGAAGCCCTCGGCCTTGGCGGTGCGGGCGAATTCATACATGCGCTCGGGGGTGCGGTGCGCGGAAACGATGCGCGCTTCATAGTCGATCTTGAGGGTATCAAGCGTTTCAGCCGCATTGCGCATAGTGGGCCAGTCAGACTGGCTGCCCATGACGATGGCGACGGGCGGTGCGGTGACCATAGGCCGGGGTCCCTCGGGGCTCAGCGAGCATCGCGTGTAGCGGAAAGGCGGACAGGCGGCAAGTCGGGCGCCGATGGTTCCACTCCCCGCAAGCCCGGGCGACAGACGGCGGCCATACTCAGCACGGCCTCATGGTCGACGAACTCGAGGCTGCCCTCCGGGATGCCGAGGATGCGATCGACCACGGTGCCCAGAAAGCGCAGGCGGCGGACCAGGCGCTCGATCAACGCCTCGGCCTCCAGCGGGCTGGCCCCAAAGAGTTCGGTGATCAGCGGGCGGATCGACCCCATCAGGTGCAGGATGGTGTCGGCGGCCTCGTCGGGGTCGGCAGAATCGAAGGTACGATCGGCGATCCCCTCGGCGATCAGATCGCGCAGGATTGGCCGGATCACCGAAGCGATGGCGGCCTGGCTGCGCTCGTAGAGGTGCGAATTGCCGGGCTGGAAGATCGGCGCGAAGGCCGCCTGCATGCCGGCGTGGGCCTCGCTCTTGCTCATGCGCATCATGCTCAGGAAGACGCTGAGCCGCTCGAAGGCGTCGAGGCTCTCGTCCTCCAGCACGTGCCGGGTGCGGTCGGCGACCTGACGCGCGTGGCGCTCGGCCAGGGCTTCGACCAAGTCCTCCTTGGAGGAATAGTGATGGTAGAAGGCGCCCTTGGAGATGTTGAGGGCCGCAATGATCTGGTTGATCGTGGTTGCCTCATAGCCCTGAGTGCCAAACAGCTGCACGGCGCAGTCGAGCAGCTCCTGCTTGCGGATCTCGGCAGATTTGACGACGCGCATGGGAGCACCGGGGCGAGGCAGGAAAGGCGCGCAAAACTTGACCGACGGTCGGTCGGTTGTCAATGGGCGCGGAGGGTGAAGAGCAGGGTAAGAGGAGACTGGGACGAACTTGGGGGGAGAGGCCAGTGGAGGAAGAGGACAGAAGCGGAGGGGAATGATCCGCGGTCTTGCGTGTTGTGGGAGAAGCCGGGCTGCGCTGGTACGTCCTGTGGCGGCGGGGTAAAGTCTCCGTATGTGCAATCTCTACAACATGACCACCACCCGCGAGGCGATGATTGCGTTGCGGGCCGAGTGGGAGCTGGCGCCGGGCAACATGCCGCCGCTCTATGGCGTCTATCCGGACTATTTTGCGCCTATTTGCGCGCTGGTCGGCGAGCGTCGGATGATGAAGCTGGCCCGCTGGGGACTGCCCTCGCTGAAGGACCCGGTTGATCCCGCCAAGGTCAACAAGGGCACCACCAATATCCGCCATCCGTGGTTCGACGACTGGAAGGGGTATTTGGGTCCCGAGCACCGATGCCTCGTGCCCTTCAACCGCTTTTCCGAACCCACCAAGTTGCCGGACGGCAAGAGCGGCTGGGCCTGGTTCGGTCTCGATGAAGCCGCGCCAGTGGGCTTTTTTGCCGGGCTCTGGACGACGTGGCATGGCACGCGCCGCAAGGACGAAGGGCCTATGGATCACAGCCTCTTTGCCTTCTTCACCACCAACCCGAACAAGGAAGTCGGCGCGATCCATCCCAAGGCCATGCCGGTGATCCTCCGCACCGAGGAGGAGCACGACGTCTGGCTGCGCGCGCCCTGGAGCGAGGCGAGGGCCCTGCAGCGGCCGCTGCCGGATGGGAGCCTCACAGTGCTCACCACTCAGCCGCTCAAGTGGCTGCCCGTGCTCGAAGGCGAGCCGGAAGGCGGCGATCCGCTGCGACTGCCGATCCAACCGACATTGATCTGAAAAAGGCCCCGCGACGTTCGCAGCTCAGGCGATGATGTCGGGGATCAAGAGGTTCTCGAGCTGGACGATGCGGTCCTTGATGCCGAGTTTGCGCTTTTTCATGCGCTGGATCAGCATCTGATCGGCGCGGCCGGAGGCGACAAGGGTGGTGATGGCGGCGTCCAGGTCGGCATGTTCCTGGCGTTTGGCGGCCAGTTCAGCGCCCAGGGCGACTTCCTGTTCCTTGGTGAGTGGCAGCATCGGGCAAGCAGGTATCCAGTAGGTTTGGAGGCAAACCTAGGTCACCAATGGTTAACTTATCGACCAAGGTTTTGCACCAGCTTTTCAACTCTTGGTGGTTGCCCATCGACAGTGCGTGAATTTTTTGTGACGATTGATTCGTTCGAAACGCTTGAAAGGAGTTGTCATGACGACTGAAGGCCACATCGCCGCACTCGAGCGGCGTCACCAGCAGCTGGAACGTGAAATCGAAGCTGAAATGGGGCATCTCAGCCACGACGACCTGCTTATCGCCGCACTGAAGCGTAAGAAGCTCGAAATAAAAGACGAACTCTCCCGACTGCAGGCCAAAGTAGCGGCCTGATCTCTTCCCGGACGCCAAATGTTGAAGGCCACGGCCGTTGCCGCGGCCTTTTTTGTTGCGCCGGATTCTTGGGGGCGGGGACGCCCTCGTGGTTCGACAGGCTCACCATGAGGGCTACTGAGGGGCAACGCGCTAACGCACTCGGTGTCATCCAGCGAAAACTGGGATCCACCTATCAGTCAGCGCCGGAGGTGAGATGAATCCCTGCTTTCGCAGGTGGCCGGCCGTCAGCCCTGCGCGTCGTTGATTTCGAACCAGTAGCCGTTGGGATCCTCTAGGAAGATGGCGCGCATGCCGTCGGGGCGGGTGTTGATGGCCCCTGGGGTGCCCTTCATGTCGGAGAAGGGGATGGCGTCGCGGCGGAAGCGGGCGAGCACGGCGTCGAAGTCCGAGGTGCTGAGGGCGAAGTGGGTCTGTTTCTCGACATGGACCCGCGAAATGTCGCCGGCCTGCACGTGGAAGCGCCGGCCATCGCCGATCTCGATCCAGCGGATAACGGTGCCGCCCATCGGGTTGGGCATTTCGGCGAGGCCAAGGACGCCGATGAGGAAGGCGACGCTTTCGTCGAGGTCGCGGACAAGGAGGGCGATGTGGTCGAGGCGGTAGGCCATGGCAAGGCTCCGATCAGGCGACGGGACCGGCAAAGAAGACACCCTGCACGCCATCGATGATGAGCTTGATGGCGAGGAGGAACACCAGCCAGTAGGTCAGCTGGTAGAAGCGCTTCACCGAGATGCGGCGGACGAGATAGACGCCGACAAGCACGCCGACCACGGCCAGCGGCGCGAGGATCGCGGCGTGGGTAAGGTTGGAGACGTTGAGCTGGCCGAGGAAGAAATAGGGCACCAACTTGGAAGTGTTGACGATGGCGAAAAAGAACGCCGTGGTGCCCGAGTAGCCGACCGGCGTCAGCTTTTGCGGCAGCACGTAGATCTGGAACGGCGGGCCGCCGGTGTGGCTGATGAAGCTGGTAAAGCCGGCAAAGCCGCCCCAGAAGGCGCCCCAGGGTTTTGAGGGCGGCAGGCCTTCGAGCTTTTTGCGCAGCGGCAGCAGCGCATCGAGGATGAAGAGCAGGGTGATGACGCCGACAAAGAGCAGCACCATGGCGTCGCTCACGACGGTCCAGAGCGCCCAGCCGATCAGCGTGCCGAGCATGGCGCCGGGCAGCATGATCTTCAAAATCCGCCAGTCGCAATCCTTGCGGTAGGTCCAGACGGCGATGGCATCCATCACCAGTAGCAGTGGCAACATCATGCCGGCGGCGTCGCGCGCGGGCATCACCAGCGAGAGCATGGGGACGGCGACGAGGCCGAGGCTGCCGACGAGGCCGGACTTGCTCAGGGCGACAATGAAGACCGCGAGGACCGCGATGATCCAGAAATAGAGATCGGGCATGGACTGGGGAGCCGAAGAGGGCGGGAAAGGCGAGCAGTTCTAGAGTTCAGTCGGACGCTGGCTTGGCGGGCTTGTCAATATCGCCATCTTCCAATTCGGCGATATGGACAGTTTCCCGGTCGGCGCGCATCACGGCGTCGAGCATTTCGGCCGAGCGGCGAACAAGGCCGACATAGGCGTCCTGATCGTGGCGGAGGTGATAGGATTCTTCGAGCAGCCGGCTGTCATGCGCCTCAAAGGCTGCCGCGAGCCGACGCGCGGCATCCGGGGTGTAGCCGAGGGCCTTCAGCGCCTTTTCACCCAGGCTCAACGCAGAGCGGAAGGTTTCGCGCTCGAAGACAGTGACGCCAAGCGCCATCAGGTCGTGGGCGTGGCTGCGATCGGTGGCGCGGGCGGCGACGATGACATGGGGGAAGTGGCGGCGGATCAGCTCGGCGATGTTGAGGATGCGCTCGCCGCCGGCCACGGCGATGACGATCATGCGCGCCTCGGCGGCGCCGGCGGCGCGCAGAATGTCGAGACGGGCCCCGTCGCCATAGAACACCTTCACGCCGAAGCGCTTGACCAGTTCGATCTGCGCCGGATCATCGTCGATCAGGGTCATCTCAAAACCCTGGGCGCGCAGCATGCGGGTAACGATCTGGCCGAAGCGGCCATAGCCGAGGACGATCACCTTATGCTTTTCGTCGATCGGCTGCTGGGCCGCAGGGGTGCCGCCGCGGGCGTGGTGGCGCGGCGCCCAGATGCGGTCGAAACCGAGCAGCAGCAGTGGCGTGGCAGCCATGGAGAGGGCGACGACGACTGTCAGCAGGTCATTCTCGTACTGGCTGAGGGCGCGGGAGTTCTGAGCGAACTGCAGGATGACGAAGGCAAACTCGCCGGCCTGGCTCAACAGGATGGCGATGAGCAGGCGGTCCCCCAGATGCATCTTGAAGAAGGTGGCGAGGACGAAGAGTACCGCCATCTTCACCCCGATCAGGGTGACCACGAGGGCCAGCACCACCAGCGGCGACTGCGTGATGACGGAAAAGTCGATCGACATGCCAACCGAGATGAAAAACAGGCCGAGCAGCAGGTCCTTGAAAGGGGCGAGATTGCCCTCGAGTTCGTGCCGGTACTCGCTGTCGGCGAGCAGCACGCCGCCGATAAAGGCGCCGAGTGCCGGCGACATGCCAAGCGCCGAGGTGCCAAGTGCCGCCCCGACAACCAGCAGCAGGGCGAGCGCGGTGAAGGCCTCGCGGGCGTGGGTGAGGGCGACGAAGTGCATCAGCGGACGGATAACGTAGCGGCTGCCGAAGAGTGCGGCGACGAACATGCCGACGATGGAGGCGGGCAGGATCCAGCCGGCCGGGCTGGTTGCGTCCGCCGCAACTTCCGCGGCGCCTTCAGCAATGGCGTCGACCGGTGAGCCGGTCATCAGCACCAGGAGGGGAATGGCGGCGAGGATTGGGATCACGGCCACGTCCTGAACCAGCAGCACGGCGAGCGAGGCGCGGCCGGTATCGGTCTTGGAAATCGAGCGCTGGGAGACAGTCTGCATCGCAATGGCGGTCGAGCTCATCGACAGCGCCATGCCAATGATCAGTGCCGCCTGCCAGGAAAAGCCTAGCACGAGCACAATTGCTGTCAGCACAATCGTCGTGGCGACGAGCTGGGTGAGGCCGAGGCCGAGCACCTGCTTGCGCATGCGCCAGAGATCGGTGGGGTGCAGTTCGAGGCCAATCAGGAACAGCATCATGACGATGCCGAAATCGGCGATTTCCTGGATGAACTCGGTGTCGGAGACGAGGCCCAGGGCAAAGGGGCCGATGAGTACACCGGCCGCCAGATAGCCAAGGACGGAGCTGAGCCCCGCCCATCGCGCCAGCGGCACCAGTGCAACTGTTGCCGCCAGCAGGGCGAACACCGCGAGCAGCAGGTTGCCTTCCATCGACTATTCCTGCCTCACGCCGTCAGCGCGGCGCGCGTTGGAGCCTAGAGGTCGTCGTCGTCGTCGTGCCGCACCGACTTGAGGCTGGCAAAGACCGAGTCGGCGTCAATCTGCTCTTCCTTCTGCACATCATCATGAAGGGCAGGGTCGTTGCTGCCGCCGGGCGAGCGGCTGCCGGCGCCGGTGAGCGCTTCTTCGGCGGAAAGCAGCATGGTGCCGTGATCGGCCTCGTCGGGCGTGGTGGTGCCCTTGGAGGCGCGCTTGACCTCGAGATCGAGGTCGATCTGGCTGCAGAGGCCGAGCGTCACCGGGTCCATGGCCGCCAGATTGGCGGTGTTCCAGTGGGTGCCTTCCTTGACCGAGTCGATGGTCGACTTGGTGGTGCCGACCAGACGCATGATCTGCGCGTCCTTGAGCTCGGGATGGTTACGGATCAGCCACTTGATGGCATTGGGGCGCTCGTTGCGGCGCGAAATCGGGGTGTAGCGCGGGCCCTTGCGCTTGACGGCAGCGACGCGAACCTTGGGTTCGCTCATCTTCATGCGGTACATCGGATCGGCCTCGGCCTTTTCGATTTCCTCGCGGGTCAGCTGGCCGTTCTGGATCGGGTTTGCGCCCATGATGCCGCCGGCCACATCGCCATCGGCGACGCCCTGCACTTCAAGCGGGTGCAGCGAGCAGAAGGCAGCGATCTGGTCAAAGCTCAGTGCCGTGTTGTCGACCAGCCAGACAGCGGTCGCCTTGGGCATCAGCAGTGGAGTGGCCATGGTAATATCTTTCTCTCAGTGCGGCCGGTTTCACCCGGTCCGCCCGCCCTTCGGCTTAGTTTGAGGGGGGATTTGTCGGCAATATATTGGGCCGATCAGAGATTTTCAATTGAATTGTCGGGATGTGCAGCGCCAAAGGCGGTGACGAGGACAATCTTGCCGAAATTCTCGCGCTGCTCCATGGCGGCATGGGCGCGCGCGGCGTTGGCCAGCGGCGTGGCACGGATACGGGGCGGCCGGATGCGGCCATCGGCGAGCGCAGGCCAGACCGTTTCGCGCAGGCTTTGCGCGATGGCCGCCTTGGCGGCCGAATCCTGCGGACGCAGAGTGGAGCCCGAAAGCGTCAGCCACTTCATCACCATGGCGCCAGCGCTGATCTCGGACTTCCTGCCGTCGAGCGAGGCGATCTGGATGATGTGGCCGCCACGGGCGGAGGCCTCGATATTGCGCGGCAGGTAGTCGCCGCCGACCATGTCAAGGATGCGATCAACGCCGCGGCCGCCGGTCAGTTCGCGGGCGCGGGCGACGAAGTCCTCGGTCGAGTGGTCAATGACGTCAGTGGCGCCCAAAGTGCGGACGTAGTCGGCCTTGGCGGGGCTGGAGACGACGGCAATGGGGTTGGCGCCGAAGAGCCGGCAGACCTGGATGGCGGTGCCGCCAATGCCGCCGGCGGCGCCGTGGATCAGTACCTGCATCCCGGCTGCGAGCTCGGCGCGCATGACGAGGGTCTGCTGCACGGTAAAGAAGGTTTCGGGCAGCGTTGCGCCGGCCGCAAAGCTCCAGCCGGCCGGTAGCGGCAGAACCTGGCCGCGGGGCACACAGACGAACTCGGCATAGCCGCCGCCATTGCAGAGGGCGACGACCCTTTCGCCGGTGCCGACAATCTCACCGGAGACTTCGAGGCCCGGCAGGGGCGAGGCACCGGGCGGCGGGTTGTAGCTGCCGCGGCGCTGGCCAAGATCGGGCGCGTTGATGCCGGCTGCGGCGACGCGGATCAGCACCTCCCCCGGACCCGGAACCGGCAGCGGCAGCTCCATCGGCGTCAGCACCTCCGGACCGCCGGGACGGTCGATGGAAATGGCGGTCATGGTGGGGGGCAGGGCTGTTTGGGGCTGTGTCATGGCCGACAGTTAGGTCGCACGCGACTTGCCTCGCAAGACCGGACGCGCAAAAATCGCTCTGCGTCAGAAAAGAACACGGGAGACAAGAATGTTCGACGATGAAGCGCCGAAAAAGCTGAAAACGCATGAAGTCGGGATGCCGATCGAGACGATGTCGGTGGACGAACTCAACGAGCGGATCGGGCTGCTGGAAGCCGAGATCGTGCGGCTACGCGAGGCCATCGCGGCGCGGCAGAAGACCAAGGCCGCAGCGGATTCGCTGTTCAAGTTCTGATTGCCGGGACGGACTTTGCTCCAAACTCTGGTCACAAATCGGCAAGGTTAAGAAAGCGAGTCCTGTTAACCTCAAATTAATCCCCCGGGGGTAATTATTCAGTTATCCAGTCCGCTGGATTTGACAGAGTGGTTTCTCCCTCTGTTTGACGCCTCCCTGTTAACTTTCGAGAGCCGTTTCGACGGCTCTTTTTTCTTTTCTGGGGTCGGAACGGCGCCGCTGGCGCGGGGTTAAGTCTCTCTCAAGCACCCTGTCGCGCCGTGGGTGACGCCGGCGCCTGTCAGGCGTATGCTGAAACTCCACCAAAACGTCGGGCAGGACCGTGGACAATACTCGAGACAAGGCTGAAGCCATTGCTATCGGCCCGCGCATCGTGGCGTCGGGCGGGTTCGACGCGCTCTATCGCGAAGGCATGACGCTGATCGAAGAGGTTGCGGCCTATCTCGATGGCGAAGGACGCAGCGAAAGCCGCGGGCTGGCGCGCGAAACCTCATTTGTTTACGCGACGGAATCGATGCGGCTCACCACCCGGCTGATGCAGCTGGCGTCGTGGCTGCTGCTGCAGCGCGCCGTCAATGAAGGCGAACTCAGCGCCGAGAACGCCCGCTCCGAAAAGGAGAAGGTGAAGTTTTCGGCGACTCCGTCAGAACGCGGCGGGCCCGGTTATGGCGGGCTGCCCGAGCGGCTCAAGGACTATATCGCCAAGGGCGACCGGCTGTTCGACCGGGTGATCCAGTTCGACAAGCTCGAGCGGGGCGGCGTGCCCGACCTGCCGATGGATGTCGGCGCGGGCAGTATCTCGGACCAGCTCAGCCGGCTCAAGGCGGCGTTCGGGCAGCTGCGGCGGTAAAGCGCCGCCGGCTCTTCACGCCTCGTGGTTCGACAGGCTCACCGTGAGGCGACCGGTGATCCGGGCAGGGCGCCCAAGAAACAAAAAGCCCGGCGCGAGGCCGGGCTTTTTGTATTCGGAGACGGTTCGGCTCAGATGCCGAGGCCCTTGAACTTTTCCTTGAAGCGGGAAACGCGGCCACCACGGTCGAGCAGGTTACCGGTCACGCCGGTCCAGGCCGGGTGGGTGCTCGGATCGATGTCGAGCTGGAGGGTGTCGCCCTCTTTGCCGTAGGTCGAGCGGGTCTGGTAGCTGGTGCCGTTGGTCATGACCACCGTGATCATGTGGTAGTCAGGATGGATGTCGTTCTTCATGGCGGAGCCTCAAATCAAACGGGCGCTTTGCGGGCGCCCGGCGAGCCGTTGGTCAGGATTGGCGCGGTTCATAGAGAAAATCCACGGGTTAAGCAAGTGCAACAGGCGCGATAGCCCGCAGGGGGCGATTGAAGTTGCGGCAGCGCGGCTTCCTCCCTATATCGGGGGCGTTTTGAAGGTGGGTCCGTATGACAGACTCGATTTCGGCCAGTGCCGCCTCCAAGGAGGCCAAGGCCAAGGCTGATCGCAAACTGACGCGGCCCCTCAAGCGGCTCGTGCCGTTCGTGATCCGCTATCCCTGGCGGCTGGCATTGACGCTGGGGTTCCTGCTGATCGCGGCGATCACCTCGCTCGCCATTCCGGCGCTGGCCGGCCGGATCATCGACCGGGGTTTTGTCGAACAGAACCTCGATATGGTGGCCCAGTATGGCTGGCTGGTTATCCTGATCGCCTCAGTGATGGCGATCTCGTCGGCGCCGGTTCTACTTCATTTCGATTATCGGCGAGCGGGTGCTGGCGGACCTGCGCGAAGCGGTATTCGAGCACCTCCTGACACTCGATGCGGTGTTTTTCGACACGCACCGGGTGGGCGAGCTGACCTCGCGGCTCAATGGCGACGTGGCGACCATCCGCCATGCCATCGGCTCCAGCCTCTCGATGACGCTGCGCGGCTTTGTGACGATCATCGGCGCGATCGTCTTGATGTTCCTTACCAGCCCCTATCTCACCATCGCGGTGGTGGTGGTGGTGCCGGCGATCATCATTCCGGTGATTTACCTCGGTCGCAAGCTGCGCGGCATGAGCCGGCGGACCCAGGACGCGCTGGCCGACATGTCGGCCATGGCGACGGAATCGCTGAGCTCGACCAAAACGATCAAGAGTTTCGTGCAGGAAGGGCCGCAGGGCACCGAATACCACCGCCGTTCGGAAGCCAGTTTCCAGGCCGAAATCGAACGGCTGCTGGCGCGGGCCGTGCTGATCGGCGCGATCATGTTCATGGTCGCGGTGGCACTGGTCGGGATGATCTGGTTTGGCGCCAAGTCGGTGTTCGATGGCGCGGTGACGGCCGGCGAACTCACCCAGTTCATGATCTATGCGCTGATGGCCACCAACGCCTTTGCGTCAATCTCGGAAGTGATGGGGACGCTCAACACCGTGGCCGGCGCGACCGAGCGGCTGGTGGAAATCCTCGATACCGGCGCTGAGATCAAGCCGCCGGCCGATCCTGTGGCCCTGCCGAGCCCGCCGCTGGGGACGGTGCAGCTGGAGAATGCCTCGTTCTCCTACAAGACGCGGGACGGCGACCCGATCCTGGCTGATCTCAGCTTTGCGGTGGGACATGGCGAGACGGTGGCGCTGGTCGGTGCTTCGGGGGCCGGCAAGACCACGGTGTTTGCGCTGCTGCAGCGGTTCTATGATGTCACGGCTGGGCGGGTGCTGGTGGACGGTGTGGATGTCCGTTCGGTCGACCCACGCGAATTGCGCAAGCGCTTCGCCTATGTCGAGCAGGACCCGGTGATGTTCTCGGGGACGGTGGCGGAGAATATCCGCTTCGGCAAGCCTGCGGCGAGCGACGCAGAAGTCGAGGCGGCGGCCAAGGCCGCGCTGGTGCATGATTTTGTCTCGGAACTACCGCTGGGCTACGGCACGATCGTGGGGGAGCGCGGCGTGATGCTCTCGGGCGGGCAGAAGCAGCGTATCGCCATTGCGCGGGCGCTGCTCAAGGATGCGCCGATCCTCCTCCTCGACGAGGCAACGTCGGCGCTGGATGCCGAAAGCGAACGGCTGGTGCAGCTGGCACTGGAGCGGCTGATGGAAGGCCGGACGACGCTGGTGATCGCCCACCGGCTCGCCACCATTAGGGATGCCAACAGAATACTCGTGCTTGAAAAAGGTCGTCTGATAGACCACGGCACGCATGATGAACTTGTTCGCAAGGGCGGACGTTATGCTGAACTGGCCAAGCTGCAGTTCAGGATGAATGAGCCGCTGGCGGCTGAGTAACAGTAGGAGCTGCCATGAAACGGCGCGAGATCCGCAAGTTCCAGAGCTATTTCGCCAAGCTGGCCGATTGCCGACGGGCAGGTGGTGTCGGCAGTTCCGGCGAACACGGCGTCGTTTCAGCCGCACCGCGCGAAGCAGCCTCGGCGGAGCGCCGGTAGGGCGTGCTACGCACGCGAACGGATGCGAGTCAGCGCCTCCGGCCAGTACGTTCGGTGTGCCAGTCGCACGTCATAGGCTGCCTGCAGGTTTAGCCAGAGTGCCGGCGTGGTGCCAAGATAGGCGCTCAGACGCAAGGCGGTATCGGCAGTGATCGCCCGCTTGCCGCGAATGATCTCTGCGACACGGCTTACCGGCACGTCGATATCCCTGGCCAGTCGGTTCTGACTGATGCCCATCGGCTCAAGGAAGTCCTCGAGGAGGATTTCGCCGGGGGTGATGAGGTCAAGCTCTTCGCTCATGGTCGTCCTCAATGATAGTCCACGATCTCGACATCGTGCGCTCCGCTTTCCCATCGGAAGCAGATGCGCCACTGGTCGTTGATCCGGATGCTGTATTGGCCGGCTCGATTTCCGGAGAGAGCCTCAAGCCGATTGCCTGGCGGTACTCTCAAGTCATCCAGGTTGCCGGCGGCATCCAGCAACTGAAGTTTGCGACGTGCTGGGCGCTCAATTGCTGCAAGTGCTTTCACGAACTGGTCTTCGAACAGGCGTTCGGTGGCCTTGTCAGCAAAGCTGTGGATCATGCCAGAGAGGACCGTCCCCTAAGTACCGACTTAGCCTTAGGTAGTTAGGCCTAAGCTGTTTTACGTATTCTGTCAAACAGAACGCTACTCTGTGAGCTTGAACTCGATGCGGCGGTTCTTGGCGTAGGCGTCTTCGGTTTCGCCGGTGTCGATGGGGCGGCTGTCACCGAAACCGGCGGCGACGAGGTGCTGGGCGGAGACGCCTTCAGCGACGAGGAATTTGGTCACCGAGATCGAGCGGGCGGCCGAGAGTTCCCAGTTGGAGGGGAACTGCGGCGTGTTGATCGGGCGCTTGTCGGTGTGGCCATCGACGCGCAGGACCCAGTTCACGTCAGCCGGGATTTCCTTTTCGAGCTCGACGATGGCGCCGGCAAGCTTGGAGAGCTCCGCCTTGCCCGCCTCGGAGATGTCGGCAAGGCCGGCGGCGAACAGCACTTCAGACTGGAAGACGAAACGGTCGCCGACGACGCGCACGTCGGCGCGGCCCTCGAGGATCTGGCGCAGACGGCCGAAGAAGTCAGAGCGATAGCGGCTGAGATCCTGGACGCGCTGGGCGAGGGCGAGGTTGAGGCGCTTGCCCAGATCGGCGATCTGGGTGCGGCTCTCGGTGTCGCGGGTCTCGGACGCGTTGAGGGCTTCTTCGAGTGCGCCGATCTGGGTGCGCAGCGCGGCGAGTTGCTGGTTGAGCAGGGCCACCTGGGCCTGCGCGTCGGCGGAAAGGTCGGTCTGCTTCTGCAGGTCAGATTGCAGGCCCGCAATGGCAGCGTCCTTGCTGCTGTCTCCGGTGGAGAGGCCGGCCAGCTGGGCAGCGAGGCCCGCCTTCTCTTCTTCGGCACCCGCAAGGGTGGCAGTGAGGCTTGAAATGGTCGACTCGAGGTCTTCGGAGTTGCCGCGCTCAAGCTGCAGCAGGTCGGTGAGCTCGGCGATCTGCGAGTTGAGGCGCGACATTGCCGTGTCCTTGCCCAGGATTTCCTGGCCGAGGAAGAACTGGCTCAGCATGAACAGCGAGAGCAGGAAGATGATGACGAGCAGCAGGCTCGACAGAGCGTCGACGAAGCCGGGCCAGTAGTTGGTGACCTGGGAGCGGCGCGAGCGGGAGGAGATGGCCATCTTGCGGCTCGCCTAGTTCGGGCGACGTTCGCCGTCGCCCTCGCGCAGCATCGCCTCGATCAGTTCGCGCAGCTTCTTGTTGGTCTCACCCTGCTCATCGATATGCATGCGCAGGTCCGCCTGTTCGGCGCGGATGTGCTTGACGAGGCCATCGATGCCGCGGGCGAGCTCGGCCATGGCGCGGATGGCGTTCTGGCTGGAATTCGAGTTCTGCATGGTGGTGCCGAGCTGCTCGATCATCGATTGCATCTCGTCGCCGGAAACGCCGAGGCCGGACATCTGCATCTGCGTCATCGGGTGGTCGAGCTCGGTCATGGAGGTCATCCAGTCTTCGAGGTCGGTGAAGAAGGCGTTCTGCGCCTGGCTGGTCTGGAGGTCCAGAAAACCGAGAACGAGCGAGCCGGAGAGACCGAGCAGGGAGGCGGAGAAGGCGGTGCCCATGCCGCCTAGCGGGGCAGCGAGGCCTTCCTTGAGGTTGGAAAAGAGCGTGGCGGTGTCGCCCGAGGTGGCGTCGAGCGCCTGGATGGTTCCGGCGACGCTGGTGACGGTTTCGAGCAGACCGTAGAAGGTGCCGAGCAGGCCGAGGAAGACCAGGAGGCCCGTGAGGTAGCGCGAGGTGTCCTTGGCTTCATCTAGGCGATTGCCGACCGAATCGAGGATCGAGCGCATCGAAGACGGTGTGATGACGGCCTCGCCCAGCCGATCGCGCAGCAGGTTGGCGACAGGCGCCAGCAGCTGTGGCTGGCCGGCGGGAATCTGGCCATCCTGAAGCGAATTGACCCAGCGGATTTCCGGGAACAGCCGGATGATCTGGCGAATGCTCAGCACGATGCCGATGCCGGCGACCAGGAAGATCAGGCCGTTGATGAAGGGGTTCGCCCAGAAAAAGATGATCAGCTGGGACCAGAGGATCGCCGAGATCAGCGCCACCAGCACCAGAAAGACCACAATCTTGATCAGGTAAACGGTCGGGCTGGCGAGGTGATAGGGGTCGTAGGTCTGCGACACGGTCCAAGCCTCATTGCGGGCAAATCGAAGCAAAGCTTACGCATAGCGCCATGGCGTGACAATGGCGTTGGACCGGCGCACGGGGCGCAGCGGCGGGTTATCCGCCGACTGCGCGCAGTGATTTGAGCAACTGACCCTGAATGGTCTCATTGCCGGCGACGACTTCGCCATTCCAGATGCTGCCGGGCTTGCCCTGAAAGTCCGAGATGGTGCCGCCGGCTTCCTTGACCAGCAGCAGGCCTGGCGCGACGTCCCAGGGCTTGAGGCCAGCTTCCCAGTAGCCGTCGAAGCGGCCGGCGGCGAGCCAGGCGAGATCGGTGGAGGCCGAGCCGGTGCGGCGGATGCCGGCAGCAGCGGGCGTGACGTGGGCGAGTTGCTTGAGCGCCTGAACGTCGAGAGCACGGCCCTGCGAATTGATACCGGTGACGATCAGTGCGTCAGCGAGGTGCTTGCGGTTGGCGACACGCAGCCGGCGGCGGTCGCTGAGCCAGGCGCCACCGCCCTTTTCGGCAGTGTAGAGCTCGTCCATGACGGGATTGTAGATCACCGAAGCGACGATCTCCTGGTTGCGCTCGAGCGCAATGGCGACAGCAAAGAGCGGCACGCCGTGCAGAAAGTTAGTGGTGCCATCGAGCGGATCGACGATCCAGCGATGCTGGCCATCGGTACCGGCGACCTCGGTGCCTTCCTCGCCCAGAAAACCGTAGGTCGGACGGGCCTTCTGGAGTTCAGTGAAGACGATTTCCTCGGCCCGACGGTCGGCGTTGGAGACAAAGTCCGCTGGTCCCTTGACGGAGACCTGCAGGTTCTCGACCTCGTTGAAGTCCTTGGTGAGAGAGCGGCCGGCCTTGGTGGCGGCGCCGACCATGATGTTGAGCAGAGCGGAGCGCATATCGCTGCCGTATCCTATGACGATAAAAGGGATTGGGCGCCTTCTGCCCGAGATTGCCGGGCAGCGCAAGCTCAGGGCGTCGCCGGGTCCGGCGGCAGGAGGGCAGGGGTCGCGTCATTGGCCGCCACGGCGGTGGGCGGATCGGACGGCCAGAAGCGGGCGCGTTCTTCGGCGCGGGTCAGTTCGTCGGGCAAGATCGAGACCAGCAGCTTATCGAGCACCGGGTCGGAAAGCCCCTGGCGGCGGGCCAGCGAACGCCACATGGCAGCCGTTTCGAGATCGGGCTCGACGCCTTCGCCGACAGCGAGCAGCTTGGCATAGCGGTTCTGCGCGACCGGATTGCCGGCTGCGGCAGCGCGCCCATACCATTTGACCGCCTCGGGCAGGTCGCGTTCCACGCCATTGCCGAGGTACAGCAGGGTGGCATAGTCAACCTGTGCAGCGACGAGGCCACCCTTGGCTGCTTCACCAATCTGAGCGGCGCCGGCCAAAAGGTCTGGCGGAACGCCAGCACCTTCCATCAGCATGGTGCCATAGTCGTACATTGCTTCGACCATGCCGCCTCCGGCAGCGCCCTTGATCAGGGCGGCGGCCTTCACGGTATCGGGCGCGGCGTATTTGCCCTCGATGTGGAGGAGGCCAAGATTATACATGGCGGCGATGTTGCCGAGGCCGGCAGCGTCCTCGAAGAGCTTGGCGGCGCGCTCCCGACTTTTGGGCACGCCGCGTCCATCCTGGTACATCATGCCTAGCTCGAACGTGGCGTTGGCATCGCCGTTCTTGGCGGCGATGGCGTACCAGCTGGCGGCGCTGTTGAGGTTCTGCGGCACCCCGAGCCCTTTGGCGTAGATCTCGGCAATCAGAGTTTGCGCTGCGGGATCGGCGGCCTCAGCGCGCGGCAGGGCCAGTTCGAGCGCAGTCAGATAAAAGCCGCGCTGGAATGCCCCGTAAGCATCGTCGGTGCGGCTACCGAGAACCTGGGTGCTGATGTCGACAGCCTCGGCGGCGGCCGACGTTGCGGGCTGCGGCGCTATGGGAATGGGCAGTTCTTCCATGCCCAGATTGTCCGGAAAGCGCATGTCCTGGGGCCGCAGATCTTCGGCGCCGTCTTCCTGGGCAAAGGCCGGGGCGGCAGCCAAAGCCAGCAGTAGCACCAGGGCGGCGCGGCGGCTCACTGGGCGGTCTCCACGGCGGGGACCGCGAGGCCGATGAACTCGCACCCCGCAGCATCAAAAGTCTCAAGCCCGGCGGCGGGATCGGCGAGCACTGCCGGAATCTCCATGGTTTCGGCCCACCAGGCCGCCATGTCGCGATCCGCGGCTGTGGGTGGCGTGGTGAGCGCGCCGAAGAGCACGTAGTCGACCTCGAGTTCGCCCAGCGTCATGGCGTCGTCGCGGGACTGCACATTGCCGACGCCGACGATGAGGCCGGGATGCAGCGCCTTGACGGCGTCCTGGGTCGCTTCAGGGCCGTCGCTGACGTGCAGGCCATCGGCGCCAAGCATGCGGACGAGGCCCGGCGCGCCTTCGACCAGCACAGCGCATCCCTTGGCCTGGGCCAGCGGGATGATGGCCTTGGCAAAATCCTTGTAGGCGTTCTCGGCCCGAGTGCCGCGCGGCAGCAGCAGGGCGGAGACCTCGTGCCGGTCCAGCACGGCCGCCAACTGGGTCGAAAAGGCCGCGGTTTGGGCGTCAGCGGGCGCGATGAGATAGATCTGAGTCTGCATGGTCCAGCTTTATAGCCTCGGCACCGGCAAGTGGAGCCGGATTCTGGCGACATGAAGGAAGCTGGTTAAGCGGCAAAAAAAGGGCGCATCCACGAATGGATGCGCCCAGGTGACGTTGGGACGTCAGGAAATGCCGAAAACGCTGCTCTAGGCAGCGAGATCGAGATCGGGTCGCCACTGGCCGAGCGAGGCAAGGGCATTCATGTGCGCGCGGTGGCTGAAGGCTCGCTGCGCTGCGGGGACGTTTGCCGGTTCGCCGTTCCAGGCGAGAAGAGCAGCGGTCTGCAGGGCACGGCCATAGGAGAAGGTCAGTTTCCAGGGCAGACCGCCGAGGCGGTTCATGGCGGAAAGATGGGCGGTGGCTTCCTCGTCGGACTGGCCGCCGGAGAGGAAGGCAATGCCGGGCACTGCGGCCGGCACGGTGGCGCGGAGCGTGGCAACCGTGCGTTCGGCCACTTCCTCGACGCTGGGGCGCTGGCGGGCGCGGATGCCGGCAGTGACCATGTTGGGCTTTAACAGCATGCCGGAGAGATCGACGCCTGCGAGGCGGAGTTCGCTGAAGACCGTGTCCAGCGTCTCCTGCGTCACGTCCTGGCAGCGCTCGATGGAATGGTCGCCCGGTTCGCCGTCGGCAAGGACTTCGGGCTCGACCACCGGCACGATGCCGGCGGCCTGGCAGGCGGCGGCATAGCGCGCCAACACATGGGCATTGGCGCGGATGCCATTGCGGGTGGGCGCCTGGTTGGTGATGGCGATGACGCCGCGCCATTGGCAAGCCGGCGCCGTTCTTGGCATAGGTCTCGAGCCGGTGGTGCAGGCCATCGAGCCCTTCGGTGATCTTTTCGTCGCGCGTGCCCGGCAGCGGGAAGGCGCCGCGATCGACCTTGATGCCGGGGATGACGTCAGCGGCGGCGAGCAGTTCATAGAACGGGGTGCCGTCCTTGGCCTTCTGGTTCAGCGTTTCCTCGATAAGGATGACGCCGGAGATGTAGTTCGACATCGCCTCGGTGGAGCGGAACAGCATTTCGCGATAGTCGCGGCGGCTTTCCAGCGTCACAGGCAGGCCGATCAGCGCAAAGCGCTTGGCAATGGTGCCTTCGGATTCGTCGGCGGCGAGGATGCCCTTGCCGGGTTCGACGAGCTTTTGGGCGATAGCGTTGAGCGTGGCCATGAGACCTCTCCGCAGTTGCTGCAACCGAAGAGAGGATAGAAAGCGGCGCTGCAGAGTTCGATTGGACGTTCGGGTATCAGACGAAAGGTGAACGGTTGGGCGGCCTGTCAGGCTTCCCAGTTTTCAACGCGCAGACCCTCGACCCGCGAGAATTCGCGGGTGTTGCGGGTGACCAGCGTGAGGTCGCGGGCCAGGGCCTGGCCCGCGAGGAGCGTATCGTAGGGGCCGATGGGGGTGCCGAGCGACTTCAGGCTGGCCCGGATTTCAGCCGCGCGAAGTGCGTCTTCTGCGTCGAAGGGTAACAAGGGAAACCTCAGCCCTTGCACGCTCTGCAGGTTCTCGTCCTGTCGCCCGCTGTTGATTGCGCCATAAAGAAGCTCAAACTTGACGATGGCCGAAAGGCCAATGTCGCTCGTACTGAGGAAGCGGAGCCGTTGCACCACTGTGCTTTGTCCGGCGACAAGCGCCACGATCACATTGGTGTCCGGCAAGTACCTCATTTGAAGAACTCGGCGACATCGGGGTTGTCCGGGGGCCAGTCTGGCTGTTCGTTGGCGGCGGCAACGACGTCGTCGTCCAAGGGGCGAAGATCCTTCAGCCAGCCCCACTCTTCATCAAAGGACTTTGCCGCGCCGGGCGCTTCGAGAATGACGGCATTCCCCTCGCGGCGAATGATCACCTCGTTGCCGTCGAAGCGAAAATCTTTGGGGAGTCGGATCGCCTGGGAGCGTCCCGACCAGAAAACCTTGGCACGCCGCTCTGTCATCGTTCATTCTCCGGGTGATATATGCCAATGATATATATCACCCGCGAGAGGGCGACAACTCAGCCCTGCTTGAGGGCCTCGACGCCGGGGAGGGGCTTGCCTTCCATCCATTCGAGGAAGGCGCCGCCGGCGGTGGAGACGTAAGTCAGGTTGTCCTTGACGCCGGCCTTGGCGAGGGCTGCGACGGTATCACCGCCACCGGCGACCGAAACCAGCTTGCCGGCCTTGGTGCGGGCAGCGACATAGCGGGCGATCTCGGTGGTGCCGTGGTCGAACGGGTTCATCTCGAAGGCGCCGAGCGGGCCGTTCCAGACCAGGGTGCCGGCCTCGTCGATGGCGCCCTTGATGCGTTCGATCGAGCCGGGGCCGACGTCGAGGATCATGCCATCAGGGTCGATGGCGTCCATGCCGTAGGTGCGATGCGGGGCATCGGCCTCGAAATGCCAGGCAACGGTGCCATCGATGGGCAGGATGATGGCGCAGCGGGCGGCTTCCGCCTTGGCCATGATGGTGTTGGCGAGGTCGGCGAGGTCCTTTTCGCAGAGCGACTTGCCGACGCCCAGGCCCAGGGCATGCACGAAGGTGTTGGCCATGGCGCCGCCGATGACCAGCGCCTCGACCTTGTGGATGAGGTTTTCGAGCAGCTCGATCTTGCTCGACACCTTGGCGCCGCCGACAATGGCGATCACCGGGCGCTTGGGCTGGCCGAGGCCCTTTTCGAGGGCTTCGAGTTCGGCCTGCATGGCGCGACCGGCAGCGGCCGGCAGCAGGCGCGCGATGGCCTCGGTGGAGGCGTGGGCACGGTGCGCGGCCGAGAAGGCGTCATTGACATAGATGTCGCCGAGCGAGGCCATGCGCTTGGCAAGCTCGAGGTCGTTTTCTTCTTCGCCGGGGTGGAAGCGGGTGTTTTCGAGCACCAGCGTCGAGCCCTCGGGAGCGCTGTCGATGGCCTTTCTGGCCTGCTCGACATCGGTCCAGTCCGTGTCGATGAAGCCGACGGGGTGGCCGAGCTGGTCAGCCACGGCGGGCACGACGGTTTCAAGGGTAAAGGCCTTGTCGACCTTGCCCTTGGGGCGGCCGAAGTGGGAGAGCAGGATGGCCTTGCCGCCGACCTTGGTGATCTCGCGGATGGTGGGGATCAGGCGTTCGATGCGGGTCGCATCGGTGACCTTGCCGTTTTCGACCGGCACGTTGAGATCGGCGCGCAGCAGCACGCGCTTGCCGGCGAGGTCGAAGTCGTCGAGGGTCTTGAAGTTGGCCATGATCATTTATCCCGGTCTTTGAGGGTGAGGCTGGCGTAGCAGAGCCGGCCGAAGCGGGGAAGGCGGTTTTAGCCGACGCGGGTGAAGAGGCCCGGATAGTCGATAATGAGGCCATCGGCATCGACTTCGAGAACGCGCTCAAAACTGCGGTCGGCGGCCTGGTAGCGGAAGTGGGTGTCGTCGAGCTTGGTGTAGAGCTGCTCGTCGCGCTTGACCGTCATGGTGGCGGCGTCGATCCAGGCCATGACGAAGCGCTGCGGCTGGCCGATGGTCCAGTCGGTACGCCAGATCGGCAGGGAATTGGTGAGCGGGGTCGCCGAGAGGTCGATGTCGATGGCGCCGCGCAGGGCCGGCAGCGGGTCACCGCGGCCATCGGACCAGGTCCCGGCGCCGTCGGCGAAGAGTTCGAGCAGTTTGCCGTCTGTCCGTTCGACGCGGACGGAACGGACCTTGCCTTCATCGCTGAGCTTTATGGAGTAGAAGAGCCCGAGGTCTGCGGTGATCACGGCGCCGCGGATGCGGGTGTCGCGATCGGTGCGGAGGACCCGGCAATGCTCGAGGCCGGCGCCCTCGGTGGGGCGCCAGCGCAGCGTGCGGTCAAGTGGCGTCAGCGCCACGGCCGGACCAGCGGGTTGCCGACTAGAGGGTCTTGGCGAAGGCCGCAGTGGTGTCGGCCATGCGGTTGGAAAAGCCC
>JACDQI010000102.1 GCA_015657675.1 Devosia sp.
CCCTCCCCCGCAAGGGGGGAGGTGACACAGCGGCCGGTGAAGATAGGGCGGACCTTAAGTCGTCACAGCCGCCAGGAACTCCAACAGCAGCGGGTCGAAAAGATCCGGACGCTCGAGGTTGGGAATGTGTGCGGTACCTTCGAGGACGACCGCGAAGGCGTTCGGCAGGGCTTCGGAGGCGTCGTCGTGGCGCTGCAGGATATAGGTGAAGTCGAGGTCGCCGACGATGAGGAGGCTCGGGGCGTTGATCGACGCCAGCTTGTCGATGGCCCGCGGCCGCGGTTCTTCGCGAGTGAGGCGCGGCTGGCGCAGGGCCTTGCCGTTCATGTCAAGAAAGAGCTCTCGGGCGGCGCCCCAGACGCGGCCGCTCGGGCTGCGCGGACCATCGAGCCAGGCATGCGCCTGCACCTTGTTGAGCATGTCGAGATCGCCGCGCTCCTCGGCGTCTTCCTCGGCCATGACGATCGGCTGTTCGAGATCGCTGACGAACGACCCAGCGCCGGTGATCGAGGTGCCCACCAGCACAAGCCCGATGGTGCGGCCCGGATGGGCCAGGGCGAAATCGATGGCGAGGCCGCCGCCCATCGAGCAGCCGACCAGCACGGCGGCATGGATATCCATGGCGTCGAGCACGGCCTCGAGGTCTTCGAGATGCGAGAAGGTTTCGTCGGGCGAACTGGTCTCGCCATAGCCGCGCCGGTCATAGGCAATGGCGTGAAAGCCGGCCGCGGCAACGGCTTCCATCTGGCCCGCCCACATGCGGTGGTCGCAGACGCCGGCATGCAGGAAGACGACGGGGAGCCCCTCCCCCGCCTCGGCGCCCACGATCAGGGCGTCGCCCAGTTCGATTTCAAACGTGTCGATCATGGCGAGCGTTTAGCACGGCCGGGCCGCTATGCGAGCCCCTTCGCGGTCAGCAAGGCCTGAGCAAGATCGTCAAAGCCGTACGGCTTGGAGAGCACGGTAACGTCGCGCCAGGCCTCCGGCAGGCCGTCGCGGCCATAGCCGGTGGCCAGAACCAGCGGTACGCCGCGCGCCTTGAGCTGCTCGGCAAACGGAAAGATCACGTGCCCGCCAATATTGACATCGAGTACGGCAATGTCGGCGGCGGCCGCTGCCTCCAGCATGACCTGCGCCTGGTCCAGCCGCAGGGCGGGACCGACCAGCCGGCAGCGAGCTCGGCCAGCATATCTTCGAGATTCATCAGCACGAGGCTCTCGTCCTCGACGACAAATACCGACATATCCGCAAGTACTGCGAAGTTTTCGTGCGACATGGAGTGCCCCTCCAGTGCCATCCTTACGCGATCTCGCGCCAGATCAAAAGCCCTGAACGTTGCCGAAACAATCTACAAGCTATTGAAATACATGAACGAAAACGGATCAACCCTCGTCGGCCTCACCTTGGAGCGCTGCCAAGAATTCGCTCAGTAACGGATTGACGAGATCAGGTCGCTCGAGCCCCGGCAGGTGCGCCGTATCCTCGACAATGAGCGCAAAGCTGTCTTCGATGGCGTCGGCCAGCAGGTCGTGCGCCTCCAGAACGTCCGGATAATCGAGCGCGCCGGCGAGCAGCAGAACCGGCGCCTTGATCCGGTCGAGATGGTCGATCGCGGGATCAGGCAGTTCCTCCTGCGAAAAGTTGGACTGTTCGCGGCGCTGCCGGTTCATTTCGAGGAACAGTTCCCGCGGCGGACCATCGACCCGGCCGTCTTCGGCCACTGGGCCATCGAGCCACATATGCGCTTCGATACGGTTGGCCTGATCGAGATTGCCGCGCGACAGCGCATATTCGAGCGTATCTTCAAGCGCGAGCATGTCGTCATCGGGCTCTTCGCCCTCAAAACCGCTGATCGCGGTGCCGATCAGCACCAGCGCCACGATGCGGTCCGGATGCTCGATGGCAAAATCGATGGCGATGCCGCCACCAAGCGAATTGCCGACCAGCACGGCAGCATTGAGCCCCAGGCTGTCGAGCACCGCTTCGAGGTCGACCACATGGTTGAACGGCACGTCTTCGCTCTCGGTCTGGCCGAAACCGCGCCGGTCGTAGGCGATGACGTAATAGCCTTCGGCCTCGAGCTGGGCCATCTGCTCTTCCCACTGCCGCCGGTCGGCGACGCCGGCATGCAGAAAAACGATCGGCAGCCCGAACCCGGCGGATTCGCCGCGCAGGACCGCGCCGTCAAATTCGAGCTCGAAGGCATTGGACATGGTGCGGCTCCTGGGACTGTGGCGGCGGGAGTAGCACCACACGCCGCGGCTGACAACGACGAGGGATTATGGGTTACCGACGTCCAACGTGGGTAAATATTTGATATTGTTACGAAAAGCTGGTGGATTTCTGTTGTTACATGTCGGCTTTCGGTGGGTGGGTGAGAGCGCCTTCTCCTCGCCCTGCCCTAAACCCGGATGCCGAGGCGGTCGGAGACGAGGGCGAGGAGAACCGGATCGGCAAAGTCGGCGGCACTGGTGATGGCCCCCGCTGCGACCAGATCGGCATGCGTGAGTCCGCTGCGGATGCCGATGGTGGCGATGCCGGCGGCGGTGGCCGACTGGATGCCTGAGCGGGAATCCTCGAAAGCGAGCGACAGGGCTGGATCGGCCGCGGTGTGCCGCAGGCCTTCGAGGTAAGGCAGCGGGTGCGGCTTGCCGTGGGCCAGTTCCTCGCCGATCACCAGCGCCACGAAGCGGTGCATCAGGCCGATGCCATCGAGCAGCAGTTCGGCATTGGCCCGCGGCGCGTTGGTGACGGCGACCACCGGCACGCCGGCCGCGTCGGCAGCATCGAGCAGTTCATTGAGCCCGGGCATCGGCCGGATCTCCGAGCGCACCAGCTCGCGAAACGTCGCTTCCTTGCGCGCCATGACGTCCGCCTGGGCGGCCGGATCGAGGTCGGGCAGGAACCGCTCGGCGATGGCGCGATTGGCAAAGCCCTGCAGCTCGCGACCATAGCGGTGGTGATCAAAGCTGTGGCCGAACTCGCCCAGCACGCGGTTGAACGCCTGCAGGTGGATGGGGTCGGTATCCGCCATCGTGCCGTCGATGTCGAAGAGCAGCGCGCCGCGGGTCATGCGACCAACCGATAAAGCACCGAGGCGTGTGAGCGGAGGGTGACGGTGACCGCGCCCTGCGCCGCGCCGAGTTCCTGACCGGTCCAGAGGTCGCGGCAGCGCGACACGCTTGTCAGCCCCAGCCGGTCGAATGGGAAGGACAGGGTTTTGTCCTTTTTCGAGGTGTTGAACATGGCGAGGAAGTGGTCGCCTGTCGCCGGATCGCGCGCCGTCCAGAAGCGGGCGCCGTCGAGCAGGAAATGCGGCTGGTTGTCGGTGCTGCTCTGATCGACCGCCAAAACCTCGCGATTGGTGAGAAGTTTGAGCGTCGGCGCATCGAGATGGCGCAGGTCGCCGCCCATGATCAGCGGCGAGCGGGTGATGGCCCAGAGGCTCATCAGCGTCTGCTGCTCGTCGGGGGTGAAGGCGCTGTCGCGGGCGCCGAGCGCCAGCCGGCCGAGCGGCAGCATGTCCGGGTCGGGCCAGGCGCCCTCGCGGCGCACCGGGTTCCAGTGCTCGAGCCGGGTGAACTGCGCATCGAGCATGGCCCACTCGTCCCAGAAATCATCCGAAATGCGCCACATCTGCGCGTATTGCGCCACGTGCGACCCGCGGATCACCGGCGTTTCGCCCGGCGACAGCGACAGCACCATCGGCCGGCCGGAGGCCGCGATGGCGTGGTGCGCTGCCTCGATCTCGGGGGCATGCGCGTCATAGGGACGGCTCATGTCGTCCATCTTGATGAAGTCGCAGCCCCATTCGGCATAAAGCGCAAAGATCGAGTCGTAATAGGCCTGCGCGCCGGGCTTGCGCATGTCGACCCCGTACATGTCGGGGTTCCACGAGCAGATGCTGGAGGTATCGGCAATGTCGGCGCAGGTGACAGTTGTGCCTTTGACTGGCAGGCGCTGCTCAACGGCCAGACGCGGCACGCCGCGCATAACATGGATGCCGAATTTGAGTCCCAGCGCATGCACCTTGCGGCCAATCTCGATAAAGCCGCCACCGTTGGCCGCCGAGGGGAAGCGGTTGGGCGCCGGGATCGCCCGGCCAAAGCCGTCGAGCACGGTCTGCGGCACGCGCGAATACTCGTAGCTCTGCGCGCCCGGCTCGTACCACTGGATGTCGATGGTGAAGACGTCATAGCCGAAGGGCAGCAGCTTTTCGGCCATGATCCCGGCCACCTCGAGCGCCTGCGCCTCGGTGATGGTGGTGGCGAAGGAATTCCAGGAATTCCACCCCATGGGCGGGGTCTTGGCGAGGAGTGTCATCAGGCAGCGTCCGGTGATTTGGAGGCCGGAGACTAGGGGACCAAGGGTGGTTCGGCCAGATGCAGGTTTAGGGAAAACGTGCGGTTTTCTAAGGCGATGAGGGTGCCTCACGCTCGGTGTCATTCCCGAGTAGGCGGGAATCCAGGGCAAAGGACGCCGGCCGGTGTTTGGGACCCTGGATCCCCGCCTTCGCGGGGATGACACCGGTGGTGGTGCGAAATGTCAGCGCCACAGCCACCGGAGCGTTGCGGGGAAAACCGCGGCGCCGTGCTTGAGGTCGTGGGCGCCGGGGCCGAATTCGAAGCGGTAGTCGTAGCCCCGGTGGCGGAGCGCTGTCGCCATATCGAAATTGGCGGCCGCCCAGTTGCCGGCGGGGCGGTCGAGATCCTGCGCGCCGCCCTGCAGGAAGATGCGGAGCGGTTTTGGCTCGGCGCCGCGCACCCGCGAGGCGAGCACGTGGCCGCCGCGGATATTGGTGAAGCTGCCGACATGACTGATCACCTTGCCGAACGACTCGGGCCGCTCCCAGGCGACATTGAAGGCGCAGATGCCTCCCGAACTCATGCCGCAGATGGCGCGCTGGCGCGGATCGGTTGAGACATTGAGCCCGGCCAGCGCCTCCGGCAGCAGTGCCTCAAGGAGAAAGCGCGCATAGGCATCGCCCAGCGTGTCGTACTCGACGCTGCGATTGCCCCGGCTCTGCGCCGGATTGCCCGGCAGATCGCCCGGCTGCACGAACACCGCCACCAGCGGCGGGATGGCGCCCGACGCGATCAGCGCATCGAGCATGGCCGGCGCCCGGAACTTCTCGTCGGTGTAGAACCGCCCATCCTGGAAGACGAGCAATGCCGCGGGGGTCGCAGGATCAAGATTTTCGGGCGTGTAAACGGCATAGTCGCGCGCCACCGCAGGAAACACCCCCTGCCCCTCGTGTCGCTGCCAGCTGAGCTCGCGGGAGGGGCCGAGGGCTTCGGGCGGCAGCGGCGGATCGAGGGTTTCACGCGCCAGGGCGAAGATGGTTTCGTCGGCGGGGTTGGTAAGGGCGGTGTTCGGGTTGGCGTGGTGGAGAGTGTTCATGCTGGGCTCCCAAGCGTGCACCTGCTTAGGCTGATGCGCCCCTGCTGAGCAACCTCATGCTGAGCGTGTCGAACCGGCGGACCGCGTGCAGGCGCTAGGCGCGGCGTGCGAAGTTTGCTATTCGCCGCGCCAACAGCGTCCTCAACCGAACCAGCCGACTGGAGCCCGCCCGTGACCACGATTTTGAAGAACCTGCCCAAGGGTGAGAAGGTCGGTATCGCGTTTTCCGGTGGCCTCGACACCAGCGCCGCCCTGCTCTGGATGAAGCAGAAGGGCGCCAAGGTTTATGCCTACACCGCCAATCTGGGTCAGCCCGACGAGGCCGACTATGACGAGATCCCGAAAAAGGCGATGGATTTCGGCGCCGAGAATGCGCGGCTGGTCGATTGCCGCACCCAGCTGGTGCATGAGGGCATTGCCGCCATCCAGTCGGGCGCCTTCCACATTTCGACCGGCGGCATCACCTACTTCAACACCACCCCGTTGGGCCGCGCCGTGACCGGCACCATGCTGGTGTCGGCCATGCAGGAAGACGGCGTCAACATCTGGGGCGACGGTTCGACCTTCAAGGGCAACGACATCGAGCGCTTCTACCGCTACGGCCTTCTGACCAACCCGGACCTGCGCATCTACAAGCCCTGGCTCGACCAGCAGTTCATTGACGAACTGGGCGGCCGGTCCGAGATGTCGGCCTTCCTCACCGCGCACGGCTTTGCCTACAAGATGAGCGCCGAAAAGGCCTATTCCACCGACAGCAACCTGCTGGGCGCCACGCACGAGGCCAAGGATCTCGAAAGCCTGCAAAGCGGCATCAAGATCGTCAACCCGATCATGGGCGTGGCCTTCTGGCGCGACGATGTCGAGGTGAAGGCCGAGAAGGTGGTGGTCCGCTTTGCCGACGGCCAGCCGGTTGCGCTCAATGGCAAGACTTTCGCCGACCCGGTGGCGCTGTTCCTCGAGGCCAACATCATCGGCGGGCGGCACGGCCTGGGGATGAGCGACCAGATCGAAAACCGCATCATCGAGGCCAAGAGCCGGGGCATCTACGAAGCCCCGGGCATGGCGCTGCTGCACATCGCCTATGAGCGGCTGGTGACCGGCATCCACAACGAAGACACCATCGAGCAGTACCGCATCAATGGGCTGAAGCTGGGGCGCCTGCTCTACCAGGCCGCTGGTTCGACAGCCAGCCCTGATGCTGCGCGAAAC
>JACDQI010000103.1 GCA_015657675.1 Devosia sp.
CGCATCGAGCGGGTTGGTGATGCAGATCACGAACGCATCCGGGGCGTACTTGGCAATGCCTGCGCCCACCTGCTCCATCACCTTGAGGTTGATTTCGAGCAGATCGTCGCGGCTCATGCCGGGCTTGCGCGGCACGCCGGCGGTGACGATCACCACGTCCGAGCCGGTGATGTCCTTGTATTCGGTGGTCCCCTTGAAGGCCACGTCGTAGCCTTCAACCGGACCGGCCTGCGCCAGGTCGAGACCCTTGCCGGCGCCGATGCCATCCATCACGTCGAACAGGACGATATCGCCGAGTTCTTTGGTCGCCGCCAGAAGAGCCAGAGTTCCGCCAATCTGCCCCGCTCCGATTAGAGCGATCTTCTTGCGCGCCATGAGCCATTACCCCGCTACGTTGGAATTGCGGCTCCTATTAACCCTATGCCTGAATCCGTGCAAGTGAGCCGTTCGGCGGGTCCGTTATGTGGTTTCCGCATCCTTGTGCGGCGCCCCCAGATAGTCGGCAGATTGCATCTCGACCAACCGCGACACCGTCCGCTGAAACTCGAACCGCGTCTTCTCGTCCTGACCCAGCGCATCGAGCGGCACCGCAAAGCTCGCCGCCAGCTTCACGCCGCGGTCGTAGAGCGTATCTACCAGCAGAATGAAGCGCTTGGAGGCATCGGACTTGAGTCTGGAGAACTGCGGCACGCCCTCGATCATCAGCGTGTCAAAGGCATGCGAGAGGCGCACATAGTCGCGCGCGCCAAGCGGCACATCACAAAGTTCGGCAAAGCTGAACCGGGCTGCCCCCATCGCGGCCAGCGGCACCTTGAGCTTGCGCCCCAGCCAGCTGAGCTCCGTCGGCGCCCCGTTCTGGCCGCCGGTGAGTCGCAGCCAGAGCCGGTCCATCGCGGCCTTCACCTCGGGCCCGGTGCCGAACCGGTAGACCTCCTGCCCCTCGAACTTGAGTCGCCGGTAGTCCGTCGGCCCATCGAGCGGCACCACTTCGACGTGATGCTTCAGCTCAGCGATGAACGGCAGCACCAGTTGCCGGTTGAGCCCGTTCTCGTAGAGCCCGTCCGGCACCACGTTCGAGGTCGCCACCACCGTCACGCCGCCGGCAAACAGCATGCCGAAGAGCCGTCCCAGCAGCATCGCATTGGTGATGTCGTTGACCTGGAATTCGTCGAGGCAGAGCAGCTTGAGCTCACCCAGCAGCGGTCTGGTCACCGCCGCGATCGGATCGGCGCTCTCGGCCTTGCCCCGCGCGCTGGCCCGGAACGCCCGGATACCCTCGTGCATCTCGTCCATGAACTCGTGGAAATGCACCCGGCGCTTGGCCTTGAGCGGCACGGCCTCAAGAAAGAGGTCCATCAGCATGGTCTTGCCACGCCCGACCTGCCCCACGAGATAGGCGCCCTTGACCGGCTCGCTCCGTCCGAACAGCCCGCCCAGCAGCCCTGCGGGCTTCTGCGTCAGACCCTCGGCAACCCGATCCAGCGCCGCCGCCGCGGCCTGCTGCAGCGGATCAGGCATCAACCGACCCTCGGCGACCAATGCGCCGAGCGCGTCGGAAACCGGCCGCGACGCGGCCAGTTCAGCCAACCATCGAGATGCCCTGGCCGCCAGCCAGAGTGCCGATAAAGCGGTTCCCCGAGAGGATCATCGCCGCGATGATGTCGCCATTTTCGTCGAACAGCTGCACCTGCGTGCCGGCCAGCTGCCACGACGACACCAGGTTCAGCCCCTGCAGCGCGCAGCCCGGCGTCGACGCCCGGTAGCGGCTGGTGCCGGTCTTTTCGGTGTAGGTTAGGTTGAGCTTGCACTGCTGTGGGCCCGAGACGATGGTCCAGCCGCCCAGCAGCTTTTCGATGCTGAGCCCGCCCGAAAGGTCGCGGCCGGGCGCGCTCGGCACGGTGCCGACCGAATCCAGCGTCACGAACGATCCGTCGGCGGAAGCCGTCTGCAGCGGCGCCGGATTGGCCGGATCGCCGATCCCTGCCCCACCTGAAACGCTAAGGGTGTTCTGCTGCCCGCCCAGCACCGGCTGACCGGTCAGCCCTGGCGCCACTTGCGTGGGCTGCAGCGGCTGGCCGTCAGCGCCCTGGCCGATCGCCGGCAGGCTGGTGGTCGCCACCTGCGAGCCCTGCACCGCCGCCACATTCGAATTGGGCGTGGGTAGCCGGGCCGCCTGCGGGTTGTTGCTCATGCTGCTGCACCCAGCCAGCACCGTCGCCAGTGCCGCCATCGCCGCGGCTGAAACGCTGACGCGTTTCCAAGTCGTCATTGGGCTGCTCCGTAGCGGGACCCGTGGCCCCCGTAAAAGAAAACTGGCGCATATAGCGCATAGGCCGCCCGTCGTTCAACGGCCGACCTGCGTTGTTTCCCCTGTTGCCGCGTCAATGTGGCAATGTTGCGGGCATGTTCTGCATAAAACGCGCCTTTGCGCGCTTAGCGCTTGAGCATTTCCTTGAGCAGATCGTCGGCCAGCAGCTGCGCGTCCTCGGCTTCGTCCTCCGGCACCACGATAGCGATGCCCTTGGGCCCGATCACCCCAGGCAGCCCCGGCAGTCCGCGGTCGCCGCCTTCGACCGGATGGAAACCATGCGCCCGCAGCGCAGCGTTGAGCACGATGGCAAGGGTCGTATCCTCGACTTCGGCGATGGTCACCATGTCCATCAGCGGCCGCCAGCGGTTGGGGCGGCGGGCAGATGGGTCATGCAGCGGCCCTCTCGACCATCATCTTCTTGATCTCGGCAATCGCCTTGGCCGGGTTCAGCCCCTTCGGGCAGACCTTGGTGCAGTTCATGATGGTGTGGCAGCGGTAGAGCTTGAACGGGTCCTCGAGATTGTCGAGCCGTTCGCTCGTCGCCTCGTCGCGGCTGTCGATCAGCCAGCGATAGGCCTGCAGCAGCACGGCCGGACCGAGATACTTCTCACCATTCCACCAGTAGCTCGGGCACGAGGTCGAGCAGCAGGCGCAAAGGATGCACTCATAGAGCCCGTCGAGCTTTTCGCGCTGTGGCTTGGACTGCAGCCATTCGGTCTTGGGCGGCGGCGTGGTGGTCTTGAGCCACGGTTCCACCGAGCGGTGCTGTGCATAAAAGGTCGACAGATCCGGCACCAGGTCCTTGATCACCGGCATGTGCGGCAGCGGATAGATGGCAATCGCCGGCCGGGCGATCTCCTCCATGCCCTTGGTGCAGGCGAGCGTATTGGCGCCGTCAATGTTCATCGAACACGAGCCGCAGATGCCCTCGCGGCACGAGCGGCGCAGCGTTAGCGTCGGGTCGATATGGCTTTTGATCCAGATCAGCCCGTCCAGAACCATCGGCCCGCAATCGTCGAGATTGACGAAATAGGTGTCGATCCGCGGATTGGCCTCGGTATCGGGGTCGTAGCGATAGACGCGGAATTCGCGCAGCCGTTTGGCGCCGTCCGGCTTGGGCCAGGTCTTGCCCTCCGTGGGCCGGGAATTCTTCGGCAGCGTCAGCTCAGCCATTTACGTCGGACTTTCTCAGCTTGCGGGCGGGATGCAGACCTTGTTGCTTTCGCGCACATAGATCGGCCATTTCTTGATTACCGCGTCGGGCACTTCGCCCTTCTGCACCATTTCCCTGAATTTCGGGTTATCCTTGAGGGCAATAACGATAAAGCCCAGCATCTCCTCGTCGGCGACCTTGACCGCCTCGGCGGTCTTGCAGGTGCACAGTTCCGTATTGTTGTTCGAGGCGCCCATGCAGGCTGCCATATAGTCCGACTTGCCGTCGGCAAGGCTCGGAGTCGCCGAGAACGCGGTGACGGCGAGTGCTGCTGCCAGAACGATGCGAGTGCTCACTTCAAGTCTCCAAGTAGTCGGCGTCAAGTAGGCGGCGTCAGGTAGGCGGCGTCAGCCAGATGCGCGTCACATGCCCATGCCGCAGGCGCGGGTCGATTCCACGATATAGTCATTGTAGGCGATGGCATACTTGTCATCGAGCGTCTTGCCTTTCATCGAGGCCAGCACGACCGCCATGAAATCCTGGTCAATCAGCTGGACAGCCGCGTCCGCCTTGCAGGTGCAGAGCTCGACATTGCTGCTGGTCTTGACGCAGGCATTATAGAATTCCGCCTTCTGCTCGGCCGTCGGCGCCGCTGCGAGGCTCGGCGTCACGAACGCCGGTGAGGCCAGAAAACCGAGGGCCACAAGCCCGGCGGCAACGCGATTGATCATCTGAGTTCCTTGCGAATGACAAGTTTGAGGCCCGACCAAACCGCGTCGACCGCGGCCACTTTTACATCCACCAGCCCGATCGGCAAAACCACTTCACGGATCACATCTTCCGTGATGTCGGTTGCGACCTTGCTGGCCTTTTTCGGCCACGACAGCCAGATCATCCCGTCCCGCGCAATCGCCGCCATCATCGGCTTGGCATTGTTCTCCAGCACCTGACGCGATGCGGTGAAACCATGCACCACATCATAGCCCGGTGCGCCTTCCTGCCACGTCGCCCAACTGGCCCTGTCGACCGACTTGAACGCCCGCGCCGTCGTGAGCTCCCCGAGTTCCACCGGCAGATCGACAAACAACACCCGCTGCCCATCCTTGAGCCCGATCTTCTGCGCCAACGGCGTCCCGGAGTAACCGGCTTGATCAGACATTGGTTTCACCGACCAGAATTGTAGGCTTACCGAGGAGGAGACCGGCTTTTTCACTGAGGCGCCGGTCCGCTGTTAATAGCCCGGCGTCTTCAGCTTCAGCACAAGCCAGGTAGAGGCAGTCGTAAACTGGATGGTCCAGTTGCTCGGCCAGCTTAAGTGACCGGCCAATAAGTACTTCAGTCGCCAGCAATCGTTCATAGGCGTGGGACACAAAGGCCAGTCCACGCTCTGCCTGCTCCGAATTCAGTTGCCCCAGCCGCAGCTTCTTCCAGAGAATGTTCGCGACCTCTGCAAGAACGAAGTCCGGAGCGACCAACCGCTCCCCCGCTGCATATCTTAGGGCATCAGGGCGCCCGCTTTCCTGGACGACCCACTTCACCGCAGCGGACGCATCAACCACAAGCGTCACCGGTCGCGGTCTTCCCTAAGCAAGACTGAGCTATCCGTCTGCGTTACTCCTGCAGGTGTCAGCGCTGCGATCTCATTGGCGATACGGTGAAAATCTTCCTGTGACATTCGGCCAACCTGCACCTTCAGCGCCGCTGCAGCCTCGTCAGCAACACTCCGTCCGTTTCGGCGCGCATCCTCTTCAAGGCGAGCAAGGGTGACATCATCGACCGCAATACGCTCAATAAATCCCATCTCATCCACCTGTTGAAGAACAACAGTTTAGTACACGCGCGCCTTCGGTGCGATCTTCTTCAGACTGATGCCACCTTCGCTTTCCGGCGTCAGCGGGTCGACATGCACGGGGCGGTAGTCGAGACGCACGTTGCCAGCATCGTCGGTATAGCTGATCGTGTGCTTGCGCCAGTTGACGTCGTCGCGATCGGGGAAATCCTCGCGGGCATGCGCGCCGCGGCTTTCCTTGCGGGCTCGCGAACCACCGTCTGGATGGCATTGGTCATCAGGTTCTCGAGTTCCAGCGTCTCCACCAGATCCGAGTTCCAGATCATCGAACGATCCGTGACCTTGAGATCGGCGAGGCCGCCATAGACCTCGGTCATCCGGCGCACACCCTGTTGCAGCGTTTCACCGGTGCGGAACACGGCAGCATCTTCCTGCATGGTGCGCTGCATCCGGTCGCGCAGCTGTGCCGTCGGGGTGCCGCCATTGGCATGCCGCAGCCGGTCGAAGCGGGCGAGGATCTTTTCCTCGCTGGCCTTGTTGACCGGCGGAATCGCCGCATTGCGGTCCACCACCTTGCCGGCGCGCAGCGCGGCGCGCGGCCGAACACCACGAGGTCGGTCAGCGAGTTCGAACCCAGTCGGTTGGCGCCATGCACCGAGGCGCAGGCCGCTTCGCCCGCAGCCATCAGGCCGGGCACCGTCGCATCCGGACCACCGCGACGCGGGTCGAGCGCCTCGCCATGATAGTTCGTCGGGATGCCGCCCATGTTGTAGTGCACCGTCGGGAGCACCGGGATCGGCTCGCGGGTGAGGTCTACGCCGGCAAAGATCTTGGCCGATTCCGAGATACCCGGCAGCCGCTCGTGCAGCACCTTGGGGTCGAGATGGTCGAGATGAAGGAAAATGTGGTCCTTCTTCAGTCCGACGCCCCGGCCTTCGCGGATCTCGATGGTCATGCAGCGGCTGACCACGTCGCGCGACGCCAGATCCTTGGCGTTGGGGGCATAGCGCTCCATGAAGCGCTCGCCTTCCGAATTGACCAGGTACCCGCCTTCGCCGCGCGCACCTTCGGTAATCAGGCACCCCGAGCCATAGATGCCGGTGGGGTGGAACTGCACGAATTCCATATCCTGCAGCGGCAGCCCGGCGCGCGCCACCATGCCATTGCCGTCGCCGGTGCAGGTATGTGCCGAGGTCGCCGAGAAATACGAGCGGCCATAGCCGCCGGTCGCCAGCACCGTCATCTTGGCGCGGAAGCGGTGCAGCGTGCCGTCGTCGAGCTTCCAGGCAATGATACCCTGGCAGCTGCCGTC
>JACDQI010000104.1 GCA_015657675.1 Devosia sp.
GATGCCATCTGCCCGCCTGATCGACGCCCGCCTGCCCGACTTCGGCGTGCCTGCCGAACGGCCGCAACTGTCCCGCCAGATTTATGCCGAGAGGCTGGCCGCCCTTGGCAAGGCGCGTCGCGCTGCCAATCTCGACGCGCTGGTGATCTATGCCGACCGCGAACACTGCGCCAACCTCGCCTGGCTCACCGATTTCGATCCGCGCTTTGAGGAAGCGCTTCTCATCCTCACCCCCGGCAGCACGCCGACCTTGCTCGCCGGTCCGGAGAACCTGGGCCGGGCGCAGACCTGCGCCATCGAGGTCGACGCGCGCCTCTACCCGCCCTTCGGCCTGCTCGGGCAGGATCGGACGCGAACGCCCGCTCTCAACGAGGTCCTGCAGACGGCCGGCCTCCGCGCCGGCCATCGCGTCGGCATCCTGGGCTGGAAGTATTTCGGCCCGCACGAGGCGGCTCGTCCCGAGACCTGGTTCGAGACGCCGTCTTTCATCGTCGACACCATCCGGCAGATCGTTGGCGACGGTGGTCGAGTGGTCAACGCCAATGCCCTGCTGATGGACTGCACCACCGGCCTCCGCGCCACCAACGAGATCGCGCAGATCGCGCAGTTCGAGTTCGGCGCCGTCGCCTGCGCGGAAGCGGTGAAATCGCTGATCGCCAACATCCGTCCCGGCATGACCGAGATCGAGGCGGCCCAGCACATGCGTCTCGGCGCACTGCCGCACTCGTGCCACACCATGCTTTCCTCCGGCGATACCCTCGTCGGCCTCAACAGTCCGTCAGGCAAGCGTCTCGCTGCCGGTGATCCGGTGACCAGCGCAGTCGGCTATTGGGGTGGTCTCTCGAGCCGCGTCGGCTGGCTGGTCGAAGACGCGTCGGGGCTCCCGACAGCGGCGGCCGACTATGCCGAAAAGCTCGCTGCGCCATACTTCGCCTGCGCCGCCGAATGGTACGAGACCGTTGGCATCGGCGTCAGCGGTGGCGAACTCGATGCGCTGGCGCGCCGCCACCTCGGCGCGCCGTTCTTCAATCTCGTGCTCAACCCGGGCCACCTCATCCACATCGACGAGTGGATGAACACGCCGGTCTATCCGGGCTCCACCGAAACGCTGCGCTCCGGGCAGGCGGTGCAGTGCGACATCATCCCTGCGGTGGGCGCACCCTACTACTCTGCCAACATCGAGGACGGTGTAGCGCTGCTCGACGAGGCCGGTCGCGACGAGCTCCGCGACAGCTTTCCCGACGTCTGGAATCGTGTGCAAGCGCGGCGCGCCTTCATGGGCGATGTGCTGGGAATCCGGCTGAAGCCGGAGGTGCTGCCGCTCTCCAATCTGGCGGGTGCGATGCCGCCGTTCTGGTTGGCGCCGGAACGGATTTTCTCAGTCGCCTGAGTCGGGTTGCATTTGCGACGCGCTCAAACTATTTCTATGTGATCGACATTTGGCTGACATTCGGCCGGGTGCCACCATAACTGGCCAGGCGCACGTTCAGAGACTTCCAAACATCGACTGGCCGGGACGAGGTGACGTGTGTCGCTACAATCCCAAAACGTAAGCTGACACAAGGACTTCACCGATGGAAAACGGTACCGTCAAATTCTACAATGATCAGAAGGGCTATGGTTTCATCCAGCCCGACAACGGCGGCAAGGACGTGTTCGTCCACGCCACCGCGCTTGAGCGCGCTGGCCTGCGCGGTCTCACGGAAGGTCAGAAGGTCTCCTTCGACACCGCCGAAGACCGTCGCACCGGCAAGATGGCCGTCAACAACATCTCGGCTGCCTAAGCTTGAAATTGCCGTATTGATGAACGGCAAATGAACGATGAAACGGGGTGCCTCACGGCGCCCCGTTTTCGTTTCAGCGCCCCGTTCTTGTTTTCAGCGTTTGTCGCCGGCTTCCGAGTAGGTGATGAGCCGCGCGCTACGATGGCCGGTGAGATAGATCCAGAGCCAGCTCAGCGCCACCGACACGCGGTTCTTGATGCCGATCAGAAAGTAGATGTGGGCGAGGCCCCAGGCCCACCAGCCGATCCACCCGGTGAGTTGGATCCAGCCGAAGTCGATCACCGCGGCGCTGCGGCCGATGGTGGCGATGTCGCCCGCATGGCTGTAGCGGAAGGTCGGGGGCGTCTCGCCGCGCAGTCGCGCAACGATCACTCGCGCCGCATGCCGGCCACCCTGCTTGGCCGCATCCCCGACGCCGGGCACCGGCTTGCCGTTGCTGACCACTGTCACCGTGTCGCCGACCGCAAAGATCTCGGGATGTCCCGGAACGCTGAGATCGGGCTCGACCTTGATCCGGCCGGCGCGGTCCGCCTCGACACCCAGCCACTTGGCGGCAGGGGAGGCGAGGACGCCGGCGGCCCAGAGAATGGTGGCGGCCTTGACCGTCGTCGCGCCATAAGTGACCGCGCCGGCTTCGACCTGAGTGACCGGTTGGCCGAGCGCCACTTCGACGCCGAGTTTTTGCAACGCCTTGAGGGCATAGGCCGATAGGTTCTCACGGAAGTTGGGCAGGACGCGTTGTCCACCCTCGATCAGCAGCACCCGAGCGTCTTCCGGATGGATGGTGCGGAAGTCCGCGCGCAGCGTGGTGCGCGCCAGTTCGATGATGGCGCCGGCGAGTTCCACCCCGGTCGGGCCGCCGCCGATCAGCACGAAGGTGAGGAGCGCCTTGCGCTTGTCCGGATCGGCTTCCCGCTCAGCCTGTTCGAAGGCCAGCAGCAATTGCCGCCGCATCGCCGTCGCGTCTTCGAGTGACTTGAGGCCGGGCGCGTGCGGCTCCCAGTCGTCATGGCCGAAATAGGCGTGCCGCGCGCCGGTGGCGATGATCAGGCTGTCGTAGGGAACGGTGGTATCGTCATCGAGCACGACATGCTTGGCCGCACTGTCCACCCCGGTCACTTCGCCCAGCAGCGTGGTGATCTCGGGCCGGCTGCGCACCAGCTGCCGGATCGGCCAGGCGATCTCCGACGGCGAAAGGGCGGTGGTCGCGACCTGGTAGAGCAGGGGCTGGAACAGATGATGGTTGCGCCGATCAATCAGCGTGATCTCGACATCGGCGCCCTGCAGCGCCTGCGCCGCGCTCAATCCGCCAAAGCCGCCACCGATGATGACGACCCGATGCTTGCCTGTGTTGGTCATGATCCTCATGCCTCACCGAGCCCCCGGCGCCACTGACATAGGCTTTGCGACAGGACGGCTCAAGCGGCATCGCGGCCATCCTGCGCATTGGACCCCTGCGGTCTCCGCACGGCTCCTGCGACGTGAAAGCGGCGCCGGGGAGGTCAACCCGCCGGCGCCGCTGCTTACTCCGCCATTGCGTGGGCGGGGTCGGGTTTGACGACGGCCTTGGGCCGTCGCAGCAGCAGGATGATCGGCAGTGACGCAAGCGTCACCCACATCATCAGCTTGAAGTCATCGAGGAAGGCGAGCATCGCGGACTGCTGGGTGATGAGGCCGTTGATCGTCGTCACCACATTGCCAAAGCCGCCATGTGCTGTGGCGAAGTCGCGCACCACACCGGAATCGAGGGTGATGCGTTCGGCAAGGTCGGCGTGATTGACGATCTGCATCGTTGCCAGCACCGAGGTGACGATGGAGATGCCGACGCCCGAGCCGACATTGCGCACCAGAGAGAACATCGATGTCGCCTCGACCCGGTACTTGGCATTGATGGTGGCGAAGGCGAGCGTGTTGAGCGGGATGAACACAAAGCCCATGCCGATACCCTGCAGCAGGCCCGAAAGCATGATCGGCCCGGTGCCCATGACGATGTCGAACTCGGTCATCATGTAGAGCGAATAGGCCATCAGCAGCGACCCGCCGAACACCAGGAGGCGCGGGTCGTAGCGCGACACAAGCCGGCCGACGAGGATCATCGAGACCATCGTGCCAATGCCGCGTGGACCCATGACGAGGCCCGTCTCGATCACCGGAAAACCCATCAGGTTTTGCAGCATCGGCGGCAACAGCGCGAGGCCGGAGAACAGCGTGATGCCGACCACAAAGATCATCACGAGACCGGTTGAAAAGTTCCGGTCGGCAAACATCTTGAGATCAATGAACGGATTGCTCGAGGTGGCGCAGTGCACCACGAACATCCAGGCACCGGAGATGGCAAGGATCAGATAGAGCCAGATTTCGACCGAGTCGAACCAGCCTACACCCTGGCCGCGGTCGAGCAGCAACTGCGTTGCGGCAACCGCCAGCGCCAGCATACTGAAGCCGAAGAAGTCGAACTTGCGCTGCTTGATTTCACTCTTGGGCATCAGCGCAAAGAGCATGAAGAGGGCGAGACCACCGAGCGGCAGGTTGACGAGGAACACGCGCGCCAGTTGAAGGTCTCGGTGAGCCAGCCACCCAGCGTCGGCCCGATGATCGGCCCGATCATGATGCCAGCCCCGAAGATCGCCATGGCCTGGCCGATCTTTTCGCGCGGGTTGATGTCCATCATCGTCGCCTGCGCCAAGGGCGCAATCACCGCACCCGAGATGCCCTGGATAATGCGGAACAGCACCATCTGCTCGAGATTGGTGGCAATGCCGCAGAGCAGCGACGCGATGGTGAAGCTGAGCACGGCGCCGACCATCAGCTCCTTGCGCCCGAACCGGTCGGCGAACCAACCGGTGAGCGGGGTGGCGATGGCCGAGGCGACGATATAGCTCGTCAGCACCCAATTGATCTCGTCCTGGCTGGCGCCCAGGCTCGAACGCATATGAGGCAGGGCGACATTGGCAATGGTGGTGTCGAGAACCTGCATGACCATGGCGAGCATGATGGCCGCAGTCAGCAGTCCCTTGTTCCGGACCACCACGTTGGGGGTCGAAACGGCAACGGGCGCGGCCCGGGTGGCGGCCATATTCAGAGGGCCTTGGCCGCTGCCGCCGGAGACTTGGTGTCGACACTGACCACCGAGCTCATCCCGGCGCGCAGCAGTTCTCCCTTGGCGTCGTCGACGCGGATCACCACCGGAATGCGTTGCGTGATCTTGACCCAGTTGCCGGTGGCGTTCTGTGCCGGGATCAGCGCGAATTCCGCACCGGTTGCCGCGCCGATCGACTCCACGTGGCCCGCGAGCTTGATGCCCGGGAAGGCGTCGACGGAGATTTCGGCCGGCATGCCGGCGCTGAGCCCCACCAGCTGGGTCTCCTTGAAATTGGCTTCCACCCAGGTGTCGCCGGTTTCCACCAGCGTCGCGATAGTCGCGCCGGTATTGATGAACTGGCCGATATTGAGGCTACCCACCTGACTGACGATGCCGTCGGCCGGCGCCACGATGGTGGTCTTGTCGAGATTGCGCTGCGCGTTGTCACGCGCTGCCAGCGTGGCCCGCACAGCCGGGTGGTCGTCGGTGACGATGTCGGGATTGCCGGCCAGCGCCGCGGTAGTGCTCGCCACCTCCTGCTGTGCCAGCGACACGGAAGACTCGGCGGTCTGCAGCGAGAGGCGCAGATCGTCGAGCGTCGACTCGGCATTGACGCCCTGGCTGACGAGGCTCTGCTTGCGCTCGAACTCGGTCTTGCGGATCTCGAGCGTCGCCTGCGCCGAGGCCAACTTGGCCTTGGCCGTGCCCAGCGCCACGCGGAGCTGCTCGACATTGACGCGGGCCGCGGCCAGCGCGGCATCGGCCTGCGCCAGTGCGATCCGATAGGGTTCGGCATCGATAGCAAAGAGCGTATCGCCCTTCTTGACCGCCTGATTGTCGGCAACCGCCACCGACACGATGCGCCCGGCCACATCGGACGACACCGAGACCTTGGCCTGCTGCACATAGGCATTGTCGGTGTCGATGAAGCGCCCACCGGTGAAGTAGAAATAGGCCCCGCCGGCCGCCAGGATCACCGGGACCGACAGCATCAGCACCAGCCGGCGGCTCGACTTCGGTTTGACCGGCGGCGTGATCGGCGCGGCCGCCTGCGCGACGGTCGTTTCGACCGGCTTGGCTTCACCTTGGGCGGGCGTCTTGACGGGGGCGTTCATCTACGCAGGTTCCTTTTGGTCGGCCGTCTGGCCGGAAAGATTGTCACGCATGCGCGAAAGGCAGGCCATGACCGTCTCGCGATCGGCCGGGCTGACGCCTTCGAGGGCAGTTTCATAGGTGCTGAGGCCAAGCGCGCGCGCCTTGTGATAGAGGGCCTCGCCTTCGGGCGTGAGGGTTGCGACCTTGGCGCGACTGTCATTGGGGTCGACGGCGCGCAGCACCAGACCGCGTTTTTCCAGCCGGTCGAGAATGCCCGACATGGTCATCGGGTTGGCATCGATCGCGGCAGCGAGCGTTGCCTGGGTAGCGCGCTCGCTCAGCGCGATCTGCCCCAGAGTCCGCCACTGCGGCAGCGTCAGACCCTGTGAACGCGCCCCGTCCTCGAACCGGCGCTTCATCAGCCGCGCCACTTCGTGGATCAGGAAGCCCAAAGGGGCCTTGGTCTTGAGAGTTTCGGATTTCATAAGTGCGCTTATAATAAGCGTGCTTAGTATGTCAACGTCATCATGCCCGTGTTTTCGCGTGCCTGGTGCACGCTTGCCCGGCACTGGCGGCGCAGCCGGGCGAATTCCGACCGCTTGGGCGGGGACCGTGCTAGGGTCCTGGCTTGGGCCGTGGCGTCGTCGGCCCCCGTGCTCCCGGGTTGGAGCGGACGGCCGGAGACGATGCCCCAAATGACAGCCACCAAGATCATTCCGTTCCCGCGCAGCAACCGCCTCGAGGCAGCAGACCCTCTCCCGGGAGCGGGAGAAATGGCCGTGGCACTGCCCGCAGTTCCGCGTACCGTGACGTTCAAGGCACCCTTCGACCTGCCCGGACTTGCCGGCCCTCACCGGCCCGGCACCTACGAACTGCGCGAGACGCGTCGGGCACTCGATTTGAGCTGGGAGGCCTGGCAGATCAGCCTGACCCTGTTGCTGGTCGATGGCGGCATCACGCAGGCGCTCGACGTCAGCACGGCTGATCTCGATGCGGCTCTGCGCCTCGACCGCGCCGCGGGCTGACCCAGCGGATTTCCAACGGGGCAGGGGCGATCCGTGCTAGCCTCGGGGCGCGAAGCGATCATGCTCCGCACTTCTCCGACCTGAATCGGACTGATCCATGAAATTACCCATCTGGCTGAAGCCTGCCCTCTTCGGGGCAGTGGCGGGTGCCATTGTCATAGCCTTCATCGGCTTTACCCAGCTCGGCTGGGTGACGGGCAGTTCGGCCGCCAGCCTTGCCAGCAAGCAGGCCGACCTCGCCGTGGTCAGTGCCCTGATGCCCTATTGCCTGCAAAGTTCGGTCAACGACCCTGCCGCTGCCGCAGTGATCACCGAGCTCAAAGCCGCGTCGTCCTACAACCGGCGCTCGATCATCGAAAAGTCTGGCTGGGCGACCCCACTGGGCGCCACTGCACCCAACACGGCGCTGGCCCAGGCATGCCAGACCGAACTGAGCAAGGTCTGACAGGCGAGACTGCGCACTGGCCTGTTTGGCCGGTGCGCGTGTCTAGAAAATGTAGCCGAGCTTGAAGCTGAGGGCGCTAAAGCCTGGGTTCTGCGTGCCACACAGCCGCGCATGCGAGCCATGGTCCAGCGTCAGGCTGGCAGTCATGCTGTCGCTCAGCTTCACCCCGAAGCCGCCCGAGGCATAGATCAGCGCCCGGCAGCCATAGGCGTCACGGCCGGCCGGCGGATTGTCGAGATACCCATTGTGCACGACCCCGCCCAAGGTGAACTCGAAGAACAGTGGCTCGAGCATGCTGACGTGGTAGTTCACGCCGGCCCACGCCCAACTGTCCGTTCCATTGACGCTGAGCGAGGCACCGAGCACGGGACGCAGGTCGCCGGGAATGTCGAAGACATCGAGGTCGACGCCGCCGAAAATCGCTTCCGCCGTAATGTTGGAAAGCCGGAGATCGACCTGGCCAGGCAGGAAAAGCACGGACTCGTTGAGTTCGACAGCCGCCGTCGTCACACCGACGCGCAATTCTGTCAGCAGCGGCGAGCCAGCCGTCACTGGTTTAAAGTAAAAGCCATTTGCCTGCGCTGCTCCGCCTAGCCCCAACAGACCGGCCAGTAGAGCCACGCTTGAAATCAAGGACCGCAAAACACACCGACGCTAGCTAGAACACCGCCGATCACGTTAGCCGCGACCGGCCAGGCTGTGATTAACTTTTGATGCATACGTTCTTTGCAAAATTAGCTGCTGAGCTGTTTTCGTTCAAATCAAGAGATGTCCAGCCTTCAGGGCGGTCTGGCCTTTTTTGATGGGATAGCCTATTTCCGCCCTATGACCCCCGACCTCGCCACCGCCCGGCGCTTTTCCGTGGCGCCAATGATGGACTGGACCTACTGAAGCTGGGGCAGGGCCGAGACCCGGTTAGTTCGAGGATCATCGCGCTAGCGCGTAGGACTGGCGTAGGACTGCCAGAGCTCTCACAACAAGCCTTTTTGCCGTCATTGGTTGCATACGGTTGGTGGCATTCGGCCGGCACGGTCAGCACGCTTTGGATGGCACCAGCCCTCGGCAGGCAGCACGTCGTCCGGTTCAGTTTCCGCTTCTGGCCCAGAGCTGCCATTGAGTTGGAAAATGGTCTGGGGACCGGTAAGCGCCCATTTCGGCCCAGCTTGCCGGGATCTAAGACCTTTGAGGTAGGATCACCGGCCATTCTTGCCGGTCTGTTATTGCGGTTGACGCGCTTCCGGTGCGTTTTGTTCATAGCGCCGGCGGTTGCCAACTGACCATCCGATAACCCGGCTCAAAGCTTGAGCTGGGCCCTGTCGGTGCGCAGCACTGTTCTCAGCCGTGGTCATGTTTTGTTCTGCCAAGTGACGCATTGGGAGCACAAGTGTCGCGCCAACTACGCTACTTTAATCAATGAAATCAGATATTTATTGTCAAGTTTCGCATTGCCTCATTGAGATGGAGAGCGTTCATTGGCGAAGCAGATGAGCAAGACGCTGGCGCTGGGATTGCCGCGAAGTCCGTGGCGGTGACCCGGGTGATAGGGTTGACGACGACGCTAAGGCGGCACGGGCCCAGGTTGGGGAATAGACCGCACTGGGCATGATCTTGCCGGTCCGCTAAAGCTCCCCCAACCCGGTATGAAGATCGTCGATATCGCCGAGTCTAGTGCGCGATGCTGTTCCAGACTTGGCCAGCACACGTTCAACGATGATGTGGATCAAGGCGAGCGCAGGGGCGTGGTCATCGATCGGGCCGGGTGTGCGCGATTGACAGCGCAGGTCCCAGTCAAACGCTTCGGTACCCGTCATGCCTGGATCGGTAATGACGGCGATGCGCGCCCCTTTTGACTGCGCTACCTGCAAGATCTCTATCGTGTTGGCGACGCGCCTGCGCATGACGACGCCAATGCAGACATCTCCTGGGGCGACATCGACCAGGCTTTCACCCAGTGTTTCTCCGGCAGCAGGGATCAAATGGACTTGCGCGCGTGCATGCACCAAGGACCATCGAAGATAGCCGGCCAGATAGTAGCTGTGTCGAAAGCCAATGACCCAGACGCGAGGAGCGGTGGCAAGCGCTTCCACGAGTGACTGAAGTTTTGGCAGATCGAGCCGGCCGATCGTTTCCTGAAGATTGCGCGTGACGTTTGCCAAATGGGCATTGACAGCGTCGGCCAGGCTGGAGTTCGCGCCAGATCGCAGAAAGAGTGGCGCCCCCAGTTCGTGTTCCTCGCGCGCGAGGCGCCGCATCTCATCGAAGTTCTCAAAACCCAGGCGTCTGACAAAACGGCTGACCGTGGCATTCGACGTCTTGGCCATGCGTGCCAACTCGGAGGCCGAGTATCCAATCAGCTCGCCGGGAAAGTTCAGGATGAGATCGGCAAGCGACCGCTCCCCCGGAGTAAAATCTTGATACTCCTGATGAATTGCTTTCCGTATGGAGTGGTAGCGCTCAGGTCTTGTCGGTGTCATTGCCTTATCCAAACCGCGCTAGTGAAGATGTCATAAAAAACTCTTTTCATAAATTGATATCTATGAAAAGGTTGTTGCCAACGCGTAGAACTAAAAAAAGAGAGGAGGCTGCGCGCAGGAAGGCCCAACAAGGGATTGTTCGCGCATGCCATTTTCTGTCGATCTTAACGGCAAGTTCCAGCTACCGCTGAGAATTGTGGACTCGTTCGTGGTGGCCCCGATGATGGGGTGGGCGCACGAACTCAAGGCTGGGCAATACATCCGGCTCACCGATCCGCGGGGCAAGCAGTGCGGCGACTTCTGGTCGTTCAATGCCAATGACCTCAGCGAGCACCTGTCGGCGATGCACACCAGAGTCTGGGTGAACAAGCTTTGTCCGGTGCCAGGCGAGAGCTTCCATACCAACCACAGGCGCCCCATCCTTCAATTGATTGCCGACACCTGCGGCATCCATGATCTGCTCACAGCGGCATGCGATCCGCATCGCTACCGACTCTATGGTGTGCAGTCCGAACATCGTAGTTGCGCGGGCAATCTCAAGGAAGTCATGGCGCCCTACTGGGGCGAAGGCATTCCGTTCTATGTTCCTCAGCCCTTTAACGTGTTCGCCAATGTTCCGATCGGAGCCGATGGCAGCGTCCTGAACGGGCCAGCGCCCTCAAAGGCCGGTGATTACATTGTGCTGAAGGCATGGATCGACCAGATCGTTGCCATTTCGGCCTGTCCCCAGGAATTCAATCCGATCACCGGCTGGTACCCGACGGAACTCAATGTCGACATTTTGGAGGCTGAGCTTTCAGATGCCCGTTGAGATCGCACACTTTCACGTCGCGGGGGGGCACGGTACAGCCTTTGCAGCCCGCAAAGGCGACCGCATCAGAATTCTGGACCTCGAGGGACAGCAAGCGCTGGACTTCGTGGCGGTCGCCGCCGGCGATGTGTCGGAGGGGCTCTCCACGATCGAAACCCGACGCGCGCTCGGGTCGCTCTACATCAAGACCGGAGACACCCTGTATTCGAGCCGGCGCCGACCGATGCTTCGTGTCGAGTCCGATACGATAGGCGTGCACGACTACTCAATTCCAGCCTGTGACAGCAGTCGGTACGAGGTCGACTTCGGCGCGCCCGGCCATCGCAACTGTCTGGACAATATGTTCGAACCAATGCGCGCGCTGGGACTGACAAGCCCGCTCCAAGTTCCCGAGCCATTCAACTTCTTCCAGAACAGTCCGGTCGTCGAGGATGGACGCACCGGGGTGGTCGATCCGCCGAGTCGACCTGGGGACTACATCGTCCTGGAATGCCTGATGGATGTAGTGTGCGGCGTGAGTTCGTGCCCGCAAGATATCATACCGGGCAACGGCCTGGTTCCGTCTTCGCTACAGATCGACGTGATTGCTGGGGGAGCCTGAAAATGCCGCTCCTGATGAAGACCCCAAGTGCTCTGCCCTTGCCGCCGGAGGCTCGGGTATAGTCCCAGCAGGCACGGCAGCAGGCTTCCGAGTGGGAGCCGGTCAATTGCTCGGGGTGAGGGATGTCGAGGGCGGTCAACCCGTTGGCCTTTTCGCATTCTGCCAGGCCATGCCCGATACATTCCTTTCGCCCCATCACACCCGTGTCTTTTCCAATTCGTTTTTGTTGCGATTGGGAATGCGTCTCGTGACGAACAAGCGTCGACCCGCTTTGGTCCTAGGTGTGTCTGCTCCGCATCTCAAGCATGACTTGCTGATGCCGCTCGCAACTGCCCCAGAGGCAGTGCCGGACGCGCCGAGGGCTGCGTTTGAAGCGATGGGGCTTGCACCGGTCAAAGTGGCCGACCCGATCAATCTCTTCCTCGACGTTACAGTCAACGGCGATGGGTCTTTGACGCCGAACGGCGTCTCGTCCCGCCCCGGGGACGCAGTAGTGTTTCGTGCTGTCATGGACCTGTTTGTGGTCTTGCACAGCGCGCCTGCAGATCCCGCGCTGTGGAGCCGCCCCACAGCCGGACCAGTCGAGTATCTGGTCGGCAATGACGCTCGCGCCGCCATCTCATGGGCGGCTACAAGGAGTTAAAATGGTGCACCTAAAGAAGTCTAAAGTTGCCTTCCTGTCAGCCTTGGTCGTGAGTCTGGGCATCACGTCCCAGGCATCTGCCGATGCGCTTGATACCGTACTGGCCAACAAGAAACTCGTCGTGGCGATCGACCCGACCTTTGCTCCCTTCGAGTTCACGGACGCGAGCGGCAAGATCGTCGGGTACGACCCGGAGATCATCGAAAAGGTTGCTGAAAAGCTCGGCGTCGAAGTCGAGTATTCGGTGATGGCTTTCAGCGGGATTATCCCCGGGTTGATCGCAGGCGCCTTCGACGTGACGCCGACCCTGAACGTAACTGCAGAGCGCGCGCAAAAGATCGACTATGTGATGCCCACCGCTGCCTCGATGAACGCGGTGATGATTGTTTCTGGCAACGGCGTTGCCTCGTCATCGATCGACGATCTGTCGGGCAAGACCTGTGCGGTCAAGCAGACGACCCAGCCCGAGCAGATGATGATGGCCATGAATGATGAATTGGTCAAAGCCGGCAAGGCCCCGGTTGAGCTGATCGGGTTCGAGACCATCGAGCAGACGGTTGCCGCGCTGGTCGATGGCCGCGCCGCCTGCGTGGTCGACGACAAGTCCGTGCTGGTACAGGCCGTTGCTGCGCGTACCGATGCCAAGCTGGAAGTTGTCGGCGACATCGGCGGAACGCAGTGGATCGGCTGGGGGGTCAACAAGGCAAACCCGAAGCTGACCGAGGCACTGTCGGCTGCCGTCAAGGAACTGGTCGCCGATGGCACCGTCAGCCAATTGCAGACCAAGTACTTTGGTTACACAGTCGAGCTCCCGACCGCGGACTTTATCCCCGCTCAGTAGCTGAAAAGGGCGACTGTCACCGCAGTCGCCCACCCCCGCGGAGTTTTGAACGCGTGTTCAGTCTTGAGACTCTTCAGCAAACACTGAGCGCGTTGGGTTCCACTGTCTGGATCACTCTGATGCTGACTCTCGGAGCGGGCATTGTCAGCCTGATTGCGGGGTCGATATCAGTGAGCGCGCAACTGGGCGGCGGCTGGGTTGGGTTGTTCGCCAGCCGGGCATATGTAAGCGTGATGCGTGGTACGCCACTTCTGGTCCAGTTGCTGGTCTTGTCCTACGGCCTCCCGCTCCTCGGGATTCGCGTCCCGCCGATCCTGGCCGCTATCCTGGCAATCGGGCTTAACTCAGGGGCCTATACGACAGAGATCCTGCGCGGCGGCGTACTAGCGATCGCGCCTGGGCAGATCGAGGCGGCCAAGATGGTCGGGTTGTCGCGCTTTGCCATCTGGAGGCGGGTTGTCCTGCCACAAGCGATGGCAAATAGCCTGCCAATGTTGGTCGCAGAATTCTCGATCATACTGAAATCGACACCGTTGGCCTCAATCATCTCGGTTACCGAAATGACCTATGCGGGAGTCTTGATCCAGGCCCGATCATTTTCCTCACTCGACGTATTCTTGCCAATCGCCGCAGCGTATGTCGCGATCTTCTATGCCTTCACAATGCTGGCGGTTTGGCTCGACCGTCAACTTGCACCCATGCGGGGCTAGACGATGGATTTTGCCGTGCTGGTCCCTTACCTGCCGCAACTCGCGCTCGGACTTGGCAGAACGACACTGATTGCAGCATTTGCGATCGCTACATCGCTGGCCGCCGCAGCCTTGCTGACCTGGGGGCGCATGCGAGGGTCGGCGGCCATCCGCAGAACCATCAAGGTCTACACGCAGCTTGTGCTTGGCTTGCCAATCCTGACGCTGCTGTACGTCGTTTATTTCGTGCTGCCATCGGCAGGCATCCGCATCGATGCGTTCTGGGCGGGAATTCTCACGCTGACACTCTATTATTCTCCCTACATGGCGGAGGCGGTGCGAGGTGCCATTCTCTCGATCCCTCATGGGCAATTGCAGGCCGGCCGCATGGTCGGTCTTGCCGAAGGGACAATCCTTTGGCGGATCGTCTTGCCGCAGGCCGCGGGAGTGGCGCTTCCAGCCCTTGCCGGGATCGCAATCGGGTTGACGAAGGATACCGCCATCTTGTCGGTCATCTCTGTCCAAGAGTTCGCCTATGCGACAAAGCAGGTCGTCTCCCGAACATATGCGCCATTCGAGACCTGGCTGGCCGTTGCCGCGGCATATTGGGTGCTCCTGAGCATCCTAGACCTGGGAGTACGGACACTTGAACGCCGCGTGAACTACTACCGTCCGGTGCGGGGAGTTGGTCGATGAAGTCAGCCAGTCCAGCCCTTGAAGTTATTGGTGTCAGCAAGGACTATGATGATCTGCACATTCTCGATCGTGTGAGCCTGCAGGTTGGGCGTGGCGAGGTGGTGTGTATTCTCGGTCCATCGGGCTCAGGAAAGTCGACGCTGCTGCGTTGCATCAGTTGGTTGGAATCCCCGACCTCAGGCGAGGTGCATCTGGGGGGCGAGCGGATCGGCTACGAGTCACCGGGCCTAAGAGCAAAACCCTTGAGCGAGGGTGCCGTCCGACTGCAGCGGGCCAGAATGGGAATGGTGTTCCAGAACTTCAAC
>JACDQI010000105.1 GCA_015657675.1 Devosia sp.
CACCGCCGCCGGCCACCAGCTGCCGTAAGGCGGCAGAAGTCCTAGGACCTTTCCGGCACCCAGCCGACCCGCTAGGGTCGGCGCAGGGTGGGCAAGGCAATGGACAAACAGCAGGCCAGCACAAGTGGCTGGGCCGTGACGCGGAGCGGGGGTGCAGAGGCGCGCCCGGCGCCGCTGCGGCGCTTCTGGCAGCACCTTGATCTGGCCGGCCAGTTCCTCGCCGTCGGTGCCATCGTGCTGCTCGCCGGCATGCTGATCATCGGACTCTGGGTGACTCGGCAGATCGAAGACGGCGTGATCCGCAATTCCGCCGCCACTACTGCACTCTTTGTCGACAGCGTCGTCTCGCCGCTGTTCGTCAACCTCAGCGAGGACGGTGTGCTGAGCGCCGGCGCGGCGCGGGCGCTCGACGAAACGCTCGCTCAGGGAGCCTCGGCAGCCGGCTCGAAGCCTTCAAGATCTGGCGCCGCGACGGCATCGTCAGCTATGCCAGCGAACCGGCGCTGATCGGTCAGCAATTCCCGGTGGGGGAGAAGCTGGCCGAGGCCTGGTCAGGCAATGTCGCGGCTGAATACGATCAGCTCGGCGATGCCGAGAATGCGTCCGAGCGCGGCGTCGGCACGCCCCTGCTTGAAATTTACAGTCCGATCCGTGAGCCCTGGTCGGGTAATGTGATCGCGGTGGCCGAATTCTACGAACATGCCGGGGAACTCGAGAGCAGCCTCGTGGCGGCGCGCACGCAGAGCTGGCTGATCGTGGTGCTGGTCACCACGGCGATGCTGGCGGCGCTCTATGGCATCGTTCGGCGCGGCAGCCACGTCATCGACCAGCAGCGCGCCGCTCTTGAGGCACGCGTCGGAGAACTCTCCATCCTGCTGCAGCAGAACCGCGACCTGCGCCAATCGCTGCTCGCCGCCACGGATCGCTCCGTCGCCATCAACGAGCAGGTGCTGCGCCGGGTCAGCGCCGACCTGCATGACGGTCCGGCGCAACTGCTGGCGCTCGCCACCATGCGGCTGGGCAGTGCCGGCGCCGGCAATCCCGAACTGGTCCAGTTGCGCACCTTTCTCGACGACGCCATGCGGGAGATCCGCAATATCAGTCGCGGCCTGGCGCTACCCGAGATCGAGACGATGACGCTGGCGGATCTGCTGCGCTCGGCGGTCGCCACCCATGAGGAGCGCACCGGGAATTCGGTGACGCTGGCCGTGCCGGACGGCAATCCGCCGCTCGAGACAGCGGCGCGCATCTGCATATACCGCTTCGTGCAGGAAAGTCTGGGCAATGCCAATCGCCATGCCGGGGGCAGGGGGCTGGTGGTCGAGGCGCAGAGCGACGCGGCCGGCTTGACTGTCACCGTGCGCGATGCCGGCCCCGGCTTTGACCCGCAGGCGCGCTCGAACGGCCTTGGTCTTCAGGGACTGCGCGAACGTATCGAGAGTCTCGGCGGGCGCTTTGCCATCGCCAGTTCTGCTGCCGGCACCGTGCTCACCTGCTTTCTTCCCCGCAACCACACTGGGGCGCTTGCCTGATGATCCGTATTGTTCTGGTCGACGACCATCCGCTGTTCCGCGACGGCGTCAGCCGCAGCCTCGAGGAGGCCGGTACCTTCGAGATCGTCGGCCAGGGCAGCAGTTCCACCGACGCCATCCGGCTGGTCGAGGCGCAGCGCCCCGAAATGGTGCTGCTCGATATCTCCATGCCGGGTGGCGGCATCGGTGCTGCCGAAAAGATCTGCGACCATTTTCCCGATATCAAGGTCGTGATGCTGACCGTGTCGGAAACCGGCAACGACATCATGGCGGCGCTCAAGGCAGGCGCCGCCGGCTATGTGCTCAAGGGCGTCGGCTCTGTCGAACTCGCCGAAATCCTCGGCGGCATCGCGGCCGGCGAAAGCTATGTCTCGCCATCGCTGGCGGCGCGGCTCTGGGTGGAATTGCGCGAGCGGCCGGAAAAGGCAGCTCAGGATGATCTGCTGGCGACGCTCACCGCGCGCGAGGACGAAATCCTGCGGCTCGTCGCCAAGGGCATGAGCAACAAGCAGGTGGCGATCGATCTCGACATCCAGGAAAAGACGGTCAAGCACCACATGACCAGCATTCTCAATAAGCTCAAGGTGCGCAACCGCACCGAGGCAGCCGTGCTGCTCAGCGAGGCGCCTGCACGGGGCTAGCTAGCGTCGAACCGGTCGACGTCCGAGTTCCTGGCCTTGCGGCGGATGACGGTGCGTCCCTTGGCATCGGTGAGGATATAGACGCCCCGGTCGACCGTCTCGCGATAGCCGTCGTCATAGGTCTTTTCGAGTTTGAGGCGATGGTCGACCTCGTCGCCGTCTTTGTCCTCGGACTCGTCCGAGCCCGAGTTGCTGCTGCCAGGACCGCTATTGTCGGACTTTCCCGATCCGCCGCCGCTGTCGTCGCTGCCATGCGAGCCCCCGTCGTCGGCACCGTCCTTGCCATAAGCAACCGAGCCGCCCGGCAAGGCCAAGCTGCCGAGCATCACCAGCAAAAGAGCGGTCAGGATCCGGCGCATCAGGCGATGGCCCAGGCGGGTGTTCATCTGCGTTCCCTCATGCAGGACGGCCCACCCGGAAACGCGGGCAGGCCGCACAATCATAGCAATGGGAGAGTGGCGCCGCCACTCTCCCATGCGCCGGTCAGGTGTGGTTGGGGCCGTCGTCATTGCCACCCTTGCCCTTGCCGCCCTTGCCGCTCTGGCCACCCTTGTCATCGTTGATGTCATGGTTGGGGCCATCGTCGGCGCCGCGACGTGCCACCTGCTGGGCAGGCACCCCAGCCTTGGCTGCGACAAATCCGGGCTGGCGGAGCGCGGAATCGCCGACAGAGGCGCTGGCGGGCAGGCTGATGGTCGCGGCAACGACCAGGGCAAGGATCGAAAGTGCGGACTTCATGATGAGTCTCCGTGGTTCTGCTTTCCGATTGCCCCTCGCAACCGGCCCATCGAACCTGCCTGAGCCGCCCCCGTCACAATAGCGGCCCAAGACCTCTGCGGGATCGGTCTGGGACCTGGGTCCCAGACCGGTCGCTGTTCGGCCCAGATGCGGGATGGCAGCCAGTCGCATCCGGCCCTTGCACTTGGGCGCCGCCGATGGTTTACCCCGGCATCGTTTCGGGTCGCGCGCCCGCTAGCTATGGGCCTTTCATGATCCGTCTCGAATCCATCTCCAAGCAGAACGGCAAGCAGCTGGTCTTCATCGAGGCTTCTGCCGCCTTGCAGAAGGGCGAAAAGATCGGGCTTGTGGGGCCGAACGGCGCCGGCAAGACCACGCTCTTTCGCATGATCACCGGCGAGGAAGCTCCTGATGAAGGCCAGGTCTCGGTCGATCGCGGCACCACAATTGGCTATTTCAGTCAGGATGTCGGCGACATGTCGGGCCAAAGTGCGGTGGCCGAGGTGATGGAAGGGGCAGGGCCGGCCG
>JACDQI010000106.1 GCA_015657675.1 Devosia sp.
CATTTCGGAGACATGGATCAGGCCTTCGATGCCCGGCTCCAGTTCCACGAACGCACCGTAGTCGGTGATGTTGGTCACGCGGCCGGTGAACTTGGCACCAACCGGGTACTTGGCTTCGATGCCATCCCACGGATCGGCCTGCAGCTGCTTCATGCCCAGCGAGATACGATGGCTCTCGTGGTTGATGCGGACGATCTGCACCTTGATGGTCTCGCCGATCGAAAGCACTTCGGTCGGGTGGTTGACACGGCGCCAGGCGATATCGGTGACGTGCAGCAGGCCGTCGATGCCGCCGAGGTCAACGAACGCACCGTAGTCGGTGATGTTCTTGACCACGCCGTCGACAACCTGGCCCTCTTCGAGCTGCTGGACGATTTCCGAACGCTGTTCGGCGCGCGACTCTTCGAGGATCGCACGACGCGACACCACGATATTGCCGCGGCGCTTGTCCATCTTGAGGATCTGGAACGGCTGCGGCACGTTCATGAGCGGCGCGATGTCGCGGATCGGGCGGATGTCCACCTGCGAACGCGGCAGGAAGGCCACGGCGCCTTCGAGGTCGACGGTGAAGCCGCCCTTGACCTGGTTGAAGATGATGCCTTCAACGCGCTCGTTCTTGTTGTACATTTCTTCGAGCTTGACCCAGCTCTCTTCGCGGCGGGCCTTCTCGCGGCTGAGCACAGCCTCGCCGAGCGAGTTCTCGACGCGGTCGACATAAACTTCGACCACCGAACCGACTTTGAGGGTACCGTCGCGGCCAGCCGCGCCGAATTCCTTCATGGCGATACGGCCTTCGGTCTTCAGACCGACGTCGATGATCGCAAGATCCTTCTCGATGGCGACGATCGTCCCCTTGACGACGGTACCTTCGAGCGGCTCGTTCTCCATGAACGAGTCCATCAGCAGGGCTTCAAAGTCTTCTTTGACTGCAGTTTGAGTTGCCAAAACGAGCTTTCTCCAGTGGCGCCGGTGGTTTGTGTTGAAACACCAGAAGACGGACGAGGCCCGATTCTCTTGCTGAGAATCCGGCGCACAGGCGCTCGTACGGAAAACTGATGGGTAGAGAGTTCGCGTCCGGCTCTGGTATCGCCGACACGGGACCGCTAGCGGCTTGGTTGGATTAGGGGCTAGTGCCCCGCCTTGCCGGCTACGGCCGCGTCCACGAGGGCAACGGCTGCGCGAAGTGCGGCTTCTATATCCAATCGGGTCGTGTCGAGCAAGTGCGCGTCACTGGCCTGGTAGAAGCCGCCATGCGGGTTCGCCATGTCGCGGGCGTCCCGCTCTTCAATCTGGTGGTAAAGGGCATAGCGATCGACCACCTGGCCGCGTGCCTCCAGCTGGCGGGCGCGGCGCTCCATGCGGGCCTTGGAATCGGCGACGATGAAGAGCTTGGCGTCGGCGTCGGGGCAGATCTTGGTGCCGATATCGCGGCCATCGAGCACGGCGCCGCCCGGCTGGGTGGCAAAACGGCGCTGGAAGTCAAAGAGCGCCGCCCGGACGTCGGCAATCACCGCCACCTGCGAGGCCAGTACGCCGACGGCGGCGCTGGTCAGCTCCTCGATGCCCTCGAGATGGGTGGCATCGAGCGTCTTGGCGGCGTCGATGGCCCGGCTTTCGAACTCCGGCGTCCCGTCAAAGGCGGCGACGGCCCGTCCAACGGCGCGATACAGCAGCCCCGTATCCAGATGCGGCAGCCCGTAATGCCGCGCCAGACCTGCGGCCAGCGTGCCCTTGCCGGAAGCGGCGGGTCCATCGACGGCAATTATCATGAGCCCTCTTTCAGGAATAGCGCAGGAAGCTGGCGCCGAGCTTTTCGAAATCGGCGACGAAGTCGGGGTATATCTGGGCGATAGCGGATTGATCATCCACCGTCACCTGCAGATCAGCCGCCATCCCCAGGACGAGGAAGGCCATGGCGATCGAGGCATCGCCCTGGCAGGCGACCCGGCCGCCGCCCTTGATCTTGCCCTGCCCCTCGATCACCAGCTTGCCGTCCTCGAGCCGCGCCGTCACCCGGTTGGCGGCGAGCGCGCGGATCACGGCGTCGACCTGGTTGCAGTCGCGGTCGGCCAGCGCATCGAGCCCGCCGATCACCGTCTCGCCCTCGGCAGCGGCAGCGGCTACCGCCAGCAGCGGAAACTCCTCGACCATGGCCGGCAGGCGTTCGGCCGGCACGGTGACGCCGTGCAGGCGGGACTGGATGACCCGGACATCGCCGAGCTTCTCGCTGCCGACCTGGCGGGGCCGGACGATATCGATCTGGCCCCCCATTTCACGCAGCGTCTCGATCAGGCCGGTGCGCATCGGACTCACCAGCACTTCTTCGATGAGGATTTCGCTGTCCGGCACGATCAGGCCCGCCACCACCGCATGGGCGGCGGCCGAGGCGTCGCCGGGGATCGGCACGTGCTGGGCCCGCAGCATGGTCATGCCTTCAATCTCGATCAGGCGGCGGCCGTCCTCGAGGGCGCGGGTTTCGAGCCTGGCGCCGAAGGCGGCGAGCAGCCGCTCGGGATGGTCACGGGTGGGCAGCGGCTCGGTGATGCTGGTGACGCCGGGAATACAGAGCGCGCCCAGCAGCATGGCGGCCTTGAGCCGTGCGGATGGGGTTGGCAGCTCGATCTCGGCCGGGGTCGGCAGGCGGGCGCCGCGCAGGCTCAGCGGCAGGCCGTCGCCAATGCCGGCGATCTTGCTGACGCCGAAGTGCTGCAAGGCGGCCAGTGTGGCGACCTGCGAGCGCATAGCCAACGCGGGATCTCCAGTGAATTGGGAGATAAAGTCATAGGGGCCGATCAGCCCCATGCAGAGCGCCAGCGACTCGCTGGAGCTGGAAAAATGCAGCACATCCTCGGGTTCGAGGAAGCCGCCGACGCCAATGCCCATCAGGTGCCAGCGGCCGGCGCGCTTGTCGATGCGGGCGCCGAGGGCCTGCATGGCGCGGCCGGTGGCAAAGACGTCGGCGCTTTCGTTGAGACCCTCGATGGTGGTTTCGCCGCGGGCCATGGCGCCCAGGATCAGCGCCAGATGCGACATCGCCCGGTCGCCCGGCACGCGCAGCACGCCACGCAGCCACGGCGATCGCTCGGTGGCCAGTGGACGCGGGGCAAGCGGATGGAGCGACATCGGCGACTGACTGGAAATTGCGGGGATATCGAGCAACCTTCAGGGCTTAGCACGGCCGGCGGGCGGCGGACCAGTGTCGGCGTGCCGCGGTCCCATCGGGCTGGCCCCGCTGGCGCTGCGCACAGGCCGCATTTTGGGTTTGACAGACCCTTTGTTTGCCCCTAACCGGACGACACGAGCGGGAGGCCCCGCCTTTTCAGTCTTGAGGAAGCAGCATTGGCCAAAGAAGACCGCGGCACGAAGCGGGAAGACCCCGATACCGGCAAGAAGTTCTACGATCTGAATAAGGATCCGATCGTCTCGCCCTATACCGGCAAGTCCTATCCCCGGTCCTACTTCGAATCGGCAACCGTCGCGCGCGCCAAGGCAGCGCCCGAGCGGAAGGCTGATGAGGACGAGGATGAAGAGGAAGTCGAGATCGAGGAAGTCGTCGAGGCTGGCCCCGAGATCGTGTCCCTTGAAGAAGCCGATGCCGAAGAGGCCGGTGAAGAAGAGGAAATCCCCGATGTCGAGGACGTCGAGGATGTCGAGGACATCGGCGACGACGATGCCGACGTGTTCCTCGAGGAAGACGAAGACGAGGACGAAGACCTCGACTTCGACGTGGGTGGCGGCGCCGACGAGCGCTAAATCCCCCGGCTCACGAAAAAGCCCCTTGCATGCACGGGGCGTCGTGGGTAAGTAGCACCCGCGCTGCGACGGCATCCGCCGCAGTGCAGACCCAGCGCCCGGAGCCGATTAGGTTTTCGGGCGTCCTGAGAGATCCGATGGATCATTGATGGGGCTTTAGCTCAGCTGGGAGAGCGCTTGCA
>JACDQI010000107.1 GCA_015657675.1 Devosia sp.
GACGGTGATCTGGTATCCGCTGAAGGACCGCGAGACGCATGTGCGGTGGAAGCGGCAGTTGCAGAAACTCGGCATCCCGAAGTTTCTGGTCGTCGAGCATTGGCTGTACGACAGCGATCAGCCCGGCATCTACAACGGCGCGGGCCTTTTCATCGTCAACCCGCCCTATGCCTTCACGCAGGCGTTGCCGCCGCTGCTGGAAGCCATGCGCAGCGCGCTGGCGCCGGAGGGGCATCGGGGAGAGATGATCTGCGATTGGCTGGGCGGTTGAAAAACGGCCCTCGCCTTCGCCGCGCTCCGCCAAACGCCTCCACCAAAAACCGCTTTCCTAATATATTTCGCCATGCTTCAAGATGGCGGATGAACGGCAAGCCTCCCGCTCCGGCCCACGACTCCACCGCCGATCACGGCGGACAGCAAGACCGACGGGTTCGCCATTGGGCTGAACTTTACTGAACTTTGAAACGCGGCGCAGCGGGCTGGGCCGTCCTTCCCCTTGGCAAAACGGGGATGGGAGATCGCCCCCTTTCGCAGTTGCAGCATTTGGGCTAATCGGGCCACCGATCTGTTTTCCCCTACGGAGTCTTTTGCCATGACCGCCACCGATCCCGTCGTTTTCCTCTCCTACGCCCGCACTCCGATGGGCGGCATGCAGGGCGCGCTGTCGGACGCGAGCGCGACCGATCTTGGCGCGACTGCGGTCAAGGCGGCGGTCGAGCGCGCGGGCGTTTCGGGCGACGACATAGAGCGCATCTATATGGGCTGCGTGCTCCCCGCCGGGCTCGGCCAAGCACCGGCGCGCCAGGCGGCGATCAAGGCCGGCCTGCCCAAGTCGGTGCAGGCGACCACGGTCAACAAGGTGTGCGGTTCGGGCATGCAGACCGTGATCATGGGCGCCGAAGCGCTCGCCGCGGGCAGCATCGACCTGGTCGTCGCCGGCGGCATGGAGTCGATGACCAACGCGCCCTATCTGCTCAAGAAGCATCGCTCGGGCGCGCGCATCGGGCACGACACCGCCTATGACCATATGTTCCTCGACGGGCTGGAAGACGCCTATGAGGCGGGCCGCGCGATGGGAACCTTCGCGCAGGATACCGCCGACGCCTATCAGCTCTCGCGCCAGGCGCAGGACGATTATACGCTCGAATCGCTGAGCCGCGCCAAGGCGGCGATCGCCGACGGCGCCTTCGCCAATGAAATCGCGCCGGTGACGATCGCGGGCCGTAAAGGCGACGTTGTCGTCGACACCGACGAAGCGCCGGGCAAGGCGATGCCCGACAAGATCCCGACACTGAAGCCCGCCTTTGCCAAGGACGGCACGATCACCGCCGCGACCAGCAGCTCGATCTCCGATGGCGCCGCCGCAGTGGTGCTGACGCGCCAGTCGATCGCCGATGCCAAGGGCGCGAAGCCGGTCGCGCGCCTCGTCGCGCATGCCGCGCACGCGCAGGAGCCGAAGGACTTCACCGTCGCTCCCGTCGGCGCGATCAACAAGCTGCTCGCCAAGACCGGCTGGGCGATCGGCGACGTAGACCTGTTCGAGGTCAACGAGGCCTTTGCCTGTGTCGCGATGTTCGCGATGCACGACCTCGGCATCCCGCGCGAGAAGATCAACGTGCATGGCGGCGCGACCGCGCTGGGTCACCCGATCGGTGCCAGCGGCACGCGCATCATCACGACGCTGATCGCCGCGCTGCAGCGCCACGGAAAGAAGCGCGGCATCGCGAGCCTGTGCATCGGCGGCGGCGAAGCGACCGCGGTGGCGATCGAACTCGTTTGATTTTCTTATCAGCGAAAAGTTCCGGGGCGTCGTCGCAAGACGGCGCCCTTTCATCGTTATGGCGCGACAAATTGCGACACTGATGACTTGAAAATAAACGCCGCATTCCGGTTCGGTTCAAACCGACTCGCCTAGACCATTCCCAGTCATCGGGCAGATCCCCTCCCCCTGACGATGCAAAAGGAATGGCACAATGAAGAAGATGAAATTTCTCACCGCCGGCCTGATCGCCGCGATGATGGTCCCTGTTGCCGCGCAGGCGCAGACCCGCGACATCCGCGAGGATCGCCGCGATGTGCGCGAGGAGCGCCGCGAATATCGCGACGCGGTGCGCTATGGTGACCGCAGCGACATTCGCGAGGAACGCCGCGAATATAATGACGCTCGCCGCGACCTTCGCGACAGCAAGCGCGACTGGCGCCGCGACACGCGCTACCAGAATTATCGCGCCCCGTTCCGCTATCAGCAGTTCGCGGTCGGTGCGACGATCCGCCCGAACTATTATGCGCCGGCCTATCGCCCGGCGTGGGATAGCCGCTGGGGTGTGCCGCGCGCGGGCCGCAATCTGACCTATGTCCGCCACTATAACGACCTGCTGCTCGTCAACGAACGCAACGGCCGGGTGGTAAAAGTTTATCGCAACCATTTCCGGTGGCGCTAATCGATAGACGATGAGGAAGGCCGGGCGAGCGATCGCCCGGCCTTTTCCTGTGCGCTATTCGCCGTTCAGGCGGGCAGCGCCGCGGGCGGCGGCGGCACGGCTTCACGCCGTCCGATCAGACGTCCGACAGGCTCGAACCAGCGCCTTTCGACCAGGGCGGGCGACAGGGCGAGCGCGACGACAGCGAGGGCAATGCCCGCGAAGACATCGACGAAATAATGGGCGCCGTCGACCGGCGTCGCCAGCAGCATCAGGCCAGCCCAGATGGCGCCCGGCCAGCCGATCGGTCCCAACCGCAGGAAGCCCCAGACGAAAATCGCGCCGAGCGCCGCGTGATAGCTGGGAAAGGTTATGATCCCCTCCAGATTTGCGATGTCGATCAGACGCAGGCTACCGTCGCGCAGCCCGACAAAATGATCGTGATGCACATAAGCGGCCGCTGGATCGAGCCCGGGCAGATCGGCGGGCGTGAGGCCGAGGTGGACGAAATTGCTGACCGCAGGCGTCAGACCCGACGTCAGCACCGCGACGATCCCCGACAGGATCGAAGCACAGATGATGACCCGCATCGTCCGCGGCCTGCCGGCGATGGCCAGCGCCATGACGAGGATAAGCAATTGCGGGATCAAGCTGACATAGGCCCAGCGGCAGAGTTGCGCGATCGCGGGATGATCGTTGATCCAGCGCACATAGGACAGCCAGTCGAGGCCGAGCGCGCGGTCCCAGCCCTGAAGACGCGCATCCCACAGCGCGCCGCCCTGTGCCGCGACCATGTAGCTGAGGATCGCGCCGCCTATCGAAAAAAGGATGATCTGCGTCATGCCGCTCAAGATCGCGGCGAAGGCCGGACGCGGCCGCAATCGGGTGTAAAAGCGGCTTCCCACCCATAGCAGCCCGATCATGGCCCCGGATTTCACGGCCCCGTCCGCAGAAAATGCAAATGGCTCGGTCAGTTGGAAGCCCACCAGGAACGCGCCGCAAATCGCAATCAGCAGCCAGGAGGCATCGTCGAAGCCCGGCGATTCCGCTTCTCTCGATTGCTGCCCCCTCATGCCGCGAGCGAATAGCCCACAGCGCATAAGATTAGATTAACGGGCGGGATCGGGCGCGGTTCGAGACCGCGTCAGTCGCCCCAGATATGGTCGGTCTGAATCCAGCCCTTGCGGCCCTTCACATCGAACAGGCACCAGCCGTCGGCACAGTCGGTGATCCGCCCGACGACGCCGGGCTCGGCGCGATAGCTGATTGCCCCCGACAGCTTCGGTTCGGCGCGCAGCGGGCGGATGTCATCGGTGACGATGGCCGTGCGCGTCCGGCTGAGCAACCGCGCCGCCATCCAGCCCTGGGTGCCGTCGGGGTCCTCGATCTTACGCCAGGTTTCGAAGCGCGCGACGACCTTTACCGGCAGATCCTTGCGCCGATATTCCCAGATCACCGGCACGTCGGGCGACGGCCCTTTGCGCATCCGCGCCTCGTCGACGTTGATCGACGCCCAATAGGGCAGTTCGACGTCCGATTGCGCCGCGGCGGGTCCCGTGGCGGCGATCAGGGCAATTAGGGCGATGATGCGGTGGCTGGTCATGCGTCGGCCTTGTCAAACTCGTGCCCGCATTTCAACCGTTCACCGCGCAAAAGGCTGCACTCGTCCACAAGCTTTGATGGGCGCCGCCTCTTGACCCTCAGGCACGAGCGCGCTCTATCGGCGCCATGCCCGATTCATCCCGTCCCAAACGCCCGCGCGTCATCGTCACCCGCCAGTTGATGCCGCATGTCGAAGCGCGCATGGCCGAATTGTTCGACGTCGCGCTGTCGGCGCACGACCATGCCTATACCACCGACGAGTTGAAGGCGGCGGTTGCGGACTGCGACGTGTTCGTGCCGACGGTGACCGACGCGATCGATGCCGAGGTGATCGCCGCCGCCGGCGAACGGTTGAAGCTGATCGCCAATTTCGGCGCCGGGGTCGACCATATCGACCTCGCAGCGGCGCGCGCGAAGGGAATCATGGTATCGAACACCCCCGGCGTCTTTACCGAGGACACCGCCGACATGACGATGGCGCTGATCCTCAGCGTCCCGCGGCGGCTGGCCGAGGGGGAGAAGCTGATGCGGTCGGGCCAGTGGCAAGGCTGGGCGCCGAGCGCGATGCTTGGCCACCGTGTCGGCGGCAAGGCGCTGGGTATCATCGGCATGGGGCGGATTGGGCTGGCGGTCGCGCGCCGCGCGCGGGCGTTCGGCCTGTCGATCCATTATCACAACCGCCGCCGCCTGCCCGCAGCGATCGAGGAAGAGCTGGGCGCAAGCTATCATGCCAGCGTCGATACGCTGCTGCGCATCAGCGACGTGGTCACGATCCACTGCCCGCACACCGCCGAGACGCACGAAATGGTGAATGCGGCGCGCATCGGGTCGATGAAGCCGACCGCCTATCTGATCAACACCGCGCGCGGCGAGATCGTCGACGAAAAGGCGCTGATCGCGGCGCTCAAGACCGGCCGCATCGCAGGCGCGGGGCTCGACGTCTATACGCACGAGCCCGCGGTAGACCCGGAATTGCTCGCGCTCGACAATGTCGTGCTGCTGCCGCACCTCGGCTCGGCAACGATCGAGGGGCGCGAAGCGTCGGGCGAAAAGGTCATCGCCAACATCCGCGCCTGGTGCGACGGCCACCGCCCGCCCGATCAGGTGCTCGAGGGGTGGGCTTAGGAGAGCAGCGCAGCGGCGGCGAACACGACCATCGCGATCACCCACCAGACGAGGAAAGAATAGAAGATCGCCCAAAGGGCCTCTTTCCCCTTCTGTCGTTGCCCCATCACAAAGAAGAAGATCGCAATCGTCAGCGTAACGACCATGATGGGGCCGAAGAGAATAAAGGCGATCCATGCGCCGTTGGTCAGCGGCTCGGCCGCCCGGCCATCACGGGCAGCCTGCCGCTCGCCAACCGACGTTTCGAGATGCGAAACGGCTTCTGCGGAAAGTTTGCGACGGCCGAGTTCGGCAGTCGCCGCCTCTATGACATGTGGCTCGAAGCCGCCTGCATCACCCGACGAAACAATCTCGACAAGATCCTCGTCAGGCAAGCTCGCAGCACGACTTGCCCAATTTGTGTTTATCATTACCCCCTTTGCCAATCAGTCCCCCGTCAGAATCCGATCCACCAGCTGCTTCACCGTCGGGGTGAAGTTGTTCGAATAAAAGGGGTCGGTCTTGAAGTTGAACGCGGCGTGGCCCGCGAACATCAGATTCTGTTCGACGTCGCCGCCGTGGGCGATGTCCTGCAGCGTCTTCTGGATGCAGAAGCTGCGCGGGTCGGCGAGGTAGCCGGTCGAATAATCGTCATGATCCTTCCACGCCGAGAAACCGCAGTGCGACAGGCAGCCCATGCAGTCGGCCTGATCCTTACGGATCACGCTCTTGTCGGTGTCGGTGACGAAGACGACGGTGTTGTCGGGGGTCTTGAGCGCTTCGGTATAGCCTTCGGCGACCCAGTCGCGCGCGCGGTCGCGGTCGTGCGGGGTGACCCAGAAATTCTTGCCCTTCACCCCGACGTCGAGCTGGACGACATGATCGCCCGCTTCCTGCTTCGAATAGGGAATCTGGCGCTCCGAGCGTGCTTCGAGGTCGCGCAGGAACGGGTTGCGGACGGCGCTGGAATAAAAGCCGGTCGGCGAGAAGCGATGGAGCAGCACGTCACCTTCGTCGAGGGTACGCAGGCGGTCCTTCCATTCCTGCGGGATCGGGCTTTCCTCGGTCAGCAGCGGACGCGTGCCGTACTGGAAGGCGATCTGGCCCAGTTCGGGATTGCCGATCCAATGTTCCCAGTCGCGCAGATACCAGACGCCGCCGGCCATCACGATCGGGACATCGTCCGAAATCCCCTCGGCGCGCATCACGTCGCGCAGCGCCTTGACGCGCGGATAGGGATCCTCGGGCTTCAGCGGATCTTCGGCGTTCGACAGACCATTATGGCCGCCGGCGAGCCAGGGGTCCTCATAGACCACCGCGCCCATCAGCTCGGCGACCTTGTGATAGGCGCGCTTCCACAGCGCGCGGAAGGCGCGGCCCGACGAGATGATCGGGAGATATTGGACATCGTGCCGCGCCGCGATCTCGCTGAGCTTGTACGGCATGCCCGCGCCGCACGTGACGCCGGTGACGAGGCCCTTCGTCTTTTCGAGCACGCCTTCGAGCACCTGCTGCGCGCCGCCCATTTCCCAAAGGACGTTGATGTTGATCGCACCCTTGCCGCTTGCGATGTCGTAGGCGCGCCTGACCTGCTCGACCGCGCCGTCGATCGCGTACTGGATCAACTCCTCGTGACGTTCCTTGCGCGTCAGCGCACGATAGATTTGCGGAATGATCTTGCCATCGGCGTCGTAGCTGTCGGCGTTGACCGCCGACACGGTGCCGATCCCGCCCGCCGCAGCCCAGGCGCCGCTCGACATGTGGTTGGTCGCCGACACGCCTTTGCCGCCTTCGACCAACGGCCAGACTTCGCGCCCGCCATAAAGGATGGGCTTCAAACCTTTGAACACTCTAAACCTTCTCTCTCTCCGCCTGTCCGCATGGGCAGACCGGCCCCCATTGCCGCTTGCGTAAGCGGAAATTCGGCCCTTTTGTCAATCGAAGCCGACCCATTTGCCGCTGAACAGCCCATAGCCTTCCAGCGCGCGAGCATAGAGCGTTTCATAAGCGCCGACCATCGTTGTTTCGGCGAACCGTTCCGCTGCGACGCGCCGGTTCGCCGCGCCGACCTCGGCCCGCAACGCTGAATTCCCGGCCATTTTGGTCAGCGCCGCGCGAAAGCCAGCTTCATCCGCGGCGACGAACGGCCTGTTCGCGTCCGACACCATCGCGGCGACATCGCCGACATCGGGCTGACGACGGCAGCCCGGCCGCCATCGCCTCGATCACCGCGATCGGCGCCTGCTCGCTGAGCGATGACAGCGCGAGCAGGTCGAAATGGCCGATCCACTTCGCGGGCTCGGCCATGAAGCCCGGCAAGACGAGGCGCTCGATCATGCTGCAAGCGGTGGCTTCGGCGGCGATTGCGCCGCGTTCCGGTCCCTCGCCCACGATGACCAGCCGGACGCCCGGCGGCAGCGCCGCGACGGCGCGGACGAGCCGCGGCAAATCCTTGACCTTGCGCAGACCGGCGACGGTCCCGATCACGACCTCGCCCTCGCGCCGCTCGAAGCCCGGGATCGGCACCGACGGCCCCTTGGCATAAGCGGCGACGTCGATGCCGTTGCGGATCAGATGGGTGCGATCCCCCGCTCGCCATTCCTCGGCGGCGATCCGCTGGAGCAAGGTCGACGGAACCACCACGGCCTGCGCCGTGCGCAATGCCGCACGGCGGAAGAGATTGCGTTTCCAGTTGCGTTTGACGCTTTCGTCCTCGTTGAAGCCGTCCTCGTGATGGATCAATTCGGGCATGCTGTGCCACCAGCGCGACACATAGACGCGGCGCGCCATGACCCCGTCCATCCCGCCCCAATTATAGCTGAGCAGCAGATCGAATCCCGTCATATAGCGAGCGAGATCCCGGTAGCGCCGCAACGAGGGCTTGCCATGCAGCGGCGGCGCATCCCTTGGAAAATCGACGGCGATTCCAGGGTCGATCGCCTCGCGCGCGCCCAGCGCATCGGGCATGGCGGACAGGATCGTGTGATGCGCGCGGTCCCCCATCAGGTTCATCAGCCTGACGGCGCGCGCCTCCTTGCCGCCGAGCGAAAAGCTCGAATGGAGGTGCAGGATGCGGATCGGCCAGGGCGCTTCGGGGTCGTCCGCGCTCACGCCGCCGGAAGCTCCGCCACCCAGCCGTCGATCGCCGCGCGCGCCTCGGGCTCGTCCATCGTCGGCGCATGCCCGACGCCGGGCACTTCGGCGAGCGCCACGTTGGGCAGCGCCTGCGCCATCTTCCGCGCCGCCGAATCGGCAAGAATATCCGAGAGCGCCCCGCGCAGGATCAGCACCGGCGCATCGCCGAGCGCGCGATAGGCCGGCCACAGGTCGACCCCGCCGTCGCTGCCGCCGGGCGTGCGCAGCGGCGCTGCGATCTGCTTGTCGTAATCGGTGACGATACGCCCCTCGGGCGTCAGGCGGTGGGTGCGCTTGGTGAGGCGCAGCCAGTCGTGGATTTCATAGCCCGGATAGACGGCAGCGTTGAGGTCGCCGAAAGCGCGCGCCGCGTGCATCCATGTCGGCTGACTGCCCCCTGCACCGATATAGTCGCGGATGCGTTCGAGCCCCGCGGCCTGCAGTTCGGGCCCGACATCGTTGAGAACCGCACCGACGACGCGGCCCGGCTGCGTCGCCGCGAGCAGCATCGCGACCAGCCCGCCGAGCGAGGTCCCGATCGCCGCGAAACGCGTGATCCCTAAATCGTCGAGCATCGCGACGACGTCCTGGACATAGGTCAGCGGAACATAGGTCATCGGATCCTTGGCATAGGCGCTCTCGCCCCGGCCGCGGAATTCGATCACGATCACTTGGCGCCGCTGCGCGACATAGGGCGCGAGATCCTCGAAATCGCGGGCATTGCGCGCGAGGCCGGGCATGCACAAAATCGGCGGCGCACCGACCGACCCGGGCGGCCCCGCATAGATGCGCGCATGCAACCGCACGCCGTCGCCCGACCACCAATAATGATCGGCCCAGTCGCGGCGGTGGTCCTGTCGTGCCGAAATGATCGGGGCCCCTTCCCTGGAAACGTCCGTCCGCGTCTATCGCGAACCATTGCGCGCGGCGCAAGCCGTCCGTCGCATCGCCGCCGGACAGGTTGCCGCCACCTGCTTTCGCCGATAAGAGGCGGATGACGATGAGCGAAGAACTGATTTCCTTCGAACCCGCGACCGGCGCAGAGCTGTGGCGCGGTGCGGTCAGCGATATCGACCGGGAAATCGCTATCGCGCGTAGCGCCTGGCCCGAATGGGCGGCGAAGGCGGTCACCTTTCGCAGCGAGACGTTGCGGCGCTTTGCGGACAGGGTGAAGGCGGAAGGCGACGCGCTGGCCCACCTGATCGCGCGGGAGACCGGAAAACCGCTGTGGGAAGCGCGCACCGAGGTCGAATCGGTCGCGAACAAGGTCGATATTTCGGTGAAGGCCTATGCCGAACGCACCCCCAACCGCCGCATCGAAGGCGCGATGGGGCTTCGCAACGCGGTGCGCCACAAGCCGCATGGCGCGCTGGCCGTGCTCGGACCCTATAATTTTCCCGCGCATTTGCCCAACGGACATATCGTCCCCGCGCTGCTCGCGGGCAATTCGGTGGTTTTCAAACCTTCAGAAAAGACGCCCGCGGTTGGCGCGATGCTCGTCGATCTGTTTCACAGCGCCGGCGTGCCGAAAGAGGTGCTGCGTCTCGTCGTCGGCGGGCCCGACACCGGCAAGGCGCTGGCGGCGCACGACGGGCTCGACGGGCTGTTGTTCACCGGATCGGCGCGCGCCGGCATCGCGCTCAATCGGCAGTTTGCCGACAAGCCGGGCAAAATCCTCGCGCTCGAAATGGGCGGCAACAATCCGATCGTCGTATGGGACACCGCCGATGTCCGTACCGCCGCCATCCTCGTCGTCCAGTCGGCCTTTCTCAGCGCTGGGCAACGGTGCAGCAACGCGCGGCGGCTGATCGTCAAGAACAGCCTCGCCGACGGATTGCTCGAAGAGGTAAAGGCGCTTGCGGGCCGGCTGATCGTCGATCATCCGCATGCCGACCCGGCGCCCTATATGGGGCCGGTGATCGACAATGAGGCAGCCGACGGTCTCACCGAAAGCTTTCTGATCCTGATGTCGAACGGCGGCCAGGTGATCCGCCACATGACACGCCCGGTCACGGGACGCCCTTTCCTGACGCCCGGCATCATCGACGTCACGGCAATGCCCGAGCGTCCGGATATCGAGCTGTTCGGCCCGCTGCTCCAGGTGATCCGCGTCGACAGTTTCGAAGCGGCGATCGCCGAGGCGAACAATACGAGTTTCGGATTGTCGGCGTCACTGATCGGCGGAACGCCGCAGCTTTACGACCAGTTCTGGGCCAATGCCGCGCGGGCGTGATCAACTGGAACCGCCCGACCAACGGCGCGTCGTCAGCCGCGCCCTTCGGCGGCATCGGCCTGTCGGGCAACCACCGGCCAAGCGCCTTCTATGCCGCCGATTATTGCGCCTATCCTGTGGCGAGTTCGGAAAGCGACGCGATGCGCGCCTCTATCGGCGTGGGATTGCGCGATCCCGAAGGGTCGCAGCTGGTGACCAAGAAATATCTCTGACGAACGCTCGTCACCCCGGACTTGATCCGGGGTCCATGACTTCCCTGCGGAAATGGACCCCGGATCAAGTCCGGCGTGACGAAGCTTTGAGGCAATTTTACCTACACCCCCGTCAACAAACCCTGCTTTGCGATTCCGGCCGCCCAGGATCATCTACGCTGCATGGAAAAGCCTCTCATTTCTGCAGGCAAGCTTTGGCTCGTCGGTGCCGGTCCGGGCGATCCCGACCTGTTGACCCTGCGCGCGGCGCGCTTGCTCGAAAGCGCCGATCTTGTCGTTCATGACGGACTGGTCGGCGAAGATCTGCTCGCGCTGATTCCTCCGCATGTCGAACGCGTCAGCGTCGCCAAGCAACGCAGCCGCCACACGATGAAGCAGGAACTGATCAACGAACTGCTGGTGCGCGAAACGCTCGCGGGCAAGCACGTCGTCCGGTTGAAGGGTGGCGACCCGTTCATCTTCGGCCGCGGCGGCGAGGAACTCGACGCAGCGCGCGAAGCGGGCGTTGCGTGCGAGGTCGTGCCCGGCATCACTGCCGCAGCAGGCTGCGCCGCGCAGGCGGGGCTTCCCCTCACGCATCGTGATGATGCGAGCGCGGTGAGTTTCGTCGCGGGCCAGTGCAAGGATTTGACCGATCAGGACTGGTCGGGCCTTGCGGGACATGGCCGCACGCTGGTCATCTACATGGGTCTCGCGACCGCCAGCGCCATCTCCGACAAGCTGATCGCCGACGGGGTTTCGCCGGGCCTCCCGGTCGCGGTGGTCGAACGCGGCACGACCAGAGACGCGCGCGTTCTCCGCACGCTTCTGACCGATCTCGGCGACCTCGTCGCGCGCGAAAAGGTCGCCAGCCCGGCGCTGATCATCGTCGGCAAGGTTGCGGCGCGCGCAGACGCGCTCGATTGCCTCGGCGCACCGGGTGTCGCTCAAAACCAAGAAAATATTGGGGACTTCACATGAAATTGCTCACGGGCAACGACCTGAAAACGGGATTTGTCACCTGGTGGACCGGTGCCGACTGGTCGCTGCACATCGAGGACGCCGCCGATGTCGGCGAGGGTGGCGAAGCGATCGCGGCGGCCGAGGAAGGCGCGCGCCGCGTCAATGCGCCTTACATCATCGCGGGCGAGGCGACGACCGACGGGCCGCGCCCCGCGCATATCAAGGACCGCATCCGCGCGCTCGGCCCGACCGTGCGCCCGGACCTGACGCTGAAACCCGCCGATCCCAACGCCGGCGACTGGGTGATCTGACATGTATAAATATGACGAATATGACCAGCAGATGGTCGATGCCCGCGTCGCCGAATTTTCGGATCAGGTGCGCCGCCGCCTTGCCGGTGAGATCACCGAGGACCAGTTCAAGCCGCTGCGCCTGATGAACGGCCTGTATCTGCAGCTGCACGCCTATATGCTGCGTGTTGCCGTGCCCTACGGCACGATGTCCTCCAAGCAGTTGCGCATGCTGGGCCATATCGCCCGCACCTATGACCGCAACTACGGGCACTTCACCACCCGGCAGAACATCCAGTTCAACTGGCCCAAGCTGCGCGACATTCCGAAGATCCTCGAACTGCTCGCTTCGGTCGAGATGCATGCCATCCAGACCTCGGGCAACTGCATCCGCAATATCACCACCGACCAGTTCGCCGGTGCTGCGGCGGACGAAATCCTCGATCCCCGGCCGGTAGCCGAGATCCTGCGCCAGTGGTCGAGCCTCCATCCGGAATTCCTCTACCTGCCGCGCAAGTTCAAGATCGCCATGTCGGGCGCCACGCATGACCGTGCGGCGATCCGTTTCCACGACATTGGCCTGCAGGCGACCACCAATGCCGAAGGCGAAATCGGCTGGGAAGTCTGGGTCGGCGGTGGCCTCGGCCGTACGCCGATCATCGGCAAGCTGATCAATCCGCACGTGCCGCACGAGCACCTGCTCGCCTATCTCGAGAGCATTCTGCGCGTCTACAACCGCTACGGCCGGCGCGACAACAAGTATAAGGCGCGCATCAAGATTCTGGTGCACGAAGAGGGCATCGACAACATCCGGGCTCAGGTCGAGGAAGAGTTTTCGCACGTCAAAGGCGGAGTGCTGACTTTGCCGCAAGACGAGCTCGACCGGATCGGCGCCTATTTCGCGGCCCCGGCCTTCGAGCGCCTCAACTCGAGCGCCATTGACGTGGCCCGCGAAAAGATCATCAACCCGTCCTATGGCCGCTGGCTCGACAACAACCTCAACGCTCACCAGCGTCCGGGTTACGTGTCTGTCACCGTCTCGCTGAAGCCCATCGGTGGTGCGCCGGGCGATGCGACCTCCGAGCAGATGGAAGCGATTGCCGACCTCGCCGAGCGCTATTCGTTCGACGAGCTGCGCGTGAGCCATGAGCAGAACCTGGTGCTGCCGCACGTCAAGATTGCCGACCTGCCGGCGATCTACGAAAAGCTGGTCGAAATCGGCTTTGCCGAAGGCAATGCGGGCCTGATCACCGACATGATCGCTTGCCCGGGGCTCGATTTCTGCGCCCTGGCCAATGCCCGTTCGATCCCGATCGCCCAGGAACTGAGCCGCAAATTCGCGGCGCCGGAGCGGCAGAAGCAGATCGGTGATCTCAAGATCAAGATTTCGGGCTGCATCAATGCCTGTGGCCACCACCATGTGGGCCACATCGGCATCCTTGGCGTCGAAAAGAAGGGCACCGAGCTCTACCAGATCACCGTTGGCGGCGATGCCACCGAGCAGGCGTCGATCGGCGACATCCTGGGCCACGGCTTTGTCGCCGAGGACGTGCCTGATGCCATCGAGCGGCTGGTCGACACCTATATCGCCCGGCGCGAGAGCGAAGCGGAGCCCTTCATTGCGGCCTTCCGCCGGCTCGGCAAGGAGCCGTTCAAGGAGGCGCTCTATGGCAACGGTTAGCGCTGTCGCATCCTCGCCGCTCCATTCGGCGCACAAGCCCGATCCGCTGCGCCAGCTCGGCATCATGTCGCTCAACGGCATGTTCGACGAGATGGACGGTGTGGCCGTGCTCAAGCAGGCCAAGGAAATCCTGCCGGACGATCTTGCGATCGTCTCTTCGTTCGGCGCCGATTCCGCGGTGCTGCTGCACATGGTGGCGCAGGTCGACGTGGCGCTGCCGGTCTACTTCCTCGAGACAGGCAAGCATTTCGCCGAGACGCTCACCTATGTCGAGACACTGAAGCAGCATCTGGGGCTGACCAACATCATCACCCTGGTGCCCGATCCCAAGGATCTGGCGCGGTTCGACCCAAATGGCGACCTGTGGGAAAACGATCCGGATTCCTGCTGCCATATCCGCAAGACCGAGCCGCTCGATGCCGCCATGGAGGGCTATGGCGGCTGGGTGACTGGCCGCAAGCGCTACCAGACCAAGGAACGTGGCGTGCTGCCGCATTTTGAACTGACCAGCGATGACCGCATCAAGGTCAATCCGCTGGCCTACTTCTCCGACGTCGAGGTGAACGCCTACAAACTTAAGCACGGGTTGCCCGAGCACCCGCTGTTCGCTAAGGGCTACAAATCCATTGGATGCGCACCCTGCACGACCATCGTGGCCGAGGGTGAGGACCCGCGCGCCGGTCGGTGGCGGGGCCTCAACAAGAAAGAGTGCGGCATCCATTTCGACTTCAACGGAGCAATCGCCAAGCCGATGGCCGCAGAAGACCTGACCCTGTTCAAGGACGGCGCCTTCATCGCCGATCCCTTCCGCGTCTGGACCGAGGGCGATGACCCGGCCAGCGTGCGCTACACCCACATCCCGGTGACGGTGTTTCTCGCCAACCGCGACGCCGTGCTGGCCAATCCGCATCCCGTGGGACTCTTGGTGTCTCCAGGTGACCGGGTCGAGGACGTGGAAAAGGACCTGGGGCGCTTTGCCTCGGTAGCCATCAACTTCCCCGGCTTTACCGATGGGCGCGGCTATTCGAGCGCCCGCATGATCGTCGAGCGCTATGGCTACAAGGGCGAAGTGCGGGCAGTGGGCGATGTGCTCGCCGACCAGATCCCGCTGATGCGCCGTTGCGGCATCGAGGCGTTCGTCGTCAAGCACGAGCCGACCCGCAAGGCGCTGGAAGCCGGCGCCCTGGCGACAGTCGACGTCTTCTACCAGCCGGTGGGCAAGACCGAAGTCCCTCTCGGTACCCGCCCGTTCCTGCGCCGGGCGGTGTAAACTTTCAGCTAGCCCGATGTCATCCCTGCGAAAGCAGGGATCCATATCGCCGGCAGCACAAGTGGTTGAATGGATCCCTGCTTCGCAGGGATGACAGCCAGAGATTGATGTGGACCGTGTGGTCCTGAGAACGAGAAGCACATGAGCAACGAAATCATCACCGATGTGGTCATCATTGGCGGCGGCCCGGTCGGGCTGTTCGCCGTGTTCGAACTCGGGCTGCTCGACCTCAAATGCCATGTCATCGACATCCTGGATCGCCCCGGCGGGCAGTGCGCCGAGCTCTATCCGGAAAAGCCGATCTACGACATTCCGGGCTTCCCGATGATCACCGGACAGGGGCTCACCGATAACCTGATGGCGCAGATCGCGCCGTTCGGGCCGCAGTTCCATTTCAACCGCATGGTCACCAGCCTCACCAAGCTGGACGACGGCAGCTTTCGCCTCACCACTGACGCCGAGGAAGTGTTCGTCGCCAAGGTGGTGGTGATTGCGGCCGGTGGCGGCTCGTTCCAGCCCAAGCGCCCGCCGGTCGAAGGCATCGAGGCCTATGAAGGCAAGTCGGTGTTCTATTCGGTCCGCAAGATGGACGATTTCCGCGATCAGGACGTCGTCATCGTCGGTGGCGGCGACTCGGCGCTCGACTGGACGCTCAACCTGCAGCCGATCGTGCGCTCGCTGACGCTGGTGCACCGTCGCGACGCCTTCAAGGCCGCGCCGGCCTCGGTCAACCGCATGAAGGAACTGGTGATGGAGGGCAAGATCAACTTCCTCCTCGGCCAGATCGGCAAGCTCGACGGCGCCGACGGTCAGATCGACCATGTACACCTCACCATGGACGCCGGCGACCTCTCGATTCCGGCGACCCGCCTGCTGCCGTTCTTCGGCCTCACCATGAAGCTTGGCCCGGTCGCCGACTGGGGGCTCGAGCTCAACGACAACCTGATCAGCGTCGATACCGAGAAGTTCCAGACCTCGGTGCCGGGCGTCTTTGCCATCGGCGACATCAACCACTATCCGGGCAAGCTCAAACTCATCCTCTCGGGCTTCCATGAAGCCGCGCTGATGGCGCAGGCCGCCAAGTCCGTCGTGGCGCCAGGCGAGCGCGTGGTGTTCCAGTACACCACCAGTTCCACCAAGCTGCAGAAAAAGCTCGGCGTCGCCTGAGGCCGCGCCGAGGCGGTGCCCGCCCGGTCGCGGCGGGCATGACACCGGAGACGTTTTCGAGTATCTGGCTCCCACTGGGAGCGCCGGGGCCTGTCATTTATGAAAATCCACGTCACCGATCAGGATGGTCAGGAGCACGAGCTCGAGGGGCTCGATGGCTGGCGGACCATGGAAGTGATCCGCGACTGGGGTCTCAACATCAAGGCCGAGTGCGGCGGCGCCTGCTCGTGCGCCACCTGCCACGTCTATGTCGACCAGGAATGGTTCGACAAGCTGCCACCGCCCAGCGATGACGAGGAAGACCTCCTCTATTCGACGCTCGACAAGAAGCCCAACTCGCGGCTGAGCTGCCAGATCCTCCTCAATGAAGATCTCGACGGCATGCGGGTGACGCTGGCCAAGAGCGCCGCCAAGGACTGATCGGGTCGTCAGACAGCGTTCAGGAAGCGTTCATCTTCAGGGCCATAGAGGGGCGGCCTTCTCGCGGGGGGCTGCGAGGACCCCCCAATGGACTTTTATTCGATCTTCAAGTTTCTCCACGTTCTAACCGCCATCGCCTGGGTTGGCGGCGGGCTCACCCTTTTGCCCACTCGATCATTGGAGTGCGCGCCAAGGGCGACGCCGAGCTGCTCAAGACCTTGGATATGATGAACTTTCTGGGCAAGACCTGGTTCGTTCCGACCTCCATGCTGACGCTGGTTTTCGGCGCCATCACCACCACGCTGGGTGGTCTCTGGCTCGAACTCTGGGTCATCATCGGGCTGGCCGGCTTTGCCTCGACCTTCCTCACGGGCCTGCTGCTGATCGAGCCCACGGGCCGCCGGATCGGCGAATTTCTGCAGGCAGGTCAGGTAGATAAGGGCATCGAAGTGGGCAAGGATCTGATCCGCATCGGCAAGTTCGACTATGTCGTGATGCTGGTCGTGGTCGCCGACATGGTGCTCAAGCCGAGCTTCGCCGACCTCTGGATGCTGGCGATTTTTGCCGTGGCGATTGCAGCCGCCGCCTACTTCTTCCTCTTCGGCGGCAAACTGCAGCAGGCAGCAACAGCCTGATCTACTTGCCTTTTTCGGCATCCAGCACATTGGCCAGTTCCGGGATGAAATCCTTCACCCGGGGCTGGCGCTGCGTCTCAAAGGGCAGGGGCCGCACCACCCGCATCGCGGCGATGCCGACCCGCACGGTCATCAGCCCGTTGACGATACCTTCGCCCAGCCGCGCCGAAAGCTTTGCCGCAAGTCCTTGACCCACCAGCTGTTCCATCACCCCATCGGTCAGTACGAGGCCGCCGGTAACGGCCAGATGGGTGAGGATGGCGCCCAGCAGCCGCCAGGTGCCGAAAAGACCCGGCCGCGCGCCATAGAGCCGGGCGATCTGGCCGCCTAGCCGCACGCTCTCGAACACCACAAAAGCGATGTCCACCAATGCTCTAGGCGAGACAGTGGTCACCAATGCCACCCGCCGCGCCGATGCCGCCGTCAGTGCTCTGGCCCGCGCATCCACGGGCGCAAGCAGGGTCCGCTCGGCAAAGCGCACCATTTCGCCGCCATCGAACATCTCGCCGGATTTCGAGAGTGCATCGCGAGCTCGCGCGAGGTCAGCCCGCGCATCGTAAATCTCGTGCAATTCCCGAATGATCGCCTTGCCCTCGGCCACCTTGTCGCTGACCAGCACCGCGGCGGCGCGCTCGCGCAGGCGATCGAGGGTGCGCAGCCGCGAGAGCGCCAGCCACTCGCGCAGCAACAGCGCGATCAGTGCGGCGACGAACACCATCAGAACCGCAACGCCGACCCATCCCAGCCAAGGATTGGTGGCAAAGAGGTCGGCAATCAGCCGCTCCGCCGCCAGCCCAAGGGCCAGTGAAATCAATGCACTGGCGGTGGTCCAGAGGATGCGCCCAAGCCAACCCATTGGCCGTGGCGGCGGTGCCGCCAGCGTCTCGTCGTCGGTGGCCAGGGTAATGGCCTCGATCGCTTCGTCATCGGCAAGTGCGGGTGCGTTGAAGGCGCGGGGCGGGCGCGTGTCAGGCGTTACGTCGGTCGAACTGCTCAACGTGCGGGCGAGGGGGCGCTTCATTTCAGCCGATCTCCGAGCAGGTACTCGAGCGCGGTGTCGAGCCGGATATGGGGCAGGATCGGTGCGCCCTCGGCGGTCTTGCGCAGCTTGTCCGGTGGATTGAAGCGCAGGAAGTTGAGCTCGGCCGGTACTTCAAGCAGTGAATCCGCATTCTCGGGCAAGTCCCCGGGAAAGAGGGCGATTTCGGTCTTGCCATCGTAGCTCGTGCCATCGAGTACCTCGCCCTGTTCCGGCGTGCCGACGATCACGGCCAGTTTCTCTCCCGCCTCCTCGATAACGCTCTCGCGGGTTGCGCGCACCGAGGCGATAGCCAGTGAACGCGTTTCTGCTCCGGCAAACTTTGCCCGTCGTGCGGCATTGGCGACCAGTCGCGACAACACGGCTTCCAGCCGGCCGTGCGAGGACTGGTGGATATGGTCGGCTTTGGTAGCGGCAAACAGGATCTTGTCGATCCGCCGCGCAACGAGCCGGGTCAGCGGATTGCCATCGCCTGCGCGGAAGCAGGCAAGGATCTCGGTCAGTGCCGTCTCGAGGTCGGCAACGGCCGCCGGACCGGCATTGAGGGCCCGCAGCGGGTCGACCAGCACGATCTGGCGATCCAGCCGGGCAAAGTGGTCGCGGAAGAACGGCCGCACCACGATGGCCTTGTAGGCCTCGTAGCGCCGCTCCAGCATGGCATAGAGGCTCTGGTTGCGGACTTGGCCTTCGATCGGCTCCAGCGGGGCAAAGGTGAGGGCAGGCGAGCCTTCCAGGTCACCAGGCATCAGGAAGCGTCCAGGGGGCAGGGTGGAGAAGGCGGTGCCATCTGCCCGGCTGGCCTGCAGATAAGCCGTGAAGGTCTTTGCCAGCCGGTCAGCTTCAGCCTCGGTGGCATCTGCCAGCGGATTGGTCTCAGCCAGAGCAGCCAGATACTCCGCAGATGGTGCCTCGGGTCGGCGGGCCCGCTCGAGGCTCGCGGCGCTCCATTCGGCGAAGGACTGGCTGAGCAGCGGCAGGTCGAGCAGCCACTCGCCCGGATAGTCGACGATGTCGAGATTGAGCGTCGACGTGCCCGCCAGCCCGGCCATCCAGCGCCGCGACTGGTACTTCAAGGTCAGCCGCAGCTGGCTGATCCGCCGGGTACTTTCCGGCCAATGCGGGGCCTTGCCCGTCAACGCCCGCAGGTGGTCGTCATAGGCAAAGCGTGGGATCGACGCATCCAGCGACTCGGCGATGCGGGCGCCGATGAAGCGGCCTTCGCTCAGCGCTGAAAAGCCGGGCAGCTGGCCGCCGGTGAGCAGGTTGTGCACCAGCGCGGTGATGAAGATGGTCTTGCCCGAGCGGCTCAGCCCGGTGACGCCCAGCCGCAACGTCGGGGTGAACGGGGAGGTCGCCGCATCGGCGAGATTCCCCAGGGCAATGCCGATCTCGTCGGTGAGCGTAGTCGGCGGTCTGGGCACGTGCGGCTCCCTTTGGCCTCATAGGTAGTGCGGCGCGGACCCGCGTCAAGCGCGGGCCCGCCTGAGGGAGGTTCGATCAGCCGCCGATGTCCTCGAGCCGGAACGGCGTCGTCTGGTAGATCTCGTTGATCCAGTTCTGGAACAGCAGGTGGGCGTGGCTGCGCCAGCGGTTCTCCGGCTCGGCCGTCGGATCGCCATTAGGGAAGAGATTGCGGGGCAACTCCGGATTGAGCCCGGCTTTGACGTCCCGGTCATACTCGTCCGCCAGCGAGCGGTTGTCGTATTCGAGATGGTTGAGCATGTAGAGCGCCCGACGCTTCTTGTCGGCCAGCATGCAGATGCCGATCTCGTCGTTGTCGATCAGGATCTCCAGATCCTTGTTCAGCGAGGTGCGGTCGATGTCGTTGTAGCGGCTCACCGGGATCATCGGGCTGTCGGAAAGCCCCCGCAGCGACGGCGCGCGCGGGTTGACGATCTTGTGGCGGAAGACGCCGAAGGCCTTCTTCTCCATCCGATAGCGCTTGACGCCGTGGATGTGGTGCAGGGCAGCCTGGGCGCCCCAGCAGATAAACATGGTCTGGTGGACGTTGGTCTTGGTCCAGGCCATGATCTCGACCATTTCCTTCCAGTACTGGACCTCTTCGTACGGAATATGCGCGATCGGAGCGCCGGTGACGATGAAGCCGTCGAAGGTCTCCTGCTTGACCTCGTCCCAGGTCTTGTAGAACGTCTTGAGATAGTCTTCGGCGGTGTTCTTGGACTTGTGGTCCGTGATCCGCACCAGGGTCATATCGATCTGCAGCGGCGTTGCGCCGATCAGGCGGCTGAACTGGGTTTCGGTGCGTTCCTTGTTGGGCATCAGATTGAGCAGGCCGATGCGCAGCGGACGGATGTCCTGGCGCGCGGCGCGGCTGGAATCCATGACCACGACGCCCTCGGCTTCGAGTGTCTTTCTGGCGGGCAGGTCGTCTGGAATGCGAATGGGCATGAGCGCCTCTTAAGAGATGCATGAGCGAAAGCGGTGGAGCAATTATGGGCCAGAGGCCCTAACGCATTCGGTTGCTGATCGCTTTTCCCATCAGAGCTACAAAATCGGTACCGTCGCGAACGGTTGCAAGGTCTACTGCGTCCACGGTGTAGCCGAAACGGTCGGCCAGGGCCTGGTAGCGCGGCAGGCGGTCGCGGAGCAGCGCTTCGAAGCCCCAGGCACCAAAGGCATCCGGGTCGACCTCGGAGTCGTCCGCCACACCGTTGATCGCCTTGAACTCCGTCCACTTCTGCACAAGGAACGGGGGCTGATAGTACATCGGCTTGGGGCTGGCCTTGAAGCGACGCACCAGCTCGTGCGCATCAGCCTCCGTGCCCCGAATGTAGAGCAAAGCCGAGTGCGCGGTGAGGGCCTTGATCACCGGGTCCTCGGGATTGGTGTGATCTACCACCTCAATGAGCGAGCCGCCGGTATCGGCGATGAAATCGTCATAGCCGTAGAGGTCGTGGGCCCGAGAGATGAAGAGGCCTATTTCCTGCAGCGCGGCGATTTCGGCGACGCGGTGCTGCTCCTGCCGGCGCTGGTATTCGGCCAGCGGCAGGCCGCCCTTGGCGACGTTGCCGGGCCGCCCAAGGTAGGTCGAAAGCGGGTCGAGATTGGAGAACGTGATGTTGCTCTCGATCTTGATCGAGTCCGAGCGCAGCAGTTCGCGCAGGAACGGCACCTTCATGGCTTCGGCCTTGAAGTTGTCGACGATGAACTCACCCATGTGCCGGGTGCCGATGCGGTAGTCCACCGAGTAGTGGAACCAGTTTGACTTGCGGAGGATGGCGGCCAGCCGCGTCTTGCCGACGCCGGCCATGCCAAACACCGTTACCGCGTGGCGCGGCGCATTCGCGAACTCGTCAGCAGCAGCAAAGAGCATTTTATCTCGCCCGATCCGGGACTTGCGTTTAGCGGAACGGCGCAGGGCACACAAGCAAGCGGGGCGGCAGAATCTGCCGGCCTACCCGGATTCTTCTGCCGCCCTTTCGCCGTCTTTAGGCGGATGTTTCTGGAAATCTTCAGCAATATCAATGACGTGAGAATCTGGCACGGCGCCTGCATCTCGTTTCCCGGAAAGGCGTGCGTTCACGCCACGAATGGGGTCCAAGGAGTAACGAATGGGCATTTATGGTGCTATGTCTACTGCGGTGACGGGTCTGCGCGCCCAGTCATTCGCGCTCGAGAACATCTCGGGCAATATTGCCAACAGCCAGACGACTGGCTTCAAACGTATCGATACGGACTTCAAGGACCTGATCCCGGACGCGCCGCAGAAGCGGCAGACGGCTGGCTCGGTGCTGGCGCAGTCGCGCTCGACCAACAATCTGCAGGGCGACGTCAAGAGCGCGTCGACCGAGACCTTCATGGCCATCAATGGCAGCGGCTTTTTCGTTGTCGAGCCGACCATTGGCCAGTCTGACGGTACGGCGCTGTTCTCCGGCGCAAACTACTACACGCGTCGCGGTGACTTCGAGATCAACAAGGGCGGCTATCTGGTCAACGGCGCCGGCTACTATCTCAAAGGCCTGCCGATCGACCCGCAGACCCAGAATATCTCCGGCTCGGTGCCGCAGGTGCTGAAGATCTCGACGGCCTTCCTGCCGGCGCAGCAGACCACACGCATCGACTATCAGCTCAACCTGCCGCAGCTCCCGAAGACGCGCGCCTATGAAGACTCGCAGACCGCTGGCAGCGAACTGCTCAACGCGGCCGATTTCACCAATGTGACCCCGACCTTGGTGGCTGACACTGCCGCGACGGTCAGCGGCGCGACGACCACAGCCGGTGCCAACTCGACCACGATCGCCAGCAACCTCGATACGCTGCAGATTCAGGTCGGCGCTGCCAACCGCACCTACGCTTTCACCAATGCCGGCGGCACCGCGGGTTTGAGCATCGACCTCAACGCCACCACGACAGTTGGTGCGGTGCTGTCGCATATCCAAGCCGACCTGCTGGCCAATGGTGCGCCGGTTGGCACCACCGTGGCCCTCTCAGGCGGTGCCATCAGGATAACTGCAGGCAACATAACCTCCAGCATCACCGTCGTTGACAACACCACCGGCTCGACGGCGACGGGCTTCGACCTCGCCAACGCCACGACGGCGCCAACCGTTTCGGCCTCGCAGCGGCTTTCCGCCCGCGTCACCAGCATCCCTGCCAACGAAAGCGACGAGTTCGTTCGTCAGTCGATCTCTGGTGGTGCCATCTCGGTCTACTCGGCGAACGGCGCGCCGGCCAACGTGCAGATGCGCTGGGCCAAGGTCAATTCGACCGCCAATGGCGGCGCCGAAGTCTGGAACATGTTTGTTGCCACCAATGCCCAGGCCACCGGGACGCAGACGATGTGGACCCGGTATGGCGGCAACTACACCTTCGGCACCAACGGTTCGCCGAGCCCGGCCGTCGACCATACAGACATTGCCGGCCTTACCGTCAATGGCGTGGTCATCGGCGACGTGCGCCTGCAGCACGGCACGGGTGGCCTGACGCAGTTCGCCGATCCGAACGGCACAGCGGAAGTTGCTCTGGGCCAGAATGGCTATCCGGCGGGCAAGTACGTTTCGGTGGGCGTCAATGATGCGGGTCGTGTGGCGGTGTCCTACGACAATGGCGAGACCGTCGAAGTGGCACAGGTCGTCACTGCCAACTTCAACGCCGTCAACCAGCTCAAGCGTGAGGACGGCGGCGTGTATGCGGCGACGTCAGACTCGGGCGAGCCGGTGCTCGACAATGGTGGCGGCATTTCTGGCTCGTCGCTGGAATCGTCCAACACCGACATCTCCGAAGAGTTCACCAAGCTCATCGTGACGCAGCAGGCTTACGCGGCGGGGACGCGCATCGTGTCGACCGCCGACCAGATGCTGCAGGAAGCCCTGAACATGCTCCGGTAGTTCCGGATCGCATTGGCCGGGCGCGCCTTGGTGCGCCTGGCCCGGTTGTCGCAAGGAGTGGTTGAATGGGTCTTTCGGTAACGCTGAGCAACGCACTGAGTGGTATGCGCGTCGGGCAGAGCGCCCTCGATGTGCTGTCGCACAATGTCGCCAATGCCGGTACGCCCGGATATCACCGCCGCAGCGTCAGCGTCATCGACTCGCTTGGTGTCAACTCGACCTATGCGCGAGAAGGTCAGCTGCAACGGACCTTCAACCAGGCGCTGCAGTCGCACTATACGCGTGCCGTGTCGGACTCCGGCTTTTCCTCGGTGCAGGCCGGCTATCTCGACCGCGTGCAGATCCTTTTCGGCAAGCCGGGCACCACCGGATCGCTCGACAGCGCCTTTGCCGACTTCGAAAGCTCACTGAACTCACTCTCGACCAGCCCGGATAACTTCGCGACCCGCGCTGAGACGGTGCAAAAGGCCCAGGTGCTGGCCGGTACGCTCAACCGCTTTACCTCCGACATTCAGTCGCTGCGCCGCGAAATCGAGAGCAAGCTGGCGACCAGCGTCGACGACATCAACTCGCAGTTGCAGTCGCTGGAAAAGATCAATGGCCGCCTGATCGACCAGGGTATCGATCCGGGATCGCGCGCCACGCTGATGGACCAGCGCGACCGATTGATCGGGTCGCTGTCCGAGCAGATGGACCTGACCGTCGACTATCGGACCGACGGCACGGTGGCGCTGATGACCCGCTCGGGTGTCGGCGTCCTTGACGGCAAGGCATCGGTGTTCTCGTTTGCAAGCGCCGGTGCCCTGTCGGCCAACTCGCAGTTCAACGCCAATGATGCGCTGACCGGCGTCGGCAAGCTCTCGGTGACGACGGCATCGGGCCTCAATATCGATCTGGTCAAGCAGAACGTTTTGCGCTCGGGCGAACTCAAGGGCCTGATCGACCTGCGCGACAACCACCTGGTGCAGGCGCAGGACCAGCTCGACAACATCGCCGGCGCACTGGCCCTCTCCATGTCGACGCAGGCGACGGCGGGGACGGGGGTCACGTCGGGCGCCAATGTCGGCTACGAAGTCGATATCGGTGACGTCCAGAACGGCAATGAGTTCACCTTCAGCTTCCTGCAGGGTGGCGTGCAGAAGTCGGTGCGTGTCGTCCGCGTCGACGACACCAGCAAGCTGCCCCTGGACTATTCGGACGCCAATGGCGCACGGGTCATCGGGCTCGATTTTTCCGGTGGTACAGCCTCGGTCGCCTCGCAACTGCAGGACGAGCTGGGCACTGGTCTCATCGTCACCAACCCAAGCGGCAATGTCCTCCGCATCACCGACGATGGCGCGGCTGGCACGACCGACATGTACTCGCTTACCAAGCGTGTCACCTCGTCGGCGCTGCAGGGCGGCGGCACGGCACTGCAGCTCTTTGTCGACCTCAACAATTCAGCCTTCACCAACTCCCTTGATGGCGTCGGGCAGATGCGCGGCTTTGCTGGCCGGATCAGCGTCAACCCTGCAGTGGTGCAGGACAACAAGCTGATGGTGCAGTATCAGCTGGGCGGTTCACTGGGCGACGCTGCGCGCGTCAATGCGATCGTCAGCAATCTTGAAGACCTGCGATTCGCTGGTGGGCCGGGCAGTGTCCGGAATGGCGCCAGTTCGCGGCTCGCCGGTACGGTCAGCGACTTCATCAGCCAGGCCATCAACTACCAAGGCAACGCGGCGGCCTCGGCGATTGCCGACAACGACACGCAGAAGCTGACGCTCGATGCGCTGGGCGAGCGGCTCGAGGCTGACTATGGCGTCGATGTCGACGAGGAAATGGCCCGGCTGATGGAACTGCAGAATGCCTTTGCCGCGAATGCCCGCGTGATGTCTGTCGCGCAGGAATTGATCCAGTCCCTGTTGAGTTCGGTGAGGTAGTCCAATGGCAACGACCGTCATCAATCGCGCGATGTTCCCGCTCTCGAGCGGCATCAGCAACATCATGGGGATGAAGGAGCGCTACGACACGCTGCAGACGCAGCTGTCGTCAGGGCTGAAGGCCACGCGTCTGAGCGAAATGGGGTCGGACCGTTATTTCGACCTGGCGCTGCGGCAACGGATCTCGCGCATCGACAGCTTTGGCGACAGCATCAAGAGCGTCAACCTGCGTCTCAATGTGCTCGACCAGACTGTCAGCCGTCTCGATGTCGTCGAGTCCGACATGCGCGCCGTCACCCTCTCCGGGTCAGGCGGACAGTCCAGCCTCAACTTCGACACCGCGCCGGCGCTGGCGGCCGCACGGCTCGACGAAGTCATGACACTGCTCAATGTCGACGTGGCCGGGCGCTATCTCTTCGGTGGCGACAAGACCGAAAACCGGCCGGTAGAGGATGGTCTCACCATCCTCAACGGCGACGGTAACCGCATGGGCTTTATCAACTACGTTGCGAGCGCAAGGCAGCGACGTCGGCAACGGCAATATGGGCCGGCTGGCGATCACCCAGCCGACGACCAGCTCCGTGCAGCTCACCGAGGATGGTGGCGTGGTGCACGAGTATGGCATGAAGGTCTCTGCCATCACCGTCAACAGCCCCTCTGCGGCCATTGCAGTGACCGGCCCTACGGGAACTCCGCCAAACATCTCCGCGGCCTTCAGCGCCGTCCCTGGCGCCGGTGAATCGGTCACGGTGACGCTCAAGATGCCCGATGACACCACCGAGTCCTTCACACTGACCGCCACGACGGATCCGAACAGCAAGACGAGCTTCCAGATCGGCGTCGATGCCGATACGACGGCCGCCAACTTTGCTGCTGCTCTTGGGCTGGCAGTGACTGACAAGGCGCAGGGCACCCTGGTCACCGCTTCAGCTTACCGCGCGGCCGACGACTTCTTCTTCGGCAGCGGCGAAGTCCCCAAGCGCGTCGACCTGACGCCGCCGGCAACGGCGACTACAGCGACCGGCGTGGTCAACGGCACGACGTCGAACACGGTGTTCTGGTACAAGGGCGGCGACAGTGCCGATCCACGTCGCTCCGTTACCGCCAAGGTGGGGGAGGGCGCCACCGTTGCTTATGGCGTCGAGGGCACCGAGAAGGGCATGGTCAATCTGGTGCGCGCGCTCGCCACCATGGCGATCCAGAATTTCCCCAAGAGCGACCCGTTCGCCACCGACCGCTACAACGCCATGACATCCCGCAACAATCAGCGGTTGTCGGAAGATGTCGCGTCGACCAAGGGGTCGATCGAGATGATTGCGGTCGAACTTGGTCTGGCCAAGGCGACCACTGGTGCGGTGGCAGAACGGCACACGGCGCACAAAGCGCAGTTGAGCAACATGCTGCAGGATATCGAAGAAGCGCCCACCGAAGTGGTGGCCATGGAGATCCTGGCGCTCAAGACCCGGCTTGAGGCAAGCTACCAAACCACGGCGATGCTGGGTCAGCTGTCGCTGGTCAACTACCTCAAGTAAGCCAGCAAGATGACCAGAGCCTGAAATGCAAAAGCCCCCGGCATCGGGGGCTTTTTCGTCGGTACAGCTCTGGCAGGTCCGCTTACTCGGCAGGTCTTGAGGCACGAAGCCCAGCGGCCAGTTCACGATTGATGTTGATCAGCGTGTCGAGCTTGGCGGGCACCGGATTGTCCTGCATGGACACGGTCTGCTTCATCACGAACAGACCCAGATTGGCGATGTTCTCGCGGAGCTTGTCAGGCAGCTGGCTGGATTCGCCAGTCACCGAGGTGAGGAAGATGTTCCAGAGTTTGCGGTTGAACAGCAGAGCATCGCGAAGCTCGTGGCGTCTGTTGTCCCAGTCATCACGCACCATTTGCAACTGAGCTGCAGCACGGGAGAGAAGGTTGGCTTCAAGAACGCGTGGGCTTACTGTCTGCTTGCCGACCTGCTGGTAGGCATGCGCTGCACTATGTTGCATTGGCTAGGAGTTCCTGCTCGTACTGGATCAGCTTTTTCGCAGCCTTGAGAGCTTTGTACAGCTCGCCGGTTAATATCTCGTTATTGATTTGGTCGACAAGTTGAATGGTTGATGGCGCTGCCGTGACTATGTCGTTGATCAGCTTGAAGTAATCGCCGCGCAGGCGCTCCACGTCGTCGTCGATGTACATCAGCTGGACGGCAAAGTAGATGCGCTTGGCCGGGCTGTCGGCCGTGTCGGGCGTCAGGATGTCCTTCTCGCGCAGGATCGGCGCTTTGCCATCGATGAAGAGGCGCGTGCGCTGGTCCGAGTTGGTGACCACGCAGTTGCCGATGATCAGCTTCTCGCCAGGCTTGAGCTCGACTTTCAATGACATTTGGATGCGGCTCTCGATCTGATTCCGATGCGGCGATTATGCGCGTTTCCGCTTGCCGATGCTCGAATTTCTTCGTCTGCGGGAGGGGGAGGGCGGCCCAAAAAAGAAGAAGGCGGGCCGAAGCCCGCCTTCAATCGGATCAATAAAGCCTTCTGGCTTAGAACAGGCGGAGCACTGCCTGGTCGGCCTGCGAGGCCATCGACAGAGCCGTCGAAGACAGCTGCTGGCGGGTCTGCAGAGCGAGCAGGTTCGCTGCTTCCTCGTTGGTGTCGGCCAGCGTGAGGTTGGCAGCACCGGTCTCGAGGGTATTGATCATGTTCTTGGTGAAGTCCTGACGGTTTTCAACCACGGAGAGGTTGGAACCGAAAGTCGACGACTGCGAACGCAGGCTGTTCAGCGCGTCACCAAGGGTGGCGAGCTTGGTGTCGAGCGTGGCGTCAGCGTCGAAGTCAGCGTCGACAGCCGAGACAATACCCAGTTCGGTATTGTTGATCGACGTAGCCGCGCCGTCCTCGTCCTTGGCCTGGATTTCTATGGTCGAAGTCCCGGTTTCGTTGAAGGTCAGCTTCAGCTTGTCGCCGCGCAGCAGGTTGATACCGTTGAACGAAGCGTCATCAGAGAACTTGTCGAGCTGATCGCGGAGTTCGTTGAACTGCTTGACCAGGTTCTTACGCACGTCGTTGCCACCGATGGTGTCGGTGGTGGAGCCGCCAGTGACCGAGCCGGCAGAAGTGGCGCCGGTGACAGTCAGGTCGGTCGTCGAGAGGTTCTCGATGCGAAGCTTGCCGTTGTCATTGGTGGCGCGGATCTTGCCATCAAGGGCGGCGGTACCCGAGATTGCGGAGACGATCTCGTCAACCGTCTTGGCCTCATGGCCAGTCTGGGTCAGAGCGCCCGCTGCGGCAAAACCGAAGTTCGCCGTCGTCAGAGCCGTACCAGCACCACCGTTGGCGATCGCAGCGCCGGTGATGGCGATGGACGAAGTGGCAGGGTCGGTAGCGGTTTCGGACGTAAAGGTGAGCTTCGAACCCGTAGCACCCGCCACGTCGATCGAAAGATCCGCCGCGTCGAAAGCGGTGGTCAGAGCGGTCGCCATTTCGGCACCGGTCACGGCCGTGCGGTCGACGGTAGCGATGTTGTCGGTGACGGTCGAGCCAACGGTGATCTTCAGCGATTCAGCGTTCGTGCCCTGCTCGATCTTAACAGCAATGGCTGAACCGCCATTCTGCGCGATGTTGAAGGTCACGTTATCGCCAGCTTCGTCGAAGTCGAGGTTGGCATAGTTGGAGGCTGCAGTCAGCACGGCCTTGGAGTCGGTCAGACCGACCTTGACGGCCGTCGCGCCCACCGAGCCGCCGGTGAACTCGAGATCTTCGGTGCCTGCCGGCGAGCTGCCGAGGTCAATGCTGAACGATTCCGACTTGAACGACTTGTCCTGGCGCGCCTGGCGGAGCGTGGACTGCATCGATTCGACGGTCTTGGTGATCGACTTCAGGCCGTTGTCAGCAGCTTCAATGGTCTTGATACCAGAGGACATGGAGTCCAGCAGGTTGGCCATGTCGCCGGCGCGGCTGTTGAGGGCCGAGGCGGTGAAGAAGTTCGACGGGTTGTCGAGAGCCGAGTTGACCTTGAGGCCAGTGGCGAGGCGGTTCTGGGTCGCGGCCATCGACGATGCGGTCGACTGCAGCGAGAGAAGGTTCTGGCGAACGGCCTTTGAGAGATTGACGTCCATTTGTGGTCCCTTTCTGGGTTCCGAATAAGATGCGGCTCTTCCTGAGACGCGTGGGCCAATATTGCGGCCAAGACGTAAAGAAGTCTTAATGCCAGCCTTGCAACTGGCGTTTATTTAGAAGCATTTTCAATGAGTTAATGGATGGTGTACGGCTGTCCCAAAATGCAACGGAGCTCGAGAGTGGCCGGATTTTGGGTGGATTGACGCTTGTTTGACGCCTGAAAAACAAGAAGGCGGGCAAAATGCCCGCCTTCCCGGTGACCTGCCTTCTGGCGAATAATCAGGCCATTCTGGCCTAGAACAGTCGCAGCACGGCCTGGTCGGCCTGCGACGCCATCGACAGAGCCGTCGAGGACAGCTGCTGGCGGGTCTGCAGGGCGAGCAGGTTTGCTGCTTCTTCGTTGGTATCGGCCAGGGTCAGGTTGGCCGCACCGGTTTCGAGGGTATTGATCATATTTTTTGTGAAGTCCGTGCGGTTCTGCACGATCGACAGGTTAGAGCCGAACGAGGACGACTGCGACCGCATGAAGTCGAGAGCATCCTTCAGTTCGCTCAGCTTTGTATCGAGTGTCGCATCCGCGTCGAAATCCGACTCGACGACAAGGTCGATGCCCAGGCTCGTGTTGTTGATCGCCGTCGCTACGCCCGCTTCGTCCTTGGCCTGAATCTCAATAGTGGACGACCCGGTCTCGTTAAAGGTCAGCTTGAGTTTGTCGCCACGGAGCAGGTTGATGCCGTTGAAGGAGGCATCGTCGGAGAATTTGTCGAGCTGGTCGCGCAGTTCATTGAACTGGGTGACGAGGTTTCGCCGCACGTCGTTTCGACCGATTGTGTCCGATGTCGCGCCGCCCGAGGCTACGCCACCCGAGGTGACGCCGGTGACCGTCAGCTCGGTAGTCGAGAGGTTCTCGAGACGAAGTCTGCCATTATCGTTGGTGGCGCGCACCTTGTCGGTCAGTGCAGCCGTCGCACTGATCTGGGAAACGATCTCGTCGACGGTTTTGGCCTCATGGCCCGTCTGGGTCAGAGCACCCGCTGCGGCGAAGCCGAAGTCTGCCAATGCCAGTGGCGTACCACCACCGCCGTTCGCAACAGCAGCGCCAGTGATGGCGATGGACGAAGTGGCAGGGTCGGTAGCGGTTTCGGACGTGAAGGTGAGCTTCGAGCCCGTGGCACCCGCCACGTCTATCGACAGATCCGCCGCGTCGAAAGCGGTGGTCAGAGCGGTGGCCATTTCGGCACCAGTCACGGCCGTGCGATCGACGGTCGCGATGTTGTCGGTGACGGTCGAGCCAACAGTGATCTTCAGCGATTCAGCGTTCGTGCCCTGTTCGATCTTTACAGCAATGGCGGAACCGCCATTCTGCGCGATGCTGAAGGTCACGTTATCGCCAGCTTGGTCGAAGTCGAGGTTGGCGTAGTTGGAGGCAGCGGTCAGTACGGCCTTGGAATCGGTCAGACCGACCTTGACGGCGGTTGCACCCACAGCGCCGCCGGTAAACTCGATGTCCTCGGTGCCAGAGGGCGAACCACCCAGAGCGATCGAGTAAGATTCGGACTTGAACGACTTGTCCTGGCGCGCCTGACGGAGCGTCGACTGCATCGTCTCGACCGTCTTGACGATCGACTTGATGCCGTTGTCGGCCGCTTCGATGGTCTTGATACCGTTCGACATAGAGTCGAGCAGGTTGGCCATGTCGCCAGCGCGGCTGTTGAGGGCAGAGGCTGTGAAGAAGTTGGTCGGGTTGTCGAGAGCCGAGTTTACCTTCAAGCCAGTGGCAAGACGTTCCTGGGTCTTGGCCATGTTGGCCGCGGTAGACTGAAGGCTCAGGAGGTCGATCGAACCGCATGCGAGAGGTTGATATCGGCCATTTGCTAATGATCCTTATGGCTTTGACTAGCTTTGGTCTCGTCCTGAGAGTGAGAGAAAGTTAACCTTCCAGAGTCTTAAGAATGGTTAACAAGGCGCGACCAAACGCAGTTAATTTTGCGTTGCGGCAACTGGCAAAAGCTGCCGACCATCCGCCTATGTGGTTGAAAAAACGTCGGAAAACGAGCGTGGGCAAAATGTGCCGAACCGGCACAATTTGCCCTGCGTTACAGAAAAATGAATTAACGCCCGATCAGGCGATTTTCTCGGTGAGGCGGTACTCCGACTCGGGGGGCGTCCAGCTGGTGCCGACTCGGGCGAACAGCTCCTGTGCCGAAGTGGGACGCGGCGCGAGGGCGCCCGAGATCACGGCGCGGACATAGTCGGCGCCGGGCTGTTCCAGGGGAGGCATGGGGGGCACCGGGGCCGAACGCCGCTCGGCGTCCGACTTCTCGGGGCGCGCGGGACTGGCGGATCTGTCGAGGCCAGTGTCGGAGGAACTTGCCGCAGGGGGAGGGCGGGAAACGGACGTCGCATTGGACGCCGACGCCGGCTGCCGGTATTCGGCAACCGGAGCAACAGCTCCAATCGATTCTGGCGCGATCCTGGCGCTCATCGTTTCCATCCTTTTCGACGTCGGGTGAAACCACGGCGTCTGGCCTTCCTTGGCCTCCTGGATGAAACGATGACCCAAAGCAATTGCGCCGGCGTTCAGGCCGGCGCTTGCATTTGCATCAAATTGCGAACGACTAGAGGGCGCGGTTGATGGCGATGCCGCGTGCCGAGGTGTTCGCCGAATTGGGCTGCATCTGTCCGGACGCCCCATAGGTGCGGGTGCGGTTCTGCGCGCCGATGGTATCGGCGACCTCCGTGAGGATAGACTCGGTCACGTCCTTGGCCGTAGCGATGACGCGCAAGTTCTCCGCCATCTGGGTGGCAAGCCGTTCGTGGCCGCCGCGCAGGCGGGCCAGTTCGGCCGGCACTTCGGCGCGCAGACGAACCAGTTGTCTTTGCACCGAGCGGGAGAGGCCAACATAATCCTGGGCGAGCCTCGTCTTTTCGGACGTCAGCTGGCTGGCATCCTTGACGTGGCCGGCGCGGAGCAGGGTGGTTTCCTGGTTCATGATGGTAACGAGCGCGGTCAGCGTCGTCTCCACCCGTCCCACCAGTTCACGTCCAGGCAGATTGTCCAATTCAGCGAGGCGTTGAGCGGCGGACATTATCGATAGGCTCCAATGGAAGAGGCAGGAACGGATTTCTGGGACGCTTCCTGCATGGCGATCAGGTCGCTGAGCAGGGAGTCGGCAATGCCGAGGCCGCCGTTTTCGGCAATCTGGTTGGAAAGTTGTTCGGACTGCATGCCGCGCCAGGTTTCTTCGGCAAAACCGCCACCAAAGCTCTCCTGGTCGGTCTTGATGCCCGAGAACATTTCCTTGAGCAGCGTATTGAGGAACACGCCTTCGAGTTCCTTGGCCTGCGCCTTGAGACTGTCGATATTGGCCGGGAGTGGCTTTTCCGGCGGACGGGTGAAGCCGCTGATCAGGTTGGACATCAAAGCACCTCGATCTCGGCCTGCAGGGCGCCGGACGCCTTGATGGCCTGCAGGATGGCAATGAGGTCGCGCGGGCTGATGCCAAGCGCGTTGAGACCATCGACCAGTTCCTGCAGCGACACGGTGGTGGGCACCACGGCCAGCTTGGAGTCGGTCTGAGTGACCTGCAGGTTGGTGGCGGGCTGCACGGCCGTCTGCCCGAGGCTGAGCGGTTCTGGCTGCACGACTGTCGGGTTCTCGGCGATGGTCACCGTGAGGTTCGACTGCGCCACGGCAACCGTGGACACTCGAACGTCCTGGCCCATGACGATGATGCCGGAGTTTTCGTCGATGACAATCTTGGCGGGCAGGTCGGTGTCGACGACGAGTTGTTCGATGTCGGTCAGCAGGTCAACAATATTGCCGTTAAAGCCGTAGGGCAGGTTGATGCGGACCGTTGCCGGATCCTCCGGCGTGGCGGCGGGCGAACCGATGAAGTCGTTGATCGAAAGCGCGATGCGACGCGCCGTCGTCAGGTCGGGGTTGCGCAGCGCCAGCCGCAGCGAGCGCTGAGCGCCGAGCGAAAAGCCGATTTCGCGCTCGATGAGGCCGCCCGAGGAAATCCGTCCGGTGGTGGGAACGCCGGAAATGATGGTGGCCGCGTCGCCCGAGGCCTTGAAGCCGTTGATCGTTACCGACCCCTGGGCGATGGCATAGACCTCACCATGGCGCCGAGCAGCGGCGTCACCAGCAGCGTGCCGCCCTGCAGGCTCTTGGCGTCGCCGAGGGCTGCGACATTGACGTCGAGCCGGCTGCCCTGGGTGGAAAAGGCGGGGAGGTTGGCGGTGACCATGACGGCGGCAACATTTGCCGTGCGCATGTTCTCGCCGCGGGTGTTGACGCCCAGCCGTTCAAGCATGGCCTGCAGGCTCTGCTTGGTGAAGGGCGAATTGTTGAGGCTGTCGCCAGTGCCGTTAAGGCCGACGACCAACCCGTAGCCGACCAGCTGGTTGTCGCGAATGCCTTCAATATCCACGACATCCTTGATGCGGGCGCTGGCGGCCGATAGTGAGCTGAACGGCGTGAGCAGCGAGGTCGCGACGAGCGCGGCGGCAATCAGATGTTTGACGAGCCGTAAGTTCATTCCTAGTCCCCGGTCTGGCCGATCCATCCCCATGGCGCGGCACTCGGCAAGGTAAATGCGAGAACCGTGCCAGTTTGGGAAAATCCAGCAAGATCAGGGTTTTGGCGAGTGCGATAAGGGCGGGGTGCCAGGCTGAGGAGCAATTCCTGCCGGGTTCATTAACGGACTATTAACGGCTGACGGCAGATTTTGCCGGGTAGTGAAGGAATTGAGTCCACCGTGCGCATCGACACCATCAGAGCAGGCGCCATCGGATCCCGCGGGGCGGCGGGACGGACGAGCTCTGGCGTCCCATTCCATGTCAATGACGGATCGCAGACGCAGCGTGCCACCCCGATGTCTCAGGCATCAGCCACGCAGGACATTGGCTCGTTGCTGGCGCTGCAGTCGGTCGAGGATCCGCTGCTCAAGAAAAGGAAGCTGGTGCGGCGCGGCCAGCAACTGCTCGACACGCTCGAAAGCCTTAAGGCCGATCTGCTGGTCGGCAATGTCGGGGAGGACCGACTGAAGCAGCTCATGACCCTGATCGGCGAGGCGCGGGAGCGCAGCGAACCGGGTCTGGATGGTCTGCTCGACGACATCGAGCTCAGGGCCCGGGTCGAACTCGCCAAGCGCGGGCTGTTTCCGACGGCGTAAGGCCGCTCAATCTCCGGTCCTGTGACGAATTAATGACCCCGCAGTTCACCGCTTGCCCGGCTCCGGCGACGGAACTATAAGGCGCGCCTAGGGGTATGTCGGAGTCGAGTAAGCAATGTCATCCGCTGAAGTTCTTGAATACCGGCCCACAGAAGACGAGCCGTTTATGAACCCGCGCCAGCGGGAGTACTTCCGGCAGAAGCTGGAAGCGTGGAAGGACGAAATCCTTCGCGAGAGCCGCGAGACGCTGGAAAACCTCCAGGAAGAAAGCCAGAACCATCCTGATATGGCCGACCGGGCGTCGTCAGAAAGCGACCGGGCGCTTGAGCTCCGGACGCGCGACCGCCAACGCAAGCTGATCGCCAAGATCGATGCGGCGCTTAAGCGGATCGACGAGGGGACCTACGGCTATTGCGAGGAGACCGGCGATCCGATCGGGATCGCCCGGCTCGATGCACGGCCGATCGCCACGCTCAGCCTTGAGGCGCAGGAAAGCCACGAGCGTCGCGAAAAAGTCTACCGCGACGAATAACGCCGACAAGTTTGAAAGGCCCGCTCCATGCGGGCCTTTCCTTTTGGGTTGCAGAAAATACCTTGATGCCGATCACGGCATCGCGATCTCGCCCAAATCGTGCGGCAGCTTCAGTTCGGGGATGGGAGGACGCTGAATGCGTCGGCCTGTCGCTGATGGCGTGTCATCGCGGGGGCGAAAGGCGAGGCCGAATTGACTGAACTCCTCTCTGCCCCTTCCGCTTCCGCTCCACGTTGGGGACGCGGCGCGAAAGCCGTTGTGGCAATGGTCGCGCTCGTGATCCTGGGCGACCTCGTTATCTGGCAGGTCTACCCGCCGGGTGTTGGACTGGCCCTGCTCTTTCTTGTAGCGGGCGTTGCAGTCATCTGGCTGCGCCGCGCCCGGCTCCGCAGCCGCGCGGTTCTGCTTTCCCTCATACTCTTCCTTTGCAGCCTGTTGCCGCTGGTGGAGGCACCATCGCTGCTTGGTTTTCTCGTTGCGCTGACCGGCACGACGCTGCTGGCGCTGGCGACATCGCACCACCTGCCGCGAAACTTCGAGGGGTTTGGGGCAACGCTCGTTCGCTTTGCTGTGCTGGCGCCGTTCCGGCTACTGGGCGATGGCGTGGGGCTGCTCACTGGCGATGTCTGGAAGGGCGTGCATGGTCGCATACTGCGGACGCTGGTGATCTGGATCGTTCCGGCGGTGTTCGCGGGGGCGTTCCTGCTCCTCTTCGCGGCGGCTAACCCGGTCATCGAGGACCTGCTGCGATTCATTCGTCCTGACGTAGGCATCGAGCTGCTGCACCCCTTTCGGATCGCACTCTGGGTGGTCCTGGCCGGGGTCTCCTGGCCGCTTTTGCGACCGCGTCTCCTGACATGGGCGAAAGAGGCGGCCATCCAGGGGCCAAAGCTGCCGAAGGCAGAGAGCCTGCTTTTCGGTCAGGCGGCGATCCTGCGGTCGCTGATCGTCTTCAACCTGCTGTTTGCGGTGCAGACCGTAATGGACGCGCTATACCTCTGGGGTGGGGTTCGGCTGCCAGACGGGCTCAGCTATGCGGACTATGCGCATCGTGGCGCCTATCCACTGATCGCGACGGCGTTGCTGGCGGCGGCCTTTGTGCTGGTGGCGCTGCGCCCTAGTGGGCCAGCCCAGAACTCGGTGCTCATCCGCCGGCTGGTCTATGTCTGGATTGGCCAGAACGTACTGCTGGTGATTTCATCCATCCTGCGGCTCGACCTTTATGTGCAGGTCTATTCGCTGACCGAGATGCGGATCGCTGCCGGCGTCTGGATGGGACTGGTCGCCATCGGCTTGGTGCTGATACTGCTCCGCATCGTCTGGCGCCGCTCCAACGCCTGGCTTGTCAGCAGCAACCTGGTGTCGCTGGGTCTGACGCTCTTTGTCTGTGCCCTTATCGATTTTTCCGCGATCATTGCGCAGTTCAACGTGGAGAACAGCCGCGATCTGGGCGGCAAAGGTCAGCCGCTGGATCTCTACTACCTCGAAAGTCTTGGACCGTCTGCGATCCCGGCGATTGCCCATCTTCTCGACCGCGTTGAGGAACGGGACGATTCCCAGACCAGAGACTTCGACATCCTGGCAGGCAACATGGCGATAGGAGTCCTCAATGGCACGTCCGATTGGCGAAGGTGGAGCTTCCGTACTCAGAGGCTGCAGGACTGGCTACGGGCAAGCCCGCGCTTCCAAAATCTGGGGATGACGACGAGAACCTATTCTTCGCCGCCACCGCCGCCTGAAGAAACACTGTCGAGCGATTGACCCGTAACGGTGCAGAACCCCATGATCTCAGTTCGTCAGTTTCCCGGCGCGGCATCCCGCCGCTGGACTAGCAATCGCGCTCGGGACCCACGATATTGGATCGCATGAACACAGGCGCAAAGCTGATACTGGGGATGCTGGTGGCGACCCTCTGGGCCGCACCGGGATTGGGGCAGGAGACGGGCGAGAGCTGCGCGACCATCGGCGACGATGCGCAGCGGCTTGTCTGCTATGACAATGTATTTCGCAGCGGTGCTCCACCAGTCGTCGAGGGCGCGATTGTCCTCGAGTCCGAGCAACTGATCCCCGCGCGTCCGAGCGGACGGGCACCGGCGAGCCTCAGTTTTACCTGCGTCAGCGGATCGCCCGAAGTGCGGTTCAGTTTTGCCGGCCAACTGATGTCGGCAACGGGCGACATCGCGCCCGTGACGTTGCAGGTAGACCAGGGTCCGACACAGGTGCGAACCATGCGGGCGTCTGACGACAATCAGTCGCTGTCCTTCGGCGCCGCGCGCGATACGGCGGCGTTTCTCGATACGCTCAATGGCGGCACGACGCTCAAGGTGCGGATGACGCCGGTGCGGCAGCGCTCGCTCAACGTCAACTTCCGCCTGACCGAAGCGCTCGCAGGGATAACCACACTCCGCGAGACCTGCCGCTAGCTCAGATAGCGGCGCTCGAGGTGGCGGGCAAAGTGCGTAGCGTTGAGCTTTTCGCCGGTGGCCCTCTGTAGCAGGTCCGGCGTCGACCAGCGGGAGGCCTGTGACCAGATGTTGTCGCGCCGCCAGTCGTTGACGCCAACGAAGCGGCCGTAGCGCAAATCGTCCTCGACCGTGGGCTGCGCCTTTTCGATCGCCACCCATTGCTGGGCAGCGATCAGGGCCCCCAACGTGTAGCTCGGGAAGTAGCCGATGGCGCCGCCTGGCCAATGCACGTCCTGCATCGGGCCATCCTTGGGATTGTCGATGGTCGACAATCCCAGATACTCGCGCATCTTGGCGTCCCAGACTTCCGGAACGTCACGCGCCGCCAGCGCTCCGCTCACCAGGTCCTTTTCGATCTCGTAGCGCAGGATGACGTGCAGCGGGTAGGTGGCCTCGTCGGCATCGACGCGGATCAAGCCGCGCTCGATCAGGTGCACGTGCGCGAGGATGTCCTCGAGCGCCCAGCCGGCGATGGCGTCGGCGCCCAGATGCTCGCGCACATGCGGCATGGCCCATTCCCAGAAGGCAGGCGAGCGGGCGATCTGCTTTTCAACAAAGAGGCTCTGACTCTCGTGAATCGCCATGCCACGCGCCTTGCCCAACGGCCAGTGCGACCAGGCCTTTGGCAGTCCCTGCTCGTAGAGGCCGTGGCCTGTCTCATGCAGGATGCCCATCAGCGAGGACAGGAATTCGGCAGTGGTGTAGCGGGTGGTCATGCGCACGTCGGTAGGGACGCCGCCGCAGAACGGGTGATGCGAGATGTCGAGCCGACCATGCTCGAAGTCAAAGCCCAGCGCTTCCATCATGGCGAGGCCGAGGGCCTTCTGCTTGTCGATGGGGAAGGGGGCGTTGAGCGGCTTCAACGGCCGGGCGCTCAGCTTGGCCTCCTGGTGTGCCAGCGCCTTGGGGACGAAGTCCTTGAGGAAGGTCTTGAGGTCAGCAAACACCGGATCGATATCGGCGGTGCGATTGCCCGGATCGTACTGTTCCATCATCGCGTCATAGGGCGCGAGGCCGAGCACGTCGGCGCGCAACTGCGCTTCCTCGCGCACCGTGGCGACGATGCCTTCGAAGGCGGGAAGGAAGCCCTTCCAGTCGCCCGAGGGGCGGAGTTCGCGCCAGAGCTGCTCGGAGCGAATGCGGGCGTTGACCTGCCGGCTGACGAAGTCGGACGACAGGCAGGTGGCGTTGGTATAGCTGCGACGGAACTCTCGCAGCGCCGCGCGCTGCATGTCGTCGAGGTCTTCGGTTTCGGCAGCTCCGATCCAATCGGCGATCTCGGGAGCCGTCGCCATCTCGTGCTGCATGCCGGCGAGCACCGACATCGCCTCGGCGCGCTTTTCCCCACCGCCCGAGGGCATGTTCACTGCCTCGTCGACGAACAGCATGGACTGGGCGTGGTCGAGCGCTTCGAGCCTTTTGCCGAGGGCGTCGAGTTTGTCGAAAGCTGAGTTGGTCATGTGGTCCTCGGGGCGAGTAGTGAGTAGCCAGTAGTGAGTAGCGAATAGGGAGGTCTGGGTCACCCCTTTCCCTATTGGCCATTCGCTCCCAACTACTCGCTACCAATGGGGAAGGGGCGCAGCCGGGGAGACTGCGCCCCTGGTGGGCAACTTCCTTCTGGAACCTGCCTGATGCCGATCACGCCGAATGGGGGAAACGCGTGACCGGCGGGGACTGGAGTGCCCTAGAAGGGCATGATGGCATCGGCAATCTGCTGGCCGTAGCGCGGCTGCTGCACATCGGTGATCTGACCGCGGCCGCCGTAGGAGATGCGGGCTTCGGCGATCTTGCTCGACGGGATGGTGTTGTCGGCGTGGATGTCCTCGGGGCGGACGATGCCAGCGACGATAAGGTCGCGGACTTCGAAGTTGACGCGCACTTCCTGACGACCTTCGATCACGAGGTTGCCGTTCGAGAGCACCTGCGTAACGACGGCCGCGACCTGGGTCTCGAGCGCTTCCGACCGGTTCACCGAGCCGTTGCCGCTGTCGGACAGCGAGCCGGCAGTGTTGATCTCGCCGGTGGCGTCCACATCAACCAGCGGGGTCTGCTTGTTGAAGATCGATCCCAGCACGCCACCGACACTGCCCGAACTTTCCGACGAGCGGCTGCGGCCGGTCGAGTTGGAGATCTTGGCGCTGTCGTCGATCGTCACCATGACAGTCAGGATGTCGCCGATCTTGTGGGCACGCTGGTCCTTGAAGAAGCCGCGTGCCTCGTTGGAGAACAGCGAGTTCGGCTGGTACGAGGCGGCGACCACCTGCGGCATCGGCATGTTGACCGGCTGGTAGCCAGGCTTGGCCGTCGGGTCGGCGATGGCGGTCAGCTTGGGCGCTTGATTGACGGAGGCCAGGCGATCCATGGTCGAGCAGCCAGCGAGCAGGGTGATGAGGGCGAGGGAAGCAATGAGTTTGAAGCTATGCATGGTGGTCACTCCGGTCGCGCCTTAAAGGCCCGCCACGTTGAGGGTAGAGGTCATTTCGACGCCGCCATTGGGCAGAGCCGTACCGTTGAGGATCTTCTTGGAGACGGTGTTGAGCACCTGCACCGGCTGGCCGATGGACGCACTGTTGAGCGCCTGGCCCTTGACCGAGAGCGTCATCAGTTCACTGCGGAGGTACACAGTCACCATCTGGTTGCGCTGCACGACCAGCGGCTCGCTGACGTCGCCGGCGCGGAGCATCAGGCCACCGCGAGCCGGCCGGTCGAGCTGCTTGCCGACCAGCTGGTCGAGACCGACAACGCCGGTGGTCTCGGCATACTTGAGCGGCACCATCTTCATCTCGATGTCGCCGGGGGTGAGAATGGTGCGGCCGGACGCGGGGCGACGAGATGCGGCGCCTCGACCATCAGGTCGATGCGGCCGGCGACATCGACCGGCAGGTCGGTGCCGGCGATCTCGAAGCGGGCCTCGAAGCTGCTCGACCCGGGCATGTAGCGCACATTGATGAGACGGACTGGCTGCTCGACAGCCTCGGCGTTGAAGCTGAGGTCGGACTTGTCGAAGTAGAGCTGCGGTGTGACGTCACTGGCGACGATGCCGCGGTTGATCAGGTCGTCGGTGATCAGCTCACCAAGCGTGGTCTGGTCGATGATGGTGGCAGCGCGCGAGACGCGAACCCGGGCGATGCCGACGTTCTCGAATTCGGTGAGACCGATGATCTTGGCGGCGTGGGTTACCGCACCCAGATCGACGATGCCAGTGGTGCCCGGCTTGGGAGCGCGGAACATGGCGAGTTCAGCCAAGGCGCCGGCGTCGTCGAACATGTCGCCGACAGTGACGATCTCGGCGGTGACGACGACATTCTCGCGCAGCGAGGGCAGGGCGAGCACCGAGGTGGAAAGGCTGGCGAAGAGCGCTGCGACGGCGAAGGTTTTCATCAGGTTCATCTAGCTTCTCCCTATCAGCGCAACTGGCTCGTCGCCTGCAGCATCTGGTCGGCACCTGAGATGACGCGGGCGTTCATCTCGTAGGCGCGCTGCGCGGCAATCAGGTCGGCGACTTCGGTGACGGCGTTGACGTTGGACATTTCGAGGTAGCCCTGCATCAGGTTGCCCAGGCCATCCTGATTGGGCGTGCCGGTCTGGGCAGCGCCGCTCGAGGCGGTCTCGAGAAAGAGGTTCTGGCCGAACGACTGCAGGCCTGCCTTGTTGACGAACTGGGCAACCTGGAGCTGGCCCAACTGGGTCGGCGCGGTGGCACCCGGCAGATAAGCCTCTACGATGCCGTCGGCGCTGATCGAAACGCCCGTGGCGTTGCCCGGGATGGTGATGCCCGGATCGACTGTGTAGCCGTCGACGGTCACCAATTGGCCGGTGTCGTCACGCTCGAACGAGCCGTCGCGGGTGTAGGCAGTGCGGCCATCTGGCAGAGTGATCGGGAAGTAGCCTTCGCCGGAGATGGCGATGTCGAGTTCCTTCTCGGTCGGCGAGACCGAGCCCTGGGTCATGACGCGCGGTGTGGCGGCAGTCTTGACGCCGGAGCCGATTTCGATGCCGGCCGGCACCACCGTGCCCTGGTCCGAGGTCGTGGAGCCCGACCGGCGGATCTGCTGGTAGAGCAGGTCCTGGAACTCGGCGCGCTGCTTCTTGTAGCCAGTGGTGCGCATGTTGGCGATGTTGTTCGAGATGACTTCGACGTTGCGCTCCTGCGCCGCCATGCCGCTCGATGCGATGTAGAGAGCTTTCATTCTGGTCTCCTTATGCGCTTACTTCGCCGAGGCGCTGGATAGCGCTGCGTCGCAGTTCGTCTTGCTTCTGCATGGTGCTCGCCAGGCTTTCGTAGGCGCGCTGGACACGGATCATCTCGGTAATCTCGGCGACGCCGGAGACGTTGGATTTCTCGATGGCGCCCTGCACCACCCTGGTGTCGACGGCAGCGGTTGGCGTGCCGCCCGAGTAGAGGTTGTTGCCCTCGCGGACGAGTTCTTGCGGCGAGGCGAACTCGACGACCTGCAGGCGGCCCTTGCCGCCATTGCTGGTGGAGATCGCGCCGGTGGCGGAAATCATGATGTCGGTATCGGAAGCGTCGAACTGCACTGGTGCGCCATCGGCCAGCACCGGGTTGCCGGAAAGATCGACCAGCACGCCGGCATTGTTGAGCTGCAGCGCGCCTGAGCGGGTGTAGCGCTCGCCGGCGGGGGTCTGGACGGTGAGGAAGCCATCGCCTTCGAGCGCCACATCCAGCGGATTGCCGGTGAGCTGGATGGCGCCGTTCTGCATGTCGTGGATGGTTGCCCAGTCGTCGGTGTAGTGCAGCGGCTGGTCCGGGTAAGCGAAGTCGCGGTCGGAGGCGACCGGCATCAGGTAGTCCTCAAAGAGGAGCTGTTCGCGCTTGAAGCCCGTCGTATTGATGTTGGCGATGTTGTTCGCCACCACATCCATCTGCCGCCGCAGCGCCACCTGGCGCGAAAGCGAGATCAGCTGTGCATTTTCCATTGCACGTCGTCCCCGTTATTCCCCGAACCACCCTGACTTCCCCAAGCCGTTGCGGTTCGCCACTCTCATTGCAGAAACCGTGCCAAACTCGACAATTGAATAAAATCAGAGGCTTGGCGAAGGTCAGGTAGAAAGGACGGGGTGGGAAAAGCCTGTTGCCCGGCAAGACTTGCCCGGCAATTTGTGCCGGTTTGGAGCGGGTCGTAACCAATCGTTAACCACCGGACGGCATAGCATTGGGAACGGCCGGAATCGTTCGGTTGCCCTGGGGTTTGTGGAATGGCCGCTGAAGCGGAACTCGATGGCGAAGCCACACAAGGCAAGGCCAAGAAGAAGCTGCCGATCATGGTGATCGCCGGGGCGGCAGCGTTCCTGGTCATCGGTGGCGGCGCTGCGGCCTATTTCCTGCTGTTCTCGGGCAGCAAGGATGCCGCGACCGAAGAACACGCCGCCGCAGAAGTCCACCATGAGGGCTTCATCTTCAACCTCCCGGCGATGACAGTGAACCTGAAGTCGGACGGGCAGGGCGGGGGCTTCATGAAGCTCACCATCGCGCTCGAAGTGGCCAGCGAAGAGGTCATGGTCGAGATCCAGCCGCGGCTCGCCAAGGTGGTGGATGCCTTTCAGGTCTACCTGCGCGAGCTGCGCAAGAGCGACCTCGAGGGATCGGCAGGCATCTACAGGCTGAAGGAAGAGCTGCGCCGCCGCGTCAACGTGGCCATCTATCCGGCACAGATCGACAGCATTCTGTTCAAGGAAATCCTGGTGCAGTAATGGCTGGGCCAAGCGACCAGGACAAGCTCTCGGACGACTGGAACCTCGATGAGGCTCTGGGCGCGGGCGCTGACATTGCCGAAGCGACCGAGGAAGAGAGCAGCGACGCCGAGATGTCGGCCGAGTGGGCCGCCATGCTCGAGGGCGGTGGGGGCGACGGCGAAGGCGACGCCGTGGACCGCGTGCTCAACCAGGACGAAATCGACAGCCTGCTCGGCTTTGACGCCAACGCGGGTGGCAATGTCGAACTGACTGGCGTGCAGGCGCTGATCAACTCGGCGCTGGTCTCTTATGAACGCCTGCCGATGCTCGAAATCGTCTTCGACCGGCTGGTGCGGCTGACGACGACGTCGCTGCGCAATTTCACCTCGGACAATGTCGAAGTGTCGTTGGAGTCGATCTCCTCGGTGCGCTTCGGCGACTACCTCAATTCCATCCCGCTTCCCGCCATCCTGACTGTCATCAAGGCTGAAGAGTGGGACAATTTCGGGCTGCTGACGGTCGATAGCGCGCTCATCTATTCGATGATCGACGTGCTCTTGGGCGGCCGCCGTGTCGGTGGCACGATCCGGGTCGAGGGCCGTCCCTACACCACCATCGAGCTGGCGCTGGCCAAGCGGATGATCGAGGTGATCCTTGACGATACCCACAAGGCCTTCGAGCCGCTGACGCCAGTGCATTTCAAGATCGAGCGCCTGGAGACCAATCCGCGCTTTGCCGCGATTTCGCGCCCGGCGAACGCCGCCATCCTGATTGAGCTGCGGATCGAGATGGACGATCGCGGCGGCAAGGTGGAGATGCTGCTGCCTTACGCGACGATCGAGCCGATCCGCGAGCAGCTGCTGCAGATGTATATGGGCGAGAAGTTTGGCCGCGACCCGATCTGGGAAGGCCATCTTGCCACCGAAATCTACGCTGCCGATGTCGATGTAGAAGCCATTCTGCACGAGGTGCAACTGCCGCTCAGCCGGGTGCTGAGCCTGCAGCCGGGTGACACCGTGATGTTCGACCGTTCGCCGAGCGATCCGATCAAGCTGCGCTGCGGCGATGTCGAGCTCACCGAAGCGATCATGGGGCATATCGGCAATCATGTCTCGGTGCGCGTGTCGCGCCCCCTTAATCCGCCCAAGGTCACGATGGCGGCCTTCGAAGCGTTGGACGAAACGCAGGAGAACAGGTGATGTTTGGGATGCCGCTTGGCATTGTTGTCGAAACAGCTGTCGCCATTCTTTTGGCGACGACGATCGGGTACTGCATTGTCCTCAACCAGCGGCTGAAGCGGCTGCATTCGGACCGCGACCAGTTGCGCAAGATGGTGGCGGATCTGGTGCAGGCGACCTCGCTCGCCAACGCCGCGGTCACCGAGCTCAAGACGGCTGCGATCGAAGCCGATACCGTGCTGCAGGGACGGCTGCAGGAAGCGGAAAAGTTTGGCGTCGAACTCGCCAATCACGTCAATGCCGGCCAGCAGATCATGGACAAGATCGCCAAGATCACAACCATGGCACGCAGCACCGGCGGGTCATCGGCGGTACCTGAGCCCAAAGTGCCTGAAGCCAAGCCCGTCGAGGGCAAGCTGCACTCGGCGCTGCAGCAACTGGCGATGCGACCGCGGATCAGCGGAAACGCCGCATGAAGACAATCCGCCTGCTGCCGATCGTTATCTTTGCCGCTGCGGCACTGCTGGTCTTTAAGGGCATTGGCCTGGTGACCAACGGTGGCTACGTGCTCATTGGCACGACAAGTGTGCAGGCCGCTGGCGGCGGCGGCGGTGATAAAGGCGGTGGACACTCCAGCGGCGGCGGTGGAGAAGCTCCGGCAGAAGGCGGCGACGGGTCGGCGACGCTGACCGACCATACCATGAGCGACTCCTCGCCGACGGCCGAAGACTCATCCCCGACCATGTCGCTTGAGGATGAGGCGGCCGCCGGCGATGGTCATGGCGGCAAAGCGTCGGCCAAAGGCGATGCCAGCGCTGAGCACGGCTCTGAGGAGGCGTCTGCCGGCGACGAAGCTGTTGCCTGCCCGCCGGTCGATGCGACGGCAGCTACTGTCGATGGGGCGGCAGCCCCCACTGATGCTGCGCCCGCTGCAGATGCAGAAGGACATTCCTCCGACGCAGCTGCGGCAGATCCGTGCGAGCCGGCCCAGGTGACGGCCGAGGGCGATGCCATACCGATGATGATGGGTCCTGAAGGCAAGCTGATTCCAGTTGCTGGCAGCGAGTCCAGCGAGGCCGCGGTGCTGGAGCGGCTGGGTGAACGGCGCACCGAACTGGACAAGCGCGAAGAAGAACTCGCCCTGCGCATGGCGCTGGTCGATGCTGCCGAAAAGCGCATCAACGAGAAGTCGGCTCTGCTCGAGCAGATACAAGGCGCGATCGACTCTTCTGTTGACCAGGCCAAGAGCGGCGAGGAAGCACAATTCAAGTCGGTCGTCGCCATGTACGAGACCATGAAGCCCAAGGAAGCGGCGGCGATCTTTAACGAGCTCGACATCAACACGCTGCTGCGCGTCGCGGTGGCGATGAACCCGCGCAAGATGGCGCCGATCATGGCCAAGATGGATCCGATCAAAGCCAAGGACCTGACCACCGCGATGGCCATAGCGCCGACCGAGCCGACGGTTGCCGTCACGGCCGAGGATATCGCGGCGTTACCGCAGATCGTCGGGCAGTAATCGCCTGAGTTGGCCGGTGTTTAGGTGGCTGGGTTAGCCAGACGTTAAGCCCGCTCGACCTATGGTTGCCCGTGTTGAAGCGACGGGCGGGCAGAAGCCGGCAATGAATGAGCACCTTGGACGCTGGACGCAGGCACTGAATGTGCTGCTGCGACTTGCCATTCTGGCCGTCATCGGCCTGTGGCCGGCGTTTGCCATGGCGCAAGACGAGGCGCAGCTACATGTCACCGCCGAGGCCGGTTACGGCCGGCTTGTGCTAAGTTTTCCCGGCCGCAACGACCTGCCGGAATATTCGGTAAAATACGAGAACGGCGTGCTGGCCATCGAGTTCACGGAACCGATCAAGCTATTGCTGCCGGACGTTTCAGTGGCGCTGCCCGAGTATATCTCCGTGGCGCGCGTGGACCCCGACAGCCGCGGCGTCCGCTTCGGCCTGCGCACGGCCCTCAATATCAATCACATGGAAGCAGCTGAAAAGCTCTTCGTCGACCTGATGCCGACGTCATGGCAGGGCCTGCCGCCGGCGCTGCCCGAAGAGGTGATTGCCGACCTCGCCAACCGCGCCAAGGAGGCCGAGCGGCTTGCCGAGCAGAAGCGCAAGGCTGAGGATGCCAAACGGCTCCAGCCCGTTGCCACGCTGCGCGTCGGCCGCAACCCGACCTTCCTCCGGGTCGAGTTCACCTGGAACGTCGACACCAAGGCGAAATTTGCGGTCAACGGCGAGGCAGCGACGATCGATTTTGAGTGGCCCGTGCCGATCGACCTTTATGCGATCAAGGCGGACATGCCCGAGGAACTCAAGAGCGTCCTCAATGCCGTAACGGCTGACGGTTCGGCTGTCACGTTCCGAGTGGCGCCAGGGGTTACACCGCGCTTTTACACCAGCTCACCGCAGAACTACGTGCTCGACATCGATATCTCGCGCGAGCGGGGCCTGGAGGAAGCCATCGCGGCGGCCGAAAAGCTCAAGGCCGAGCAGGAGGCCAAGCTTCTCGCTGACGAGGCGGCGCATGGCGATGAGCACGCCGCCGACGCTGAGCATGATAGTGCGGGGCATCCGCAGACATCATTGACGCCGGTAATCTCGACCGTCGGATCGACGGTGCGGGTGGCGTTCCCCTTCGAGCAGGATACGGCAGCGGCCGTCTTCCGGCGCGCCGATACTGTCTGGCTGCTGTTTGATACGTCCACCGTCATCAACGCCCCGGCCTCCTCCGAGGCACTGTCGATGATCGCCGACAAGTTCGAGGTGATCCCGGCCGGTGATGCCGAGGTGGTGCGGATCGATCTCTCGGCCGAGCGGCTGGCTACACTGGGATCGGAAGGGCGCTCCTGGGTGCTTTCTCTGGGCGATGTGCTGCTCAATCCGACCGAGCCGCTGTCACTCAACCGCGTGCGTGACCGGGAAGGGCGTTTCGAGATGCATGTCGATCTTGAGCGGCCGGCTAAGGTGCATCAGTTCCGCGATCCGGACGTCGGCGATCTTTTGACGGTGGTGACGGCGTATCCGCCCTCGCGCGGCGCGTCTCGTAGCTATTCCTACGTGGACTTCACGGCGCTGCGCTCGGTGCAGGGGCTGGTGGTCGCGGCGATGACGAGTTGCAGGTCTCGATCGAGGGCAAGGACGCAGTCCTGCGCACCGAGTCCGGACTGACGCTGTCGGACGTGGTTGCGGGGCGGCCGGCGGATGCCGAGGCGCCATCGATCTCCCGCACCTCCTATCTCGACCTTATCGCCGCGGCGAGCGAGGACCCCGAGGGCTTTGTCAGGCAACAGGAAGAACTGATCAGCCGGGCTGCCGACGGTGACGGGCGCCTGCGCGACGTGGCGCGCATGGACCTGGCGGAACTGCTGATCGCCAATCGCTTTGCCCATGAGGCCGTCGGGGTGCTCGACGTTCTGAGCCAGGACCTCAAGTTCGAGGAATTCCGCAAGAAGGTCGACCTGCTCAAGGCCGTGGCGGCGGTTGGTGCTTATCGTCCCGACGATGCTGTCGAAATCCTCACCTCCGGCGCCTATGATGACGAAGTCGACGGGGTCATGTGGCGCGCCATTGCCCGCACGGAAGCCGGCGACTATGCCGGCGGACGGCTCGACGCCATCGCGTCCGAGGGTGTGCTCGACTCCTATCCTGCCTGGGTTCGGTCACGCTTCCTCCTAGCCGGGAGCCGGGCAGCGATCGAGACGCGCGATATGGCACTCGCCACCCGCCTGCTGGGCCGCGTCGAATTCGCCAAGCTCGATGCCGAGGACATCAGTACCTATCAGCTGCTCGAGGGGCGTTTAGCTGAACTCGATGGGCGCCTGACCGAGGCCCTCGACGCCTATGGTCAGGTGATCGGCGAGGACGTGCGGCCGACGCGGGCTGAGGCGGTCTATCGAACCCTTTTGGTGCTCAACCAGGAGGATCGGGTCGATCTCGAAAAGGCCAGCGCGACGCTCGCTGCCGAAGCAATGATGTGGCGTGGCAATCGGCTGGAAGCGGACATGTCCAAGCTCCTCGCCGAGCTCCACTTCCGCAACAAGAAGTATCGGGAAGGGTTCGAGGTGGTGCGCCAGGCCGTGGCCTACTACCCGGAGAACGACTCCATCGCGGCCTTGCTTGATGAAGCGCAAAAGCAGTTCGGCCAGCTCTATCTCGATGGCGGCGCCGACCAGCTGGAGGACGTGGATGCGCTGTCGCTGTTTTACGACTACCAGCAGCTGACGCCGCCGGGCGCGCGCGGCGATGAGATGATCCGCAACCTGGCGCGGCGTCTGGTGAAGGCCGACCTGCTGTCTCAGGCTGGTGACCTGCTGGAGTATCAGATCGACAATCGCCTCAAGGGCGTGGCGCAGTCGCAGATCGCCGCGGACCTGGCAGTGATCCGCATCGCCGATCGGGATCCGCAGGCGGCGTTGCGGGTGCTGACCGGGACGCGGCTGGCAGATCTCTCGCCGATGCTGGAGCGGCAGCGCCGCGTGCTCGAGGCGCGGGCGCTGATCGATGCCGGGCGCGAAGCGCTGGCGCTCGATCTGTTGTCGCGCATCACCGGGCGCGATGCTGACCTGCTGCGGATCGATGGGTTCTGGAAATCGAAGGCCTATGGTCGTGCGGCCGAGTTGATCGAGACGGCTTACGCGCCCTCCGATGCGGTGCCGACCCTCGACAAGAGCGCCCGCATGCAGGTGATCAAGGCCGCAGTCGGGTTCGTGTTGGTCAATGACCGGATGGGCATCTCCCGGCTGCGCTCGAAATTCTCCGACGCGCTGTCCAACTCGGCCGAGTGGCCGGTGTTCGACTTCGTGACCAGCGACATCTCGCCCACCAGCGACGCGTTCAAGAAGGTGGCGCGCGAAGTGGCTAACCTCGACTCGCTCAACGCGTTCCTCTCATCGTATCGCCAGCTCTATTCTGGGACCGACGGCGTCGCCCCCGACCAGGCGGCAGAGGCCAAACCGGGTAACGCCGCCTAAATCCGTTCACCGTTTTCTCGAAGCGCTCTAGACGCTGACGAAGCTGCGGACCAGTGAGCCGGCCACCAGGTGCCAGCCGTCCACAAGCACAAAAAAGATCAGCTTGAAGGGCAGCGAGATCACCACGGGCGGCAGCATCATCATGCCCATCGACATCAGCACCGACGCCACCACCATGTCGATGATGACGAAGGGCACGAAGAGCAGGAAGCCGATCTCGAAGGCGCGGCGCAGCTCCGAGATCATGAATGCCGGGATCAGGATGTTGAGCGGGATCGCCTCGGTGCGGTCGACGGGCCGTGTGGTGTTGGAGATGTCGTAAAACAGCACGACGTCCTCGTCGCGCACATTGGCCTGCATAAAGGTCGCCACCGGCTTGGAGGCAGCATCAAAGGCTTCCTGAATCTCGATGTCGCCGGCGATCAGGGGGGCGATGCCCGCATCATAGGACTGCTGCAGAGTCGGGCCCATGATGAAGATCGTGAGAAAGAGCGCGAGACTGACCATCACCGAATTGGGTGGTGCGGTCTGCAGGCCGATGGCCGTGCGCAGCAGAGATAGCACCACGACGATGCGGGTAAAGCTCGTCACCATCACGAGGATGGACGGCGCCAGCGAGAGGAAAGTTACCAGGCCGACGAGCTGGACGGCGCGCTCTGTCAGCGTCGCGTCGTCACCGAAATCAACGGAGATGTCCTGGCCGAAGGCGATAGTCGGCAGCGCTATGGCTGCGACCAACGCCAAGAGCGTCAGTAGTCGGTTGCGGGCCTGATGCCGGCTGGCACCTTCAGGCCTTGGGTGGGCTCGACGGGAAGCGGCTGGAGGGAGCTGCGCCAAGCTTGGATTGCCCATTGGTTTGGTTCACTGGGCCGGTTGTAGCTGAGTCGGTTGCGGCAGCGTCCAAATTGTACCCCTTGGCGGGGATAACCAGTGGATCGCGGGCGGCTGAACGCAAAAGACTCCGGCGGAGCAAGGCGTTCTGCCGGGTGACCGGCAGGTGCGGCATATCGCGCCGGCGGTCGCCGGCAGGTGGCGCGACGGCGGTTTCTTCGGGCTTGGCAGGTGTTTTGGGTTCGGCCGTTGCCGCCGCGGGCATGGCTTGCCGCGGCTGCGGGCGGCGGCTGGCCAGTTCGACAGGAATGCCGGCTTCCAGTACGACATCCTGGGCGCCGCCAGTGAGGATGACGTGCTCGATGTTGTCGCGGCGCAGGATGGTCACCTTGCGTCGGGAGTCGAGTTGCAGGGTTTCCACCACCATCAGACGGCGACTGCGGCCGCGGCTCAGGCTAGTCGAGGCCTGCAGCACAAACTTCAACGTCCAGAGGCCAAGCAGCACCAGGACGAGAACAATGCCCAGCGAGAAGGCTGCATTGAGCAGTGTGTTTTCGGACCCGCCGAACAGGGCGGTAAGGAACTGCATGGATGGTCTCCAGGATGACCCGGGTGGTACCAAGTCAGGCGACGGATTCGTGCGCCCTGCACTTATTGCCTACCATACCGCCTCAATTGCGGGCATTGCGAGGCATGTTTGGCCCAATTTGCAACAAAGTTAACGTCTGATTAACCATCACCCGGCAGGATTTGCCCAGTTGTCGTGGGAGATTCTAGCTTGGGCGTTGCCAGTATACCGCTGCTTTCGGCGCTGACCGAGAAGATGAAATGGCACCAGGCCCGGCAGGGCTTGCTGGCAGAAAATGTCGCCAATGCTGAGACGCCCGGCTATCGCGGTCGCGATCTGAAAGCGTACGGCTTTGCCGAGCACATGCGGAACATGTCCGTGGCGACGATTTCGACCACGACGACCAACCCCAGCCACATCACCAAGGCCGGCTCAGGTGCCGATGGTTTTGGCTCGCGTCAGCTCAACAATTTCGAGGTGACGCCGGAGGGCAACGGCGTGACCCTCGAAGACGAGATGATGAAGGTCACGACCAACCAAATGGACTACCAGGCGGTCACGGCGCTCTACTCGCGGTCGATCCGCATGATCAAGCTCGCCCTCGGGCGGGCGGGATAAGGAGCAGGCCTCATGTCGGACTTTCTTTCCTCGCTCAAGATCGCCGCGTCGGGTCTGCATGCGCAGAATGCCCGTATGCGCGTCATCGCCGAGAACATCGCGAACGTCGACTCCGCCGGCAAGGCGCCGGGCGAAGATCCGTATCGGCGCCGCATTCCGACCTTCAAGGCGGTGATGGACGACGAGGTCGGCGGCAAGATCGTCCAGATCGGCCGGCTGGCTTACGACCAGAGCGATTTCTCGACCCGCTACGAGCCCGGCCATCCTGCGGCGGATGAGAGCGGATACGTCAAATATCCTAACGTCAATTCGCTGATCGAGAGCATGGATATGCGCGAGGCACAGCGGACCTACGAGGCCAATCTCAACGTCGTCACCGTCACCCGGCAGATGCTGGGACAGACGATCAATATTCTCAAGGGTTGAGGAGCTCTAGATGGCCGGTATTCCGTTCAATGCTGCAACCGCCGCCTACGGCAATGCGCAAAAGCTCATCAGCCAGGCGGCGCGGCCGCAGACCGACATGCTTGCCCTCGGCGGCCAGTCGGGGCAGGGCGCCGACTTCGGCAAGTTGCTGGCGGAGACGGTGCAGAGCGTCGTCAACACCGGCAACACATCCGAGCAGATGTCGATGAACATGGTCAACGGCAAGGCCGACATGGTCGACGTGGTCACGGCCATGTCGCAGGCGGAACTCGCCATGGAGACCATGGTGACGGTGCGCGACAAAGTCATCGCCGCCTACGAAGAAATCATGCGGATGCCGATCTGACGGCACCGAATGGTGGCTGACAGCGGGCGCGAATCCGTCGCCTAAGTGACAAGTGGAGTGAGGCAGGATGACCGGAGCAGAAGTTCTCGACATCGCCCAGGACGGCGTATGGACGTTGATATTCGTGTCTGCGCCAATGATGCTTGTCGGGCTGATCGTCGGCTTAGTGATCGCGCTGTTCCAGGCGCTGACGCAGATCCAGGAACAGACGCTGGTCTTTGTTCCCAAGATCGTTGCTATTTTTGTGACCATGCTGATCACGCTGCCGTTCATGGGCGCGATGATGCAGGGTTTCATGACGCGGATCGCCGACATGATCGTGGTGGGCGGGTAGGCGATGATCTCGCTGAACTGGCTGCCCGAGACGGCCTATCTCTATATCCTGATCTTTGCCCGGGTCGGCACGCTGCTGATGCTGCTGCCGGCACTTGGCGAGTCGATCATTCCGGCACGCATGCGGCTGAGCTTTGCGCTGGTGTTCTCGCTGGTGCTCTATCCCCTGCTGACGCCGTCATTGCCGGCCATGCCGACGGACATGAGCGAGGTCATCGTCCTGCTCTTTCACGAACTCATGGTCGGCCTGATCCTGGGTGGCATCACGCGGCTGATCATGATGGCGACGCAGGTCGCCGGATCGATCATCGCCTTCCAGACGGGCCTCTCGGTGGCCATGGCGGCCGATCCGACCAATGGCGGCATCCAGGGCGCCATCATCGGCAGCTTCCTCGGCCTGCTCGGGGTGACGCTGATCTTTGCGACGGACCTGCACCATGTGGCGCTGTCGGCGATCTTTGACAGCTACATGATCTTTTCGCCGACCTCGCCTCTGATGTTCGCCGACGCGCTGCAGATGGCTATCCAGTCGATCGCCAGCGCTTTCGTGATCGGCGTGCAGATGTCGGCGCCGTTCATCGTGCTTGGGCTCGTGTTTTATCTGGGCATCGGCATCCTGGGCAAACTGATGCCGCAACTGCAGGTGTTCTTCATCGCGATGCCCGCGACCATCGGTGTCGGTCTGGTGCTGATCGCCATCCTGCTGACCATGATGATGGGCTGGTATCTCACGCATTTCGAAAGTGAGATGGCGACGCTGCGTGGCTTCGGGCCGTGAGCGACGAAGCCCCGGAACAGTCTTCGAAAACAGAAGACCCCTCGCATAAAAAGCTCGAGGACGCCCACAAGCGCGGCGACGTCGTCAAGTCGCAGGAGGTGACCACCTGGTTCGCGCTGGCTGGGTCGGCGCTGGTATTTGCCGCCCTGGCGCCCGGGACCTCGGTAGCGCTGTCGGATAGTCTCAAGGGCCTGATCGCCAACGCCGACCTTTATGAAGTGGGAAGTTCGGCGTTCGGGGCCATCTTTTGGGAGATCATGGGCGCCATCCTGCTGGTGTCGATGCTCCCGATGATCGTGAATGCCGCGTTTGCGACGGCAGGTAATCTCATCCAACACAAGCCGCTGATCTCGACCGACCCGATCAAGCCGAAGTTTTCAAAGATCAATCCGATCAGCGGCCTGCAACGTCAGTTCTCCAAGGAAGCGCTGGTCAATTTCGTCAAGGGACTGATCAAGCTGGCCGTCGTCAGCGGTGCGCTCTGGTACGTGATGGCGCCCGAGATGAGTCAGATGGAAGTGTTGATCACGTCTGACGTGAGCATGATCCTTCCCGACTTCGTCTATCTGGGTAACAAGATTTTTGTGGCAGTGATCGCGATCGTCACCATCATGGCCATCGCGGACTATGTCTACCAGCGCAACCGCTGGTGGAACCGGCTGAAGATGACGCTGCAGGAGACGCGCGACGAATACAAGCAGATGGAAGGCGACCCCAAGATCAAGGGGCGTATCCGGGCCATCCGGCAGGAGCGTGGTCGCAAGCGGATGATGGCCGCGGTGCCGGAAGCCACCGTGGTGATCACCAACCCGACCCACTATGCCATCGCGCTCAAGTACGACCGCGACATGGCGGCGCCGATGTGTGTTGCCAAAGGCGCCGATGCCATTGCCCTCAAGATCCGCGAGATTGCCAAGGGCGCCGACGTGCCGATCGTCGAGAACCCGCCACTGGCGCGGGCTCTGTTTGCCAGCGTCGAAGTCGACCAGAGCATCCCGACCGAACACTTCAAGGCGGTGGCGCAGGTCATCGGCTTTGTCATGCGGATGAAGAACAAGTCGAGCTGGAAGACCAGTTAGGCCCTTGTCATTGCCTCGGCCTGTTGAAAGCGCGTGGTTCGACCAGCAAATCGGCTGGCGACCTCCTCATGCGGGCGGCCATTTGCTAGAGCTTTGAGGGGCGTGTGATTCGCCCTTCGCTTTGAGGTGTCGGGAGCTCGACTATCTAGATGGCCATCACGCCGCTCGACGAGGACAGCTATCCCGATCCCCTGATCAGCCGGCCGCGCAGCGCGGCCTCGCTGTGGCGCGTGGTGGCGCTGGCAGCGTTCTTCATCATCGTGGCCGTCGGCCTGTCGATGCTGGGCGATCGCATTCCGCCCGATCTGATCCTGGTGTTCCTCGGTCTGCTCGCGGTGGTCGGCGTCTTCTGCCTTTTTGCCATTGCGGCGGGTCTCTTCCGTCTGACTACCGGCGATGAGACTCGTTCGGTATCGCGCTCGATCGTCGACAGCCTGCCGTTCGGCGCGGTGGTGACTGATCGGGATGGCAAGATCTCTTACGTCAACGCGTACTACGGCACTTTCCCCGGGAGCCTTACCGATGGCGTGCCGGTGGGTGTGCCGCGGCTCTTTGCCGGCCAATCGGAAGCCAGTGAAGCGATCTATCGCTTGAGCCGCGCCGCGCGCGATGGGCGCCCCGCCAGCGAGGATATCCAGCTGATCGGCGGCCTCGGCGGTGGATTGGGTGGCAGCAGCAAGGCAGCCTGGTATCGCGTCAGCGTCCGCTCTCTGCCGCCGGTGGAGAGCGCCAACAAACCACTGGTGCTCTGGTCGGTCGAGGACATCACCCGCGATCGCGAGCGGCAGGACAATGCCTTCCGCGAACTGCAGCGCGCCATCGACTATCTCGACCACGCGCCGGCTGGGTTCTTCTCTGCTGATGCGAAGGGCTCGATCCAGTATCTCAACTCGACGCTGGCCGACTGGCTCGGATACGACCTCGCCGAGTTCGAGACCGACGCGATCAGGCTCGATACGCTGGTGCGCGGCGACGGCGCCAGCCTCTTGATGCATGGCCGCAGCGACGGCGAGATCCGCACCGAGATCATCGATATCGACCTCGTGCGCCGCAACGGCACGAGTTTTCCGGTGCGCCTCTTGCACCGCGCGGCCCGGCTCGCCGATGGCGAACTGGGCGAGACCCGCACGCTGGTGCTCGACCGTCGCGGCGGTATCAATCAGGAAGAGGCGCTGCGCGTCTCCGAAATCCGCTTCTCGCGGTTCTTCAACGACACGCCGTTTGCCATTGCCACGCTCGACAAAGACGGCCGTATCGTGCGCACCAATGCGCCCTTCAGCCGGATCTTTGGCTGGTCCGGTGGCGAGCAGACGATCGAAATGCAGCCGATGGCCGAACTCATCGCCGAGGCGAGCCGCGAGCGCTTCCATGCTGCCGTGGCGGCGGCAATCGCCAACCGTTCCGAGATCGAGCCGGTCGATGCGCTGCTGGCGCGCGAAGGCGACCACGCGGTGCGGCTTTATGTGTCCGGTTCGGAAGAGAGTGCGGCTTCGCCCGAGCGGGTGAATGTCTATTCGCTGGACATGACCGACCAGCGCAAGCTCGAAGCGCAGTTTGCGCAGGGGCAGAAGATGCAGGCCGTCGGCCAGCTGGCGGGCGGCGTGGCGCATGACTTCAACAACGTGCTCACCGCCATCATCGGCTTTGCCGACTTGCTGCTCTTGAAGCACAAGCCGGGCGATCCGTCGTTCAATGATCTGATGGCGATCAAGAACAGCGCCAATCGCGCCGCGGGTCTGACCCGCCAGCTGCTGGCCTTCTCGCGCCGACAGACGTTGCGCCCGCAGATCCTCGAGATCACCACCCATATCGACGACTTGACCGTGCTGCTGAAGCGCCTGATAGGCGAGGCGATCACGCTCGACGTCGATCACGGTCACGCCATCTGGCCGGTGAAGGCGGACCTGGTGCAGCTCGAGCAGGTGGTGGTCAACCTCGTGGTCAATGCGCGCGACGCCATGCCCAATGGCGGCAAGATCACTATCCGCACGCGTAACGTCACCGAGGCCGAAAGCACGGGCATGACCTATACGGGCATGCCGGCCGCCGACTATGTGCTGATCGATGTCGAGGATACCGGCACCGGCATGCCGCCCGAGATCATCGAGAAGATCTTCGAGCCGTTCTTTTCTACCAAGGAACTGGGCAAGGGCACGGGGCTTGGTCTCTCGACGGTCTACGGCATCATTAAGCAGACCGGCGGCTTCATCTATCCGGAGTCGGTGGTCGGCAAAGGCACGACCTTCAAGATCTTCCTGCCGCGCCACATCGCGACCGAGGGTGAAGTGGTCGCCAAGGTTGTCGCGGCGCCGGTCAAGGACCTCACCGGACACGAACGTATCCTGCTCGTCGAGGACGAGGACAATGTCCGAGTGTTCTCCGCCCGGGCGCTTCGCACCACCGGCTATGAGGTGTTCGAGGCGGAATCCGGCGAGGTCGCACTCGAGATCCTCGAAGACGAGAACTACCAGATCGACCTGATGATTTCCGATGTGGTGATGCCGGAAATGGATGGGCCGACGCTCCTGACCAAGGTGCGCGAGCGGATGCCCGACCTCAAGGTGATCTTCGTTTCCGGCTATGCCGAAGAGAACGTCCGTCAGGACATTGCCGACAACCAGAGCGTCGAGTTCCTGCCCAAGCCGTACTCGCTCGACCAGATCAACTCCAAGGTCAAGGACGTAATGGGCAAGATCTCGGACTAGTGCTCTGGCCCCGGCAGGCCTATATCGGGGGCAGCGCATCAGCCGGGACGAGTATCATCGACACACCGCTTTCCAAGCCTGACCAGTTCTTTTCCGCCCTGCAGGCGGCCTTCGCCGATGGCAGCCTCGTGCGTATTGCGCTGCGCGCCTATGTCGGCGACCACGAGGCGCTGAAGACGGTCGACATCAAGCCGGTGATCATCAAGCGGCAGAACCAGCTGAGCTTTACCTGGCACTACAAGACGCGCGACGTCGTCAAGAACCACGATCTCGACGAGTCGATGGAGACGCTGCGCGGCATTGTCGGCATCGAGTTTAATCTGGCGCAGCTCTTCACCACTGCCGGCGATTGGAGCCTCGACTTCCAGGGCAAGTCGCCAAAACTCAAGCAGAGTGCGGCGACGCAGACCGCGCCGGTGTCACTGGCGCATGACCGGGCCAAGGCGCGAGCGATTCCGGCCGGCAAGCCGTGGCTGCGCGATCTGGGTGTCACCGATGCGGAGGGCAAAGTCATCCCCTCGGCGCAGGACAAGTTCCGGCAGATCAACCGCTATGTCGAAATCCTGGGACCGCTGCTCAAGGCCATCCGGCCGGACCGGCTCAAGCGTGTCGTCGATATGGGCTCTGGCAAAGGCTACCTGACATTTGCGGTCGCCGACTTTCTGGCGCAGACGCTGCAGTCTGGGGCGCAGGTGGTTGGGGTGGAGATGCGCCCCGATATGGTGAGACTCTGCAACGAGATCGCCGGCAAGGTGGGCCTCGCCCAACTCGGCTTCGCGCAGGGCTCAATCGCCGACTATGACAGCGCCGGAGCCAGCGTGCTGATCGCGCTGCACGCCTGCGACACGGCAACCGACGACGCGATTGCCAAGGGCATTGCGGCGGATGCCGAGCTGATCGTGGTGGCGCCCTGCTGCCACAAGCAGATCCGGCGCGAGATCGAGGCGGCCGCGGCGAGCACGCCGCTCGACTACCTGCTGCGCCACGGCATCTTCGTCGAGCGGCAGGCCGAGATGGTGACGGATGGAATTCGTGCGCTGCTGCTGGAAGCGCACGGCTATTCGAGCAAGGTGTTCGAGTTCATCTCCGATCAGCACACTCCCAAGAACGTGATGATCGTGGGCGAACGCACCGGCCGTGGCCGCAATGCTGCGGCGCTGGAAAAAGTCGCCGCCGCCAAGGCCTTCCTCGGCATCAGGCGGCACTATCTCGAAACGGCTTTGGGGCTGGAGTAGGCGGATGCGCCCAAGCGCCGGACGACCAGGTGGCCTCCGGATGCTGGGTAGTGAAGCGGCCCCGGCGAGGCTTTGCCTCAGATGCGGTCTTCCGCGTTGGTAGTGGGCGAAGCGTGGCCTCGCCGGGGACGACCGGGTATGTTGTCCAGCGCATCAGAACCCCGGGGCACCAGCCGTTCCCCGCACCAAACCAGGCATCCGCGCCGCTGCCGGCATACGGAGGCCCTTTGGCAGGCTGTGCAGCACCTGCCGGTGTCCAGCGGGACAAGGCGAACCAGTCCCGATCCTTTCAGCTCCAGCAGGACGGATCGACACCCGTCCCACCCAGTCACGCCCTCCAACCACTCGTCATGATCTCGCTTCGGAAGGGCGATGAAAGAGTTTCGCACGGGCAAAAGGAGCGGGGATAAGTTGGGGCGATCTTTCGCTCGGATCGAGGTTACGCCACCTTGCCGTTGGGCAGGGGTGTGCCGGGGGCGACGAGGCGTTTTTCGGCCAGCGCCGTCCAGAAGTCTTCGGGGATCTTGGTGTTCCACCAGTTCAGCGTGCCCTGCAGCTCCTCGGGCGAGCGCGGGCCGGTGAGGACGTTGCAGACGGCCGGATGGGTCAGCGGGAACTGTAGTGCAGCCGCGCCGATCGGCACCTTCCATTCGGCACAGAAGGCTTCGAGATCGCGGACACGCTGCACGATATGCTCGGGTGCTGCGGCGTAGTTCCACTTGCCGGTGCCCATCAGCGCGCCACCATTGAACGGCGCCCCGGCGATCACCGAGGCGCCGCGCTTGATGCAGGTGGAGAGGAACGGGTCGAGCGAGGTCTGCTCGAGCAGGGTGTAGCGGCCGGCGAGCAGGAAGATGTCCCAATCGCCCAGCTCGAAGGCGTCCATCAGGACTTCCCATTCGTTGACGCCAAAGCCGATGGCCTTGACCACGTCGGCGTTCTTGAGCTCCTGCAGAGCGCGGTAGCCGCCGGTGGCGAGTTGCTTCCAGTAGACGGCGTTCTGCTCGGCGCCGTGAGTCATCACGCCGATGTCATGGACCAGCAGGATGTCGACGCGGCTCAGACCCAGACGCTGAAAGCTGGCGTCGAGCGAGCGCATGATGCCGTCATAGCTGTAGTCATAGACCTGCTCGAATGGGAACGGTCGGGCCCAGGCGTGCGGATAGTCGCGCTCGGCTTCCGAGCGGATGGGGCGGAGCAGGCGGCCGACTTTGGTGGAGAGTGCGACGCCGTTCTGGCGATAGCGCAGGGCATCGCCCACCAGGTGCTCGGCGCGGCCATAGCCATATTGTGGGGCGGTGTCGATCAGGCCGATGCCGGCATCGATCGCTGCGCTGATGGTGGCGCGGGCCTGGTCGTCGGGCACGTCCTGGAAGATGCCGGCGGCGGTGGCGCTGCCACAACCCAGGGTGGTGACACGCAGGCCGGTCTTGCCGACCTGACGGGTTTCGAACTCTTGCCTGTTCATGCTGATCTCCCCTTTGGCGCCGCCCTAACTGACATGTCAGCCGGATTTGTTCAACGAACCTTTCGGCTTAGACAAAAGAAAGAGGCGCGCCGCAGGGCGCGCCTCGACAAGGCCAGGGGGCCGCTCAAGTGACTCGACAAGGTTGCCACGTGAGCAACGAGACCGGCGCGTCTCCCCCAAGCCGCGCCGCGCCCTGACCCGGTTCGCTTACTTGCAGATGCCGGCGTCGGCGAGGCTGCAGGTATCAAGGCCGGTGTAGATCGGATCGGGGACCGACTCGCCGTTGATCAGCTTGATCAGCACGTCGGGAGCCTCGTTGCCCATCTGGTACGGGCGCTGGCCGATCTGAGCATGGCTCCGGCCTTCCTTGAAGGCCTGGATCTGCGGCGGCAGGGTGTCGCCGGCAATGATGATCAGCTCCTTGCTCTTGAGCTTGTCCATCACCTGATCGGTGTTCTGGGCGTAAGCCTGCGGCCCGAACTGGGCCCAGCCGCCGACCAGGATGAAGGCGTCGAGGTCCGGGTGCGCCGTGAAGGTATCGGCCATCTGCTGGTTGGCAGTGGGGATATCGTCATTGGTGAACACCGGGCAGCCTTCGATTTCGGTCCAGCCGTTCGAGTCAGCAAGGCGTTCGGTTCCCTTGGCACCGGCAATGGTGTCGCGGAAGCCCGCAGCGCGCTCGTTGATGTTGGCGGCAGCGACGTTACCGAGCTGGAGGCAGACGGTGCCGCCTTCGGGCTTGAGGGTCTTGAGCTGCTCGGCCATGCCGACGCCCATGTCGTAGTTATTGGTGCCGAAATAGGTCTTGCGCAGGCCGGCGTCTTCCTTGAGCAGGTCGGCGTCGACGGTCATGATCGGCATGGTCGGGGCCGCGGCCTTGAGCATGTTGGCCATGGCCGGTGCGTTCGACGGCGAGATGGCGATGCCAGCCACGCCCTTGGTGATCAGATCCTGCACGATCTGCACGGCGCCGGCTTCATCCGAGCTCAGCGCCGGGCCGGTGTAGAGGCATTCGTACTCGGAATCGGGGTTGGCAGCGTTCCAGTCAGCGCAGCCCTGGCCCATCACCGTGAAGAACGGGTTGTCGAGGCCCTTGACCACGATGGCCAGGATCTTCTTGTCCGCTGCTGCGGCCGTCCCGGCCGACAGCATGGCAAGCACGCCGGCGCCTGCCAGCATGAGCATAGTCTTTTTCATAAGTCGTCCTCCCGTTGGTTAAGTCCGGTTTCCTCAAACCGAACCTCAGAACTCACCCCACGTACCAAATCTTGCGGGCGTCGGATGGCGCGCGCTGGTAGGCGAAAGCAGAGTCGATGAGCTTTTCTAAGTCGTATTGTGGTTCCCACTCCAGCATATGCCGCGCCTTGGCGTTGTCGAGAGCATTGGAATAGAGCGATGACTTTATTTGTACGCCAAGCAGGCCGCGCGTGCGTTGAAGATGGTCAGCGACGTCTTGGTAGTCGACCGGCCTGGTCATAGCGATATTGAACAGTTGTTGTTCCGCGGCTGGGTTGTCGAGTGCTGCGAGCATGGCGCTGACCAGGTCGTCGACATGCACGAAGTTGCGCTTGAGCGGCTTGCCGTCGGCCGCAACGATCACTGGAACATTGTGGTTGGCTGCGTACATGCGGCGCTCGGCCCGGGTGATCATAGTCTCCCAGTCCGGGCCGCCGAACTGGTCGTCGCCAAAGCTCAGCACGTAGCGGAAGTCGTCCTTTTCCATGATCCAGGGCGCGCGCAGGATGGTGCCGTTGAGCCCGTACTGGATCTGGTACTGCTCGACCATCACCTCCTCGAGCACCTTGGAGAGGGCATAGACGCCCGGATAGGCGCGGCGCGGCGAGGTTTCCGTCACCGGCGCGTCGTAGGGCACCATGCAATGGCCGACGACGCAGTCGCCGCCGATCAGCATGAACTGCTTGGCCGTCGGGCTCTGACGGAACTCCTCGAGCAGCCAGAACATGCCTTTGACCGAGACGTCCATGGCCTGCTGCGGGTCTTCCTTGACGGTCGCCATATGCACGACATGGGTGATCCCATCGAGCGCCGCCTTGACCACGTCGCGACGCTCGATCGAGCCGCGCACGGTGTCGAGGCGCGGTTGGGTCGGCAGCGTCCGGTTGTGGCAAAGCGCCCGCACGCGTACCTCGGGCCAGCGTGGGTCGGCCAGAAGGCGCGCCACAAATTGCTGGCCGACCTTGCCGGTCGCGCCTGTGACAAGAACGTGCATTGAAATCCTCCCGATACAAATACTAATAATATCGATCGATATTAGTCAACGCGTCGTGAGCGGTTTTTGCGGCGGTGCGGTTTGAAATAGGGCGGGCGGCTCCGGCCGCCAGCGCTTATGGATGACGTCTCAGGATGACTGGGCATGCTGGAGGGCGTGCCGGGTCAGCGGTCGATTGACAGCCGGTGGGGCAGCGATAGGCTTTTCCGCGGGGGGGAATGTGCGACCGCAAGTATCGTGCAGAGGGTAGGGAGGACCAGCCGCATGGCTGTACTGGAACTGGAGGGTGTGTCGAAACACTACGGCGCGATCCACGCGCTCAATGATGTTTCGCTCAAGATGGAAGCGGGCGAGGTCGTGGGCCTGGTCGGCGACAACGGCGCCGGCAAGTCGACGCTGGTCAAGATCATTGCCGGGAACTTTCATCCCACGCATGGCAGGATCCGCATCGAGGGCAAGGAGACCAATCTCCATAGCCCGGCCGACGCGCGGTCCAAGGGGATCGAGATCGTCTACCAGGACCTCGCGCTGGCGGACAACCTGACGGCCGCGGCCAATATCTATCTGGGCCGCGAGATCACCCGGAACGGCATTCTCGATTATCGGGCCATGTACAAGCGGGCGGGCGAACTGTTCGCCGAGCTGAAGTCGGAAACACGACCGCGCGATCTGGTGCGTCGCATGTCCGGCGGCCAGCGGCAGGCAGTGGCGATTGCCCGTACCCGGCTCTCCGACCCCAAGATCGTGCTGATGGACGAGCCGACCGCAGCCATTTCGGTGCGGCAGGTGGCCGAGGTGCTCAACCTCATCCGCCGGCTCAAGGACCAGGGCATCGCGGTGATCCTGATCAGCCACCGCATCCCCGACGTGTTCGCGGTGTGCGACCGGCTGATCGTGCTGCGGCGCGGCAACAAGGTGGCTGACAAGCGCGTCGCCGATTCATCGCCGCAAGAGGTGACCGGGCTCATCACCGGCGCCATAGAACACGCCTAGGAGGGGAAACATGAGCGCTGACAGCACTTTGGCCGAAGTCATCGACCGGCAGACCAACCGCACGTTCTTTTCCTGGCTGATCGGCCGGCAGGTGTTCTGGGTGAGCCTGGCGACGGTCCTCGCCATCATCTACCTGTCGCTGGCCACCACCACATTCGACACGCAACAGAACATCTTCAACGTCACCCGCAACTTCGCCTTCGTGGGCATCGTTGGCCTCGGGATGACGGCGGTGATCATCACCGGCGGCATCGATCTGTCGGTCGGTTCGGCTGTGCTGATCTCGGCCATGACGACAACGGTGATCATGCATGCGGGCCTGCCGATCACCCTGGCGCTGCCGGCGGCGATTGCTGCCTCGCTGCTGGTAGGCTTCATCAACGGGTTCTTCATCGCAGTGGTCGGCCTGCCACCCTTTGTGGTGACGCTGGGCATGATGTCGATCGCGCGGTCGATCGGCATGGTGATGTCGAACAACGCGCTGATCTACGAGTTCGGTCCGGATCAGGCGATTCTGTTTGCCATCGGCGGCGGCTCGGTGCCGATCTTCGGCATTCCAGTGCCCAACCCAGTGCTGGTGCTGATCGCGCTGGGCCTTTTGACCGGTTTTGCGCTGCGCTGGACCAAGTGGGGCCGGCATCTTTACGCCATTGGTGGCAATGAACGTGCCGCGATCCTGACGGGTGTTCCAGTCAAGACCATGAAGATCTCGGTCTACATGTTTGCCTCGTTCTGTGCGGGTATTACCGGCTTTCTGCAGACCGGGTGGCTGGGCAGCGTCACGACGGGGCTTGGCACTGGCCTTGAACTGACGGTGATTGCCGCAGCGGTGATTGGTGGCGCCAACCTTGCTGGCGGCACGGGCACTGCCGTCGGTGCCATTGTCGGGGCGGCACTGATCGAGGTGATCCGTAACAGCCTCATCCTTTTGGGCATCAGCACCTTCTGGCAGGGCACATTTGTAGGGTGCTTCATCGTTCTGGCAGTTGCATTCGACCGGCTGCGCAACAAAGATACGGGGGAATAACCCGGGTACTCCTCCGCCCGGGGCCCCGGAATTGGTACGAATGAACACAGACGACAGCAATGCGGCCCCTCCCCAGCGGGGAGGGTCCAAGCGTACACGCGCCGTAAAGCGGGTCACCATGACTGACGTGGCCCAGCTGGCCGGGGTCTCCCAATCGACGGTTTCGGTGGTGCTCAACGGCACCGCAGGGATCAAGATCGCCCGCGAGACGCACGAGCGGGTGGCCGAGGCAGTACGGACCCTCAACTACCGGCACCAGAAGAGCCTGCCGCGCCGCGGCACCGGCATCCGGCAGATCGCCATGATCTTTGACCAGATCGCCACCAGTCCCGAACCGGTGGTGTCGATTGATGGAGCGCGCGAAGAAGCCTGGAATACCGGGCACGTGGTCTCGGCCTACCAGACCTACAACGACCCCGAGATGGAGCCGCGCACCATCGATCTGGTGCTGCGCAACCGCGTCGATGCGATCATCTATGCAACAGTGATGACGCGCCAGGTGGTGGTGCCCGAGCCGCTCTACAATGCCGGCATTCCGGTGGTGCTGCTGAACTGCTTTTCCGCCGATCGTCACTTTCCGAGTGTCGTGCCGGGAGAGGTGGCGGGCGGCATGAGTGCCACCAAAGCGCTGACCGACGCGGGGCACCGCCGCATCGCCCATATCACTGGCGAAATGTGGATGGACGCGGCACGCGACCGGCTGCGCGGCTATCGCGAGGCATTGGCGCAGGCTGACATCCCCTATGCACCTGAACTGGTGCACGAGGGCAACTGGCAGCCCAGCGCGGCCTACGAACACACCAAGGCCCTGCTGCAACTGCCCGATCCGCCGACGGCGATCTTTTGCGCCAATGATCGAATGGCGGTCGGCTGCTACGAAGCGGTCAAGGAAATCGGGCTGCGGATCCCCGAGGACATCTCGGTGGTCGGCTATGACGATGAGGAAGTGGCACGGCACCTGTCGCCGCGGCTCACCACCATCGTCTTGCCGCATCGGGCCATGGGACGCTGGGCGGTGGAGAAGCTGCTCGACGGCGCGGCGCTGGGCCACGAGAAATATCACGTGGTCAAGCTGGAGTGTCCCTTGATTGAGCGCAGCTCGGTGGCGCCGCCGCGGTTGGTCACGGCAGGACGGCGGCGACGCGTATAAGTCGTACTATTTGCCACATTCTGCTCGTCTGCGGTGGTCTGATATGACAAGGGTCACAGAGATGAATGCAACATGAACGGACAACGCGTGACGGGATACGCCGACACCCACGACTATGCCGCCGACGGACCGACACGGTCGCATACGGCGCACGTGGTTCGCGAACTGGGGATGGGCATCATTGCGGGCACCTATCCGGAAAAGAGCATTCTGCCGGGCGACGCCGAACTGATGGAGCAGTTCCAGGTGTCGCGCACAGTGCTGCGCGAGGCGATGAAGACGCTTGGCGGCAAGGGACTGATCCAGGCAAAGGCGCGGATCGGTACGCGGGTGCGGCCGCGGGCGGACTGGAACCTGTTTGATGCCGACGTGCTGATCTGGCACGCCAAGTCGGGGTTCGACGCCGACTTCCTGATGTACCTCGGCGAGATGCGGCTGGCGCTGGAACCGGAAGCGGCCGCGCTGGCGGCGCAGCGGCGTACACCATTGCAGTTGCAGCACCTCTACGCCTGGGTGGAGAAGATGGGCGCCGACGACGTGTCGGTTGCCGAGTTCGTGCGCGCCGACCTGCAGTTCCACCTGGCGGTGGCGGGTGCCGCGGCGAATCCGTTCCTGCGCTCCATCTCGACGCTGATCGAGGTGGCGCTGGTCAACATGCTGACCATCAGCTCGCCGGTCGAGGATCCGGTGCAGCATGCGCAGTCGGTGGCGGCGCACCGCGCCATCGCCGATGCCATCGCGCGCCGCGATTCCAATCAGGCGCGCCAGGCCATGCGCGTGGTGATCGACCAGGGCATTGCCCGCCGTGATCGCGCCAAGGGGTAGGGTTCTGGCGCAGCCAATGTGCAACTTTGGCGTTGCCACCTGATGAGCAGAGCCTTCACCAAGGAAATCGACGACGCGCCGCCGCCGCCGCTGGAAGAGCGGACGATGAGCATGGCGCCAAACCTCGTCACGAAGCGTGGCGCGGCGCAGATCCAGAGCGAGATTGATCGGCTCGATGCCGCGATTGCCGACGCCACCGGTGACCAACAGGCAGGCCTCTCGCGCGATCTGCGCTACTGGTCGGCGCGGCGCGCCACCATGCAGGTGGTGGAAGCAACCGAGCATCCTGCCGCCGTGGCCTTCGGCACGCTGGTCAGTATCAAGCGGGGCGGCCGCGTGACAACGCTCAGCATTGTGGGCGAGGACGAAGCCGATCCTGCGACCGGGCACATCGCCTGGACCTCGCCGCTGGCCAGCGCCCTGCTCGAGTCGGAGGTGGGCGAAGTGGTGTCGTTTTCCGCCGGCGGCAGGGACGAGGAGATCGAGGTCCTCGAGATCCGCGGCTTGGCTAACTGAGCGGCCCTCACTGGCGAGTCTCTTTAGACATGGGGCGGGCTCTGATTGTGCCACGCCCCCGTCCTTCGACACGCTCAGGATGAGGGCTACTGGGCGCCGCAAAGAAGTGAGCCTCATAGTGAGAGAACCACGACGCGGGGGCACCGTTTTAGCAAGGGGCCCAGTGATGCTGTGCCCGGCGACTATCCCGCCATGCTGCGGAACAGCTGGTCGGTTGCCGTCGTCCTCGGGGAAAGAACAACTCGATCTTGATATCGGCCAAAGCGATATCCTCGGCGGTGCCGAACTGCGCGACCGTCGAGAAGACCGGATAGACCCCGTCGCCGATGCGGAACCGCACGGGGACGACGGGCGGCAGGTCCCCGTCGCGTGTCCGGGCCGGGTCAAGGTGGAGCGCCAGCTCTGTTGCCGCGCGATCCAGCACCGGGTCGCCGCCCAGATGCGTACTCTCCAGGCGAAAGCGCGCGGCAAGGTGCGTGGCGACCTCGACCCAGTTCTCGACCAGTTCCGGGCCGCGCCCGGGCTGCAACAACAGATCGATGAAGCTCTCGCCGATCCGGGTGCCCAGGCCGGCCAGAAGCGCCTTGCCGGTCGCATTGGCATCGAGCAGCAGCCAGTGCCGGTCAAAGACGAAGGCCGGGTAGGGCGCGTGCGCCTGGATCATATGGTCGATGGCGCGACGAAACGGCGCCATGGCGCTGCTGTGGAGCGTGCGCTGGCCGTATGCGGCCCGAAATCCGGCCGCATCGAGCAGGTGGTTGCGAACACCCAGCGGCATTTCCAGCGCTTCACCCAGGCGCATCACCATGGCTCGGCTAGGACGGGCCCGACCTGTTTCGAGGAAGGCGAGGTGGCGCGCCGAGACCTCGGCGACCAGTGCCAGCTGCAACTGGCTCATCCGCCGCCTGCCGCGCCACTGCTTGAGCTGCGTGCCGAAACTGTCCGTCATGTCCGCCTCCTGGGCTCTCTCATGCCACCGTGCGAGGGGCCGCTCACTTCCCTCCGAGGTAATTGATGGCCGACGCTCCTCGACCTGATGCTGGGTGGGTACCCAAACAAGGATATCGACATGCAACGTGACCTTACCGCCCGCTGGCTGGGCTTTATGAGCCTTTTCGTCATCGCCTTCGGCCTGCTGTTGGCGCTGGGCGCCCACCCAATGACATCGGCCGTGACCGGATGGCTGACCGACCTCATCTTCTTTCCTGTCGACGGCCGCGAAGTGCTCGCCGCCCCGGACGCGCGGCTCTATGCGGCGATCTGCGGGGGCGTCATGCTCGGCTGGGGCGTGACGCTGTGGCTGGTGGTCACGCGGCTGCTGCCCGTCGACCCGGGTCTGGCCCGATCGATGCTGCTCAGTGGCACGGTCTGCTGGTTTGTCGTCGATAGTGCGGGCTCGTTTGCGGCCGGCGCGCCGCTCAACGTCGCCGCCAACACGCTCATGCTGCTGGCCATCATCGTCCCGGCATGGGGGATCGGGCGGTCGCCCTTGGCCGTGGCCCGCTGATCCGACCTTACCTCGCGACGCCGCGGCCGGCCACCAGGTGGTCGGCGCGGCTCTTCGGTTCGGTCTGCAGGTAGAGAGCTACGCTCGGGAGGAACAGCTCCCGCCAGTCCCGTTCCCAGTCGCCGACGCCGCGCTGCAGGGACGCGGCAAGGGTGGTTTCCGGGTCGCTCTCGACCCAGAACCGCAGGTCATAGAGCGGGGCGAGGCGGGGGTGGAGCGTGGAGACGCCCTCGACCAACACCAGCCCGCTCGGATGCACAAGCTTTTCGGTGTCGAGAACACCGCGATCCCAGTCGTAGAGCCGATACCGCGCCGTCTCGCCCCGGGCGATGGTTTCCACTGCTTCGAGGAAAGCGTCATAGCGGATGTAGCCGAAAGGGAATGCCGGGCCGATGCGGCCGCGCCACTCGACTTCGGGGCGGACGAAGTCGTCGAGATAGATGGTGGTGGCACCAAGCTCGCGCTCGAGCCGCTCGGCCAAAGTCGACTTGCCGGAGACCGGCAGCCCGTCAATGGCCACGAGGGCAGGGTGCTTCAGTGCTGCGACGTATGAAAAAGCGTGGTCGAAATCGATCAGGTCGGGAGCAGGGAGCATGGCGAGAGCTTAACGGCACTGGGAGCCGCTCGCCACACTTGGCTGACGCACCGACCCAACAGTCGGTCTCCCTCCCCCGCAAGGGGGGAGGTGACACTCTGGCCGGTGTCCTTGTCGATGCCACGCCCACGTCCTTCGACAGGCTCAGGATGAGGGCTACTGGAGCGCCGCGGGAGCTGAGCCTCATGGTGAGCCTGTCGAACCATGAGGCGGGCGCGACGGTCTCGAACCGCTGGATTTTTCCCCGCGACCCGGCCAAGCTTGCGCTGGTCTCGGAGGATGGACGAATTCAGAAGCGGGAGATTGAGCGGTTCGAGCGCATCCTGGGGCTCTTCGGCTCGGAGCATGCCGGCGAACGGGCGGCAGCGGCGCTGGCGGCAAATGCCTTTATCGTCAAGCACCAGCTTAGCTGGCGGGACGTGATCGAGGGCAAGGCGCTCGGGCCGAAGGCGGCTGCGGCGGCGCGGCGGCGCGAAGTCGGGATCGACTATCTGGAAGCGGCCGAGTCGCGCGAGCGGCAGCTCAAGGCCCACAATGCGGCGCTCGAAAAGCAAATCGGGCAGCTCAAGGAAAAGCTGGAAGCAGCCCGCACGAAGACTGCCGTCTAGGGCGGTGTCGAATTTCCCGTCGCCGCAACGACTAGGGGCAGAACGGCGAGGAGTTTGGCGATGAAGTATCTGCTGCTGGTGCATCTGGATGGGACAAAAATGGCCGGATTGACGCCAGCCGAGGGCAAGGCGCTCGACGCGGCGTCGCTGGCCTATGATCGCGAGCTCGAGCGCGGCGGGCACTTCATCGCTGCCGCGGCGCTGCATGATCCGAACGAAGCGGTGATCGTGCGGCCGGTCGGGGACACGTTTTCGACCACGGACGGCCCGTTCGTGGAGGTGAAGGAACACGTTGGCGGCTTCATCCTGATCAATGCCCGCGACCTCAACGAGGCCATCGCGCTGGCCGCCAAGATCCCGGTCGGGCAGTTCGGCGCCGTTGAAGTGCGGCCGGTGATGGAGTTCTGAGCTGGTCACGCCGCGCGACATCGAGGGGATCTATCGCGCCGAGGCGGGCCGTGTCCTTGCCAGCCTGGTGCGGCTGCTCGGCGGCTTCGAGCTGGCCGAAGAGGCGCTGCATGACGCCTTTCTGGCCGCGGCGGCGCAATGGCCGCGCGATGGGTTGCCCAGGAGCCCGCGGGCCTGGCTGGTGTCAGCGGGCCGCTTCAAGGCCATCGACCGGTTGCGGCGCAAGGCGCGGTTCAAGGGTGAGGTGCAGGACGAGCTGGCGCGGCGGCTCGATGCGGAAAACGAGGAGGCGGCCGAGATGAGCCCGGAAATGGTCGCCGACGACCAGTTGCGCCTGATCTTTATCTGCTGCCATCCGGCGCTTCCGGCCGATGCACGGGTGGCGCTGACGCTGCGGGAAGTCTGCCGGCTCACGACTGAGGAGATCGCGCGGGCGTTCCTGACCGGCGCGCCGACGCTGGCGCAGCGGATCGTGCGGGCCAAGGCGCGTATCCGCGACCTGGCACTGCCCTATGAAGTGCCGGATCGTGCGGCGCTGCCGGAGCGCCTCGCCGGTGTGCTCAAGGTGATCTACCTCGTCTTCAACGAGGGCTATACCCACCACCGCTGGGATCTGGCCGACGAGGCGATCCGGCTCGGGCGGCTGCTGGTGGAACTACTGCCTGACGGCGAGGCGCTCGGCCTCCTTGCCATGATGCTAATGACGGACGCGCGCCGTGCCGCGCGGCGGGCCCCGGACGGATCGATTGTGCTGCATGCTGATCAGGATCGCGCCCTCTGGGATCGCGGCAAGATCGCCGAGGGTGAGGCGCTGGTGCGCAAGGCGTTGGCGATGCAGCGGCCGGGACCCTATGCGATCCAGGCGGCGATCGCGGCGCTGCACGCTGCCGACGAGACGGACTGGGCGGAAATCCTCCTCTTCCATGACCTGCTGCTGGAGGTGGCGCCTTCGCCGGTGGCCGGGCTCAATCGTGCCGTGGCGCTCGGCATGGCGCAGGGGTTTGCGGCCGGTCTGGCGGAGATCGAGCGGCTGCTGCCGGAACTCGAGAGCTATCAGCCGGCGCATGCGGCGCGGGCCGATTTCCTGCGGCGGCTGGGGCAGGCGGAGGCTGCGGCGGCGAGCTATCGCCGGGCGCTGGAGCTCTCGACTGCTGAGACCGAGAAGCGGTTTCTGGAGAGTCGGTTACGCGAGCTTGTTGACGCGTAACGCGAAGGTTACCTCCGTTCACACCATCGCTGCAAAGAAACATGCCGCCCGGGATGTCTTCCGGGCGGCATCGTTTGGTGTCAGCGGTTGGCCGCTTTAGGCGCCCATCAGGTCGAGTGGGGCGTATCCGCGGTGGCGTTGCGGGTCTTCCACAGCGAGTAGAAGATGCCGCCGGCGATGATGCCGATGGTGATGGCCAGCGACAGGTAGGGGTCAAACTTGCCGAGGAAGAAGCTGTAAAAGCCCTTCAGGCCGATAAAGACCAGAACCAGCGCCAACGCATATTTCAGGTAGTGGAAGCGGTAGACCAGTGCCGCCAGCGCAAAGTAGAGCGCCCGCAGGCCGAGGATGGCCATGATGTTGGCGGTGTAGACGACGAACGTGTCGGTGGTGATCAGGAAGATGGCCGGCACGGAGTCGACCGCAAAGATCACGTCGGCAAAGTTGATCACCACGAGGGCGACAAACAGCGGCGTGGCAAACAGCACCTTCTTGTTGGTCACCGGATGCGGTTGGCGAACGAAGAATTTCTGGCCATGCAGATCCTTGGTCACGTTCATGAAACGTGACACGAGCTTGACCATGGGGTTCTTCGATACGTCCGTGTCCCCTTCCTTGACCACCAGCATCTTGATGCCGGTAAAGGCGAGGAAGGCGGCAAAGACCAGCGTCATCCAGCTGTAGTTGGAGACGAGCTCGGCGCCGATGGCGATCATGATGCCGCGCAGGATGATGACGCCGATGATGCCCCAGACCAGGGCGCGGTACTGGTACTGCCGCGGAATGGCGAAGTAGCTGAAGATCAGCGAGATGACGAAGACATTGTCGATCAGAGTACTTTCTCGATGATGTAGCCTTGGAAATATGAAGCGACCGGGTTGGTTCCGTCACTGGTCACCAAGGTACCGGACGACCATGCCCACCAGATATAGCCGCCAAACAGGATGGCGATGGTGATGTAGAAGGCCGAGAGCTTCAGGCTTTCGGCGACGCCGATCTCGTGGTTGTCCTTGTGCAGCAGGCCAAGGTCAAACACCATCAGGGCAACGACAATGCCCAGGAACAACAGCCAGAGCCACAGCGGCTTGCTGATCACTTCGATAAACAGAAAATCCATGGAAAACCCGCGTCGGTTCGATTGCACAGTGACGGGGCATGTCATGGAGAACAACGGGCCCAGTCTATAAGCGCCGACATCACAGGCAATAGCTTGCCTGTCAGAGGGGCCCGGTCGCTCCGGTGCGATCTAGGTATTGTCCGTCAAGAGGTCAAGTGCCGCCGGCGCGTCGGCGGCACTTATTCGCAATCAGAGCTGTTTGACGACGACAGACTTGTCCTTGTCCCAGGCGACCGAATTGCGCAGGGGCAGGCCGAACTGGGATTCTTCGATCTCGAACACGTCGCCGGCTTCGGTCTTGATGCCATCGGCGAAGCTCAGCGTCGCGGTGCCGAACATGTGCACATGGATATCGCCGGGCTGGCGGAAGAGGTCGTATTTGAAGTGGTGGTACTCGAGGTTGGCGATGGTGTGGCTCATGTTGTCCTCGCCCGAGAGGAACGGCTTTTCCCACAGTACCTTGCCGCCGCGCAGGATGCGCGACATGCCCGAGACGTTGCGCGGCAGTTCGCCCAGGCGCAGTTCGGGGCCGAATGAGCACCAGCGCAGTTTCGAGTGGGCGAGGAAGAGGTAGTTGACCCGCTCGGTAACATGGTCGGAGAACTCGTTGCCCAGCGCAAAGCCGAGGCGGAACGGCGTGCCGTCCTTGCCGATGAGGTAAATGCCGGCCATTTCGGGCTCTTCGCCGGCGTCCTTGGCGAAGGCGGGCGAGGGGATCGGCGCGCCGGGGGCGGCGACGATGTGGCCATTGCCCTTGTAGAACCATTCGGGCTGCACGCCGATTTCTCCGGGCGCCGGTTTGCCGCCTTCAAGGCCCATGCGGAACATCTTCATGGAGTCGGTCAGCGGCGCTTCGGCGGCCTGCTGGTTGGACTTGTGCATGGCGTCGCGAGTGGAAGCCGAGCCGAGATGGGTGAGGCCGGTGCCAGTGACATAGAGATGGGCCGGATCGGGATGATCGACCGGCGAGAGCAGCCGGCCTTCAGCGGCGATGGCAGCGCGATCGACAGTCTTGCCGAGGCCCTTTTCGGCGACAACGGCGCTGAGCGACACGCCGCGGTCGGCGGCGTCGACGGCGAGGGCATAGACGCTCGCGGCGTTCTGCACGACGCGGGTGGCGCCGTTCTCGGTGGCGGCCACGGCGCGGGCGCCGGCTTCGTCCTTGAACTGAATGAGATGCATGGCGAAAGGCCCCCTCTGCTGGTGTTTGTGGGCATTGAACGCAAGGGACGCCAAAAGGCAAGCAGCAATTAGTACGATTAATGTCGCTGGCGCGCGCGGCGGCGTCACGAGGCGCGCGCGGGGTGCAAAATGGCTCTTGACGAAAGCGAAACAAAATGAGAACAAAAGGCATACAAGTGATGCACATCCGCCTCTGCGCCGAATCGTTGTCTGCGGCAGACGGTTATGAAACAAGGGAGACCGACGATGGCAAATGCGACGCCGCTGCGCGTGGTTGAAGGTGGGTCTATGGACAAGGACAAGGCGCTGGCTGCAGCGCTGAGCCAGATCGAGCGGAATTTCGGCAAAGGCACGGTGATGCGCTTTGGCGAGGGGCCGATTGCGCAGGTGGAGTCGGTCTCGACCGGTTCGCTGGGCCTTGACATCGCGCTGGGCATTGGTGGCCTGCCGCGTGGCCGTATCGTCGAAGTGTTCGGTCCGGAAAAGCTCGGGCAAGACCACGCTGGCGCTGCATGTGATTGCCGAGGCGCAGAAGGCCGGGGGCATCTGCGCGTTTGTCGACGCCGAGCATGCGCTCGATCCGATCTATGCCCGCAAGCTGGGCGTGAAGGTCGATGAACTGCTGATCTCGCAGCCCGATACCGGCGAGCAGGCGCTCGAAATCGCCGACACGCTGGTCCGCTCTGGCGCCATTGACGTGCTGGTGGTGGACTCGGTGGCGGCGCTGACGCCCAAGGCCGAACTCGAGGGCGAAATGGGCGACTCGCTGCCCGGTCTGCAGGCGCGCCTGATGAGCCAGGCGATGCGCAAGCTCACCGCCTCGATCTCCAAGTCGAAGGCGAATGGTGATC
>JACDQI010000108.1 GCA_015657675.1 Devosia sp.
ACGTCCTTGACGTCGCCCTGCAGCACGCCGGCCTGGATGGCAGCGCCCATGGCCACCACTTCGTCCGGGTTCACACCCTTGTGCGGCTCCTTGCCGAACAACTGCTTCACGACTTCCTGGACCTTGGGCATGCGGCTCATGCCGCCTACCAGCACAACTTCGTCGATCTGCGCGGCGGTGACGCCGGCATCCTTGAGGGCCTGCTTGCAGGGATCGATGGTCTTCTGCACCAGGTCATCGACCAGCTGCTCGAACTTGGAGCGGCTGAGCTTGAGCGTCAGGTGCTTCGGGCCGGAGGCGTCAGCGGTGATGAAGGGCAGGTTGATTTCGGTCTGGGTCGAGCTCGAGAGCTCGATCTTGGCCTTTTCTGCCGCTTCCTTCAGGCGCTGCAGCGCCAGCTTGTCCTTGCGCAGGTCAATGCCCTGCTCTTTCTTGAACTCGTCCGAGAAGTAGTCGACCAGACGCATGTCGAAGTCTTCGCCGCCCAGGAACGTATCGCCATTGGTCGACTTCACTTCGAACACGCCGTCGCCGATCTCGAGCACCGAGACGTCGAACGTGCCGCCGCCGAGGTCATAGACCGCGATCAGGCCGGTGTTCTTCTTGTCCAGACCATAGGCCAAAGCGGCCGCGGTCGGCTCGTTGATGATGCGCAGCACTTCAAGGCCGGCAATCTTGCCTGCGTCCTTGGTCGCCTGGCGCTGGCTGTCGTTGAAATAGGCCGGCACCGTGATCACGGCCTGGGTCACCGTCTCGCCCAGATAGGACTCGGCGGTTTCCTTCATCTTGGTCAGGATCATCGCCGACACTTCCGACGGCGAGTACTTCTTGTTCTCGATCTGCACCCACGCATCGCCATTGTCGCTGTTGACGATCTTGTAGGGAACCAGGCCCTTGTCCTTGCTCACCATCGGATCATCGTAGCGACGGCCAATCAGGCGCTTCACCGCAAACAGCGTGCCTTCGGGATTGGTGACCGCCTGGCGCTTGGCCGGCTGGCCGACGAGTCGCTCGCCGTCCTTGGAGAACGCGACCATCGACGGCGTGGTCCGCGCGCCTTCCGCATTCTCGATCACCTTGGGGGTGGAGCCATCCATCACCGCAACGCAGCTATTGGTGGTTCCAAGGTCAATACCGATAACTTTACCCATGACGTCAGCCTTTTTTCCTGGCGAACCCGGATGGAACCCCATGCTGGCGGTTCCCTTACCCTCAGAGGGCCGGATTCCTCTTCTGGATTTATGCCCGTCGCCGGGCCTCAAGCCGCTATATAGGGGGGGCTCAGACCCCCTGCAAGCGGCCCAAAGCGGGAAAATACCGCGATCACTGGCTGGTCTTCCGACCGGGCCGGGGGTGAGCCCGCTATGCGCCGCGCCCCGCCGCAGCCGCAATCTTCCGGCAATGTGGGGTTCGATCTGCACCCGCTCATGCAACGCTCGTTCCGGCTGCCGCCTGCGGCGTTCCGCCAAGCCCCCGAAACCCCGCCAGAGCATAGCTTTGGCAACTATTCTGTGGTCTAAAAGACCGCCTCGTACTCCGAAAGTCCTCGATGCGCCGTCTGCTCTGTGTTGCCGCCCTACTCGTGTGCGCCGCTCCGGCGATCGGCCAGGAGGTACCCGAGCCGACACGCAAGGATTTCTGGTGCGGCGTCGCCTTCGACATGGCCGCCCGTGACGTGCCGGTCGATGCCGCCGCTGAGGTGCTGAGCGTCACCGACCCCTACAAGAAGGGTGCCCAGACGCTGATCGAGCGCTCCAAACCCATCTATCTCGAATCGGGCTACACCGAGGAAGCCTTCGAGGCCTTCCGGACCGAAACCGAGACTGCCATTGCCGCCGAACTGGCCAGCACCGATCCGGCGCTGCGTCCAGACTACAGTTTTGAAGATTGTGCCGCCTTGCTCGGCCTATAGGGTTCCCAAGACCATGTGGATTGCTCCCCGCACCGACGACATGCTGATTGTCGTGGACTTGCAGTATGATTTCCTGCCCGGCGGCAGCCTGGCCGTGGCCGGCGGTGACCAGATCATCGGCCCCATCAACCAGATGGCCAGCAAGTTCACCCATGTGGTCATGACCCAGGACTGGCACCCGCAGGACCACATCTCCTTCGCCTCTAACCACGACAATGCCGAGCCCTTCCAGATCATGCAGCTGCCTTACGGGCCGCAGGTGCTCTGGCCCGACCATTGCGTCTGGGACACGCGCGGCGCGCAGTTCTCGCGCGATGTCGACATCCCGCATTGCGAGATGATCATCCGCAAAGGCTACAACGAGGTGGTCGATTCCTATTCCGGCTTCCAGGAAGCTGACCGCCGCAGCAAGACCGGGCTCGAGGGGTACCTGCGCGAACGCAACTTCAAGCGGCTGTTCATTGCCGGCCTCGCCACCGACTTTTGTGTCAATTGGACGGCGCTCGACGCGCGCACTGCCGGATTTGAGACATTTGTGGTCGAAGATTTGACACGAGCCATCGATACAAACGGATCTCTTGCCACCGCCTGGAGCGACATGACTATGGCCGGCGTCCGACGTATCTCGTCAGAAGATATATCCTGATATGAATAAGTTCCTCCCATTCCTGGCGGTATGGCTTCTGGCCGGCCCTGCCCTGGCCGCGGAGGGCATTTCCAAGACCACCGATCATGTCCTCTGGTGCGCCAGCGCCTATGCGCAGCTGGCCAACGACGCCTCCGAGCAGTCCGACGCCGCCGACACGGCCCTCTATGACAATCTCGCCGCCACGCTCACCCGCAAGGGCATTGACCTGCTGCGCGCCGACCTGATCACCGACGACCGCATAACAGCGATCATCCAGGCCTATGACGACGCCGTCTACGCCCAGCTCGAAACCCCCGCCGCGCCCTACCCGATCGAGTCGTGCGAGGGATTGATTACGGGCTGACTCGCTCGTTTTGAGACCGGCGCACTCGCCCTACCCAGCGTCATCCCCGGGCTTGACCCGGGGGGACCCATCTTTCTTGCTCAAAGCACCCCCGAAACAAAAAAGGGCGCCTCGCGGCGCCCTTCGGTTATCTCGCAAAGTCAGCTCAAACCGACTTGTCGATCGCCCCTTCAGCCGGGTGTTCAGCAGCCGGGGCGCCCTTGGCGACGCCCACCATGGCGGGGCGGAGAACGCGGTCGCCGATGGCAAAGCCGGTCTGCACGACCTGAACTACCGTGCCTTCCGGCCGGGTCGGATCGGGCACTTCGAACATCGCCTGGTGGCGATGCGGATCGAACTTCAGGCCCTCGGCTTCAATTGGCTTGACGCCATGCTTGGCCAAAAGCCGCTGCATCTCGCGCTCGGTCATCTCGATGCCGTCGATCAGCGACTTCATCGTCGCATCGGCGGTCTCGCGGGCTTCTGCCGGCAGGACCATCAACGCGCGGCTCAGCGAATCGGTAGCGGTCAGCATGTCGCGCGCAAAGCCGGCAATCGCGTAGGAGCGGGTGTCGGCGACTTCGCGCTCGGTGCGCTTGCGCAGGTTTTCCATCTCCGCCACGGCGCGGAGCAGCTTGTCGCGCAGGTCACCGTTTTCGGCGCGCAGCGCCTCGGCAGGGTCGACTTCGGGCGTCTCGGGCGCACCGGCATCCGCCGCGTTGCTCGCATTGATCTCGTCAGACGTGCCTTGGCCGGCTGCGGTCTCGTCACTCATCATTGTTGGTCAGCAACCTGTTGTCTGGAATTTTGCCCCGCATATCGGCCAATGAGCCGCAAGTTTCAAGCCTTGCGGTCCCCGCCGCCCTTGCGGGCCAGCATCGCGCTGATGACATTGGCCGTATAGTCGACCACCGGCACGATGCGCGCATAGTTGAGCCGCGTCGGCCCGATCACCCCCAGCACGCCCACCACCCGTTCATTGGCATCCTTGTAGGGCGAGAGGATGACGGAACTGCCCGAGAGCGAAAAGAGCTTGTTCTCCGAGCCAATGAAGATCTTCACGCCTTGCGCGTTTTCTGCGTCGCCGAGGAGTTCGATCAGCCCATCCTTGCTCTCAAGTTCATCAAAGAGCTGCCGCATGCGGCCGAGCTCTTCTGATTCCATAGCGTCGTTGAGCAGGTTCGCCCGCCCCCGCACGATCACCGTCGGCGTGGTCTGCCCGGTATCGGAGAGCTGCGCCATACCGGTTTCCACCAGTTTGCGCGTCAGGTCGTCGAGTTCAGCCAGCTGCTCGGCGCGCTGGTTCTGCAGCGCAATCTTGGCTTCGCCCAGCGTCTTGCCGGTGGCGAGATGCGCCAGGTAATTGCCCGCCTTGGTCAGCGCGCTCGAGGTGAGCCCCGGGGGCAGCTGCACGATGCGGTTTTCCACCGATCCGTCCTGCCCCACGAGTACCGCCATCGCCGAGCTCGAATCGAGCCGCACGAATTCGATGTGGCGGAGCACCAGGTCCGACTTGTGCGCAATCACCACGCCGGCGCCATGACTGAGGCCAGAAAGCAGCTGCGTGGCTTCGGTCAGCACGTCCTCGACCTTGCCTTCTCGCGCCGGCCCATGAATCTGTTTCTCGATCGCTTGCCGCTCGCGCTCGTCTACCCGCCCCACTTCGAGCATGGCATCGACGAAAAACCGCAGCCCCTCCTGCGTCGGCGCCCGTCCCGCCGAGGTATGCGGCGCCGCGATCAGCCCCAGATCTTCGAGATCGGCCATCACGTTGCGCACCGAGGCCGGCGATAGACCCACCGACAGCATGCGGCTCAGATCGCGTGACCCCACCGGCATGCCGGTTTCAATATAGCGCTCGACCAGCCGCTTGAAGATATCCTGGCTGCGGCTGTTGAGCACCGCGAGAAAGTCTTCCGGAACCTTGTTCATTGCTCGATCTATCGCCGCCGCGCCGGAATGGCGCTGTGCGTCTTCACCATTTAGGCAGAAACCCCAGTCTCGGAAAGCTCTGCGGCATTGTTCGCCCCGCCGACTAGGGTTAAGAGGCGGTTAACAGCAACTTTGTCGAGTGATTTGATGCGGCCTTCCGGACGGGCTCCAGACCAGATGCGGGCCGTAACGCTCGAACGCAACGTGGCCCCCAAGGCCGAAGGCTCGTGCCTGGTGACCTTCGGGTCGACCAAGGTGTTCGTCACTGCTTCGGTGGAAACCAGCCTCCCGTCCTGGCGCCGCGGCCAAGGGCTGGGCTGGGTCACTGCCGAATACGGCATGCTGCCGCGTGCCACCGGCTCGCGCACCCGCCGCGAAGCTGCTGCCGGCAAGCAGTCCGGCCGTACCCAGGAAATCCAGCGCCTCATCGGCCGCTCGTTGCGCGCCGTGGTCGATATGGGGGCCCTGGGTGAAAACCAGATCACCGTCGACTGCGACGTGCTCGAAGCCGATGGCGGCACGCGCACCGCTTCCATCACCGGCGCCTACGTGGCGCTGGCCGATGCCATCTCCTGGCTCAAGGCCCGCAACCTCACCAAGGGCGAGCCGCTGCGTGATTCGGTGGCTGCCGTCTCCTGCGGCATCTATCGCGGCACCCCGGTGCTCGATCTCGACTATCTCGAAGATGTCGAAGCCCATACCGATGCCAATTTCGTGCTCACCGGCTCAGGCAAGTTCGTCGAAATCCAGGGCACTGCCGAACAGGTGCCGTTCAGCCGCGAAGAGCTCGAACAGCTCATGGGCCTCGCTGAACAGGGCATTGCCGATCTCACGCTCATCCAGCAGGCGGCACTCGCCTGATGGCGGGCAAGCTGACATTGCGGCGTGGCGACCGGCTGGTACTGGCCACCCACAATGCCGGCAAGCTCGACGAGTTCAAACTGCTGCTTGCCCCCTTCGGGCTCGATCTGGTCTCGGCCGGCCAGCTCGGCCTGCCTGAGCCCGACGAGACCGGCACCACCTTTATCGAGAACGCCCGCATCAAGGCGCATGCCTGCGCGAAGGCAGCCAACTGCATCTCGCTGGCCGATGATTCGGGCCTTACGGTGGATGCCATCGGCGGCCAGCCCGGCGTCTATACGGCCAATTGGGCCGAAACCGCCAACGGTCGCGATTTCTCCGTCGGCATGCGCCGCGTCGAGGACGCGCTGCAGGCTGCCGGCGCGCAAAGTCCGGCCGAGCGCAAGGGCGCCTTCAACGCCACGCTCTGCCTCGCCCATCCCGATGGGCGCGACCAGCTCTATGTCGGCAAGGTCGATGGCACCATCGTCTGGCCGCCGCGCGGCGACCTGGGCCACGGTTTTGATCCCGTCTTCATGCCCGACGGCTACGACATCACTTTCGGCGAAATGCCCTCGGCCACCAAGAACGGCTTCGTCCGCGGCCAGCCCGGCCTCAGCCACCGCGCCCGCGCCTTCTCCAAGTTCGTCGACGACGCACTGGGAGGCATCAGTGACGGCTAGCACCGAGCTTCGCGGCAGCAGCAACGAAGGCCGGGGCAACGGCCTTTTCGGCATCTACGTGCATTGGCCCTTCTGCGCCGCCAAGTGCCCCTACTGCGATTTCAACTCGCATGTGCACCGCGGTGCCTTCGATGAATCAGGTTATGTCGAGAGCTACGCGGCCGAAATCGCGCACTACGCCCGCCTGGTTCCGGGCCGCAAGGTCAACTCGATCTTCTTTGGCGGCGGTACGCCCTCGCTGATGGACCCGCGCTCGGTCGGCGGCATTCTCGATGCCATCGGCGCGCATTGGGAGATCGACAAGAACGTCGAGATCACCCTCGAAGCCAACCCGACCTCGGTCGAAGCCGACCGCTTCCGCGGCTACCGCGCCGCCGGCGTCAACCGCGTCTCGCTCGGCGTCCAGTCGCTGCGCGATGGCCCTCTGGCCGAACTGGGCCGCAAGCATACTGTCGACGAGGCCATCACCGCTGTGCGGCTGGCCAGTCGATTTTCCCGCGCTCAAGCTTTGATCTCATCTACGCGCGTCCCCGCCAAACCCTCGAGGATTGGCAGGATGAGCTGACTGAAGCGCTCTGGCTGGCCCAGGGGCATCTGTCGCTCTACCAGCTCACCATCGAGATGGGCACGCGCTACTACGACCTCTTCAATGCCGGCAAACTCAAGATGCCGGACGAGGACCTGAGCGCCGATTTCTACGAGCTCACCCAGGAGCTTACCCTCAAGGCCGGCCTGCCCGCCTATGAGATTTCCAACCATGCCCGCCCGGGCCAGGAGAGCCGACATAACCTGCTCTATTGGCGCTATGGCGAATATGTCGGCATTGGTCCGGGCGCCCACGGCCGGCTGCTGATCGACAACAAGCGCCACGCTACAGCGGCCGAAAAGCTGCCCTTCGAGTGGCAGAAAAAGGTTGCCCAGCGCGGCCATGGTCTCGTCACCGACGATATCCTCACCTGGGAAGAAGAGGGCGACGAACTGCTGGTCATGGGCCTGCGGCTGCGCGAAGGCATCGACCCGCGCCGCTTCACCAAGCTCTCGGGACGCAGCATTTCCGATCGCCAGATCAACGAACTCAAGTCGATCGGCTTTGTCGAAACCCTGCCCAACGGCTTCATCCGCGTCACCGACAAGGGCTGGCCGGTGCTCGACGCCGTCGTCGCCGACCTCGCCGCCTAGCCCGCCGGCTTGATCTCCGGCAGTCGCTCGGCCCGGCGGCCGGCCTCGAACGCCTCGACACACTTTGCCAGATCGCGCTTGAACTGCTCCTTGCCGGCTTCCGCTGCGGCGAGGATTTCGCGCACCCGCCAGAATTCCATGATGCCGAAGGCGTTGACCTGCGGCTGCACGTAGACGTCAGGCGGATGCGCCTTGACCATGTTGCGGATCATCGTCTGCGACATGATCTGGCTGGCCAGAAACCCTGCGTCGAACATGCCCGGCTCGATGCCGGCCAGCTTTTCGTCCGGCATGCCGTTGACGTCGATCCCCACCAGGATGTCCGCGCCGATCACCGCCCGGTCGAGCGGCAGCGGGTTGGTCGTGCCCCCGTCCACAAAGACCCGACCGTCATGCATAACGGGGCGGAAAACCGCCGGGATGGCCAGCGATGCGGCGATCGCCGGCCGGAGCGGGCCGGCGCCGATCACCAGTTCTTCCCAGGCCCGCAGATCGGTTGTCACCACGTTCAATGGAATCTGCAGGGCGTCGAAATCGTCCGGAAAGCCATCGGGCAGGAAGGCATCCGAAACAGTGCGCGCCTCCACCTGGATCGAAAGGCCGGTCTTGAATACCCCGGTGAGGTCCGGCAAGCCGCTCCAGAGGCGTCCGGCAATCTGCTGGAAGCTGCCCAGCACCGAAAAGGCATGTTCGCGCAGCTCCGCTCCGGTCATGCCATTGGCCCAGCCAGCCCCGATCAGCGCGCCAATCGAGCAACCGGCAATGATCGCCGGCTTGAGCCCCATCTCGTCCATGGCCTCGATATAGGGATGTGCGCCAGCCGCGGCTGCTCCACTGCCCAGTGCCACGCCGATGCGCGCACCCGATTGACTCGACATCGTTCAACTCCGGTCGCTGCCTCAACGGGAACCAACGGCGCGCAGCAAGCTTGTTTTGACAGACGCCATTTCTGGCGCAATCCCAAAAACAATGGAGCGACCCATGGCTGCCGACAAGACCCTCGACGACCTCTTCCTCGACACGCTCAAGGACATCTACTACGCCGAAAAGCAGATCGTGAAAGCCCTGCCCAAGATGGCCAAGGCGGCCCAGTCGCCCGATCTGAAGGCCGGTTTCGAGGCCCACATGGCCGAGACCGAAGGCCAGATCGATCGGCTCGAGCAGATTTTTGAACTCCTCGACAAGCCCGCCCGCGGCAAGACCTGCGACGCCATCCTCGGCATTCTCGAAGAGGGCAAGTCGATCATGGACGAATTCAAGGGCACCTCGGCGCTTGATGCCGGCCTGATCTCGGCCGCCCAGGCCGTCGAGCACTATGAGATGGCGCGCTACGGTACGCTCAAGAGCTGGGCCACCCAGCTGGGCATGACCGAAGCCGCCAACCTGCTCGATGCCACCCTGCAGGAAGAAACCGCCACCGACCAGAAGCTGAGCCAGCTCGGCGAGTCGCAGGCCAACCTGAATGCCAAGGGCAAGTCCAACAAGGCCAAGGCTGCCTGATCCGGCTTTGCCTGACGCCAAGAGCCCCGGCCATCAGCCGGGGCTTTCTTTTTCGCCTAGAGTTTTGATCCGTCGATCACGCTGGCGCCGCCGATGGTGACCGATTTGATCACCAGCGCATACTCGCTGCGTCCATCGCTGAGGAAGCGGAACACGCCGTCGCGGCCATTAAAGCCACCCGGCAGCGTCAACTGCGTGCGGTCGTATTTCGGCGTCGACATCGAAAGGGTCGAGGCATTGGCAAGGATTGTCGCGGTATAGGCAATGGTCGCCAGCGGATGCGGCTGTCCGCCGAACCTGGCCGCATATTCAGGCGCCAGCGCCTGATAGCCGGCGTCGTCGACCGCCGGATAGATCGCCCCCACCAGATAAGGCGTGCTGGCGATCTTGGGGTCGCCGTTCCAGTCGGCCGAGCCGATCAGTTGCACCTTGCCCATCGGCACGCCGGCCTCTTCGAGCAGCACGCCAAAGCTGGGCGCCGTGGCCCGGTCGGGGATGAACAGCGCATCGATCTGCCCGGCCTGCAGTTGCGGCGCCAGTTGCTGGATCACCGTCCGGGCTTCAGCTTCCGACGCAAAATTGTAGACCGCCCGGGCATTGAGCCCCAGGTCCGCTGTCGCCTGCCGGAAGGCGCCTTCCTGGATGCGGCCGAAATCGGTGGCCGGGAAGATCGCCGCAAACGCCTTGCGGCCCTGCCCCTTGGCAAAGCCAAGCGAGCGCCGCACTTCGCTTTCGGGCAGCACGTTGAGCAGGTATACGCCCGGCGCCGCCACGCCCGAGTTATTGGAAAAGCCGATCACCGAAATCCCGGCCGCCCGCGCCACGCTGCCGGCCGCCGACACCTGATCGGCCTTGAGTGGCCCGAGGATAATGCTGGCGCCTTCCTGCACGGCCTGGCTGGCGGCCTTGGCGGCGCCCGCGGCCGTCGGCCCGGTATCCTTGAGCACCACCGTGATATTGTCGGCGATGGTATCGCTCTTTTCGATGAAGCCGATCGCCAGCTGGCTGGCATTGGCCATCGAGATGCCGACGGTCGAAAGTCCGGGGTCGCCGGTCAGCGGCAGGAGCAGCGCCACCCGCACCGGTCCCTTGCCAAACGTCTGCCCGGTGGCAAGTGGCAGGCCGCTCTCGCCGATATCGGCCGACGGGCCAAAGCCGCTGCCCGGCATGAAGCCGCTCGGCGAACACGCCGCGAGCACCATCAGTGTCGCGGCACCCAATCCGGCCCAACTCAGCGCCCTGGCCTTGCGCTGCCTGTCGCGAGAAATCACTTGCCGCCCCTCGATATTCGTCCGCAACCTAGCCGCCGCATGCGGTCCTCTGGCTATACAGCAGGCGCCGGGCCTCATAAAGCCAGAGCTTAAGTCTTCGTTAATCATAAGGATGCCCAAGCGGTGGCAACTGACCCCGATAGCCGGCCGGCCCAGTTCTTCATTGCCGGCACGGCGCTGACTGCGCCGCCGTTGGCCGCCGGGCTCTATGTTGTGGCCACGCCCATCGGCAATCTCCGCGATATCACCATCCGGGCGCTCGAAACCCTCGCTGCCGCCGATGTGGTGTTCTGCGAGGACACCCGCATGTCAGCCCGCCTCCTCGATCACTACGGCATCCGCACGCCACGCAAGGCCCTGCATGAGCATAATGAACGTGCCATGCTCGACACGCTGCTCGACGACCTGCGCCGCGGCGGCAAGCTGGCGCTGATCTCCGATGCCGGCACGCCGCTGCTCTCCGATCCGGGCTTTCCGCTGGTCCGCGCCGCCCGCGAGGCCGACCTGCCGGTCTTCGCCGTACCCGGCCCATCGGCGCTGCTCGCCGCGCTCGCCACCGCTGGCCTCCCCACCGACAGCTTTTCCTTCATCGGCTTCCTGCCGGCCAAGGCCGGCCAACGCGCCAATGCGCTCAAACCTCTGGCCGAACGCCCCGAAACGCTGGTGTTTTACGAATCACCCCGCCGCATCGGTCCGGCGCTGGTAGCCATGGCCGAGGTCTTCGGTCCGGGCCGCATTGCCGCCGTCGCCCTCGAACTCACCAAGCGCTTCGAGCGCCTGCATCGCGGCACTCTCGCCGATCTGGCGGCCGAATTCGCCGATGAGGAGACCCGCGGCGAGGCGGTCATTCTGGTGGCCGGCGCCGCGCCGGAGGACATGGCGACAGTCGATTGGCAGTCAGCGCTCGAAGCCGCGCTGGAGGACCAGCCGCTGCGCGCCGCGGTCGATGCCGTCACCGAACGCTTCGGACTCAAGCGCAAGGAGGTCTACAATGCCGCCCTCGCCCTCAAGGCCAAAGAATGAACGCCGCCAGGGCGCCGAAACCTGGGGCCGGCGCGGCGAAAGCCTTGCCGCCTGGTACCTGCGGATCAAGGGCTATCGCATCCTGGAGACTCGCCTGAAAACGCCGGTCGGCGAGATCGACCTCGTCGCCCGCCGCTTCGGCACTACGGTCTTCGTCGAAGTAAAGACCCGCTCGGCCACGACGGAGGAGCGTGACGCCCTGCTCGCGGTCAACCAGCGCCGCATCGTCCGTGCTGCCGAGTACTATCTCTCCCGCCACCCCGAACTCGCCGCCCGTCCGCTGCGCTTCGACGTGATTTTCCTTGCGCCCCGCAGCCTGCCGCGCCATGTCATGCATGCCTTCGACGCCAGCTGATCTGACCCTTGCGGTGACCGGTCTCTCCTAGCCCTCATGGTGAGCCTGTCGAACCACGAGGGCGCCCCGCTGGCGGTGCCACGCCCTCGTCCTTCGACAGGCTCAGGATGAGGTCTACTGGGAAAAGACCGACCATGAAGCTCAAGATCGCCGTGCAGATGGACCCCATCGCCAGCATCAACCCGCGCGGCGATTCCACCTTCGCCATGATGCTCGAAGCGCAAGGGCGCGGCCATGTGCTGGGCTATTACACGCCCGATTCCCTCGCCCTGCGCGACAATGTGGTCACCGCATCGGTGGCGCCGATCGAGCTCTTCGACAAGGAAAAGGGCCAGCATTTCGCCCTCGGCGAGGCCACCCGGCAGGATCTTTCGACTTACGACGTGCTGCTGATGCGGCAGGATCCACCGTTCGACATGAACTACATCACGCTCAGCCACATGCTCGAGCGCATTCACCCCAAGACCTTCGTGGTCAATCCGCCCGCCGCGGTGCGCAATGCGCCCGAAAAAATCCTCGTCACCGATTTTCCCGAGCTGATGCCGCCCACGCTCGTGACGCGCGATCGGGCGCTGATCCACGCCTTCCGCAAGGAGCACGGCAACATCATCGTCAAGCCGCTCTACGGCAATGGCGGCGCCGGCGTGTTCTTCATCCAGGAGGGCGACCACAACCTCGCCTCGCTGCTCGAACTGTTCGAGCAGAACTATCGCGAACCCTTCATGATCCAGCGCTACCTGCCCGATGTGAGGAAGGGCGACAAGCGCATCATCCTGGTCGATGGCGAACCCATCGCCGGCCTCAATCGCATCCCATCTGATGGTGAAGCGCGCTCCAACATGCATGTTGGCGGCCGCCCCGAGCTCTCCGAACTCACCGCGCGCGAGCTCGAGATCTGCGCCGCCATCGGTCCGGCCCTCAAGGAGCGCGACATGATCTTTGTCGGTATTGACGTGATCGGCGGCTACCTCACCGAAATCAACGTCACCTCCCCCACCGGCATCCGCGAAATCAAGCGCTTCGGCGGCCCCGACATCGCCGTCCTGATCCTCGACGCCATCGAGAAGCGCAAGCGCTGACGCCTCGCTAGTTCTGCCCCATGCGCGCCAGCACGGCTTCAGTGACGTCGGCGCCCAGCTGGTAGGAAAACGCCGTGACCTGCGTCAGGTCATCGCTCAGCGTGCAATCGAAGGCGAGGCCGTACCATTGTCCTGCGAACGGAAGATGGCGCCGGTCGCCGAGAGGCGCGTGTCGGTCAGCGTTGACAGGGCATAGGCGTCGGTCATCACCACGTCGGGGGCAAAGCCCGCGCCGGAATTGCCGATCTGCGCCAGCGCCTCGATATTGCAGGTCTGCGACAGCCGCTTGCCGGCCGGAAGCGTCTGCAGCATGTCGCGCGCCCGCGCCAGACTGGGCTGCTGCAGCATCGCTTCGAGATAGAACTGCTCGGCAGTGCGCACCTCACCCAGGTCGAGGTCGGCGACGCCGGGGTTTGTCGATAGCGCGCCAGGAACATCTCCTTCGGCCTCGCCAGTTTCCGCCTTGAGCGCCGCCACCGGCTCGCTGGAGGGCCCCGCTCCGCCTTCGGTGCCTTGTTCCACAGTCCGGCTGGCCGGGCGGGGCATCGGTGTCGGCGGAGCTTCAGTTTGAGCCGGCGTAGCCGCCGGCGGCGGCTCCACCGATGTGGCCGCGTCGGGGGCCGATTGCGCCGACTGGGAAGTGGGGGCCGGTGCGGCGGGAGCGGCGGGCTCAGCAGCGTCCGGTGCTGCCGCTGCCGGCGAGCCTGGCTCCTTTTCCGCCGGCGTCTCCGTTGGCGGCGCCTCTTCTGGGGGCGCCTCTGCCGGCTTCACCAGTTCGACCTCGATCGCCTCGGGCGGCGTGGCGTCGATGGCCTCGCGCAGCGGCGACCCGAGCGTGATGACCAGCACACCTGCGTGCAGCAGCAGTGAGACCAACGCAGTCCAGACCAGCCCCCGCTCACGTCCGGGTGGATCGATAAGCTTCAACTCGCTCAGCGTCATGTCGCTCATGGAACCAGCCACTACCACGCCCAATGTGCCGTTTGCGAGGCATCGACGCCGACTGGGGTCCTTGCTCCGAGCCCTCTCGCCTTCGGAAGGACTTTCCGGCATGGTCGAACCATGCCGATCGACACGTTCCTGCTCGCCCTCACCACCTTTTTTGCCACCGTCGGACCGGCGGATCTGCTGCTCGTCTATGCGGCGCTGACGCGCAAGAACACGCCGGCCGAACGTCGCATCATGGCGCTGCGCGGCATCCTCGTGGCGGGTGGCATCCTGCTGTTCTTTGCCGTTTTCGGCGATCTGATGCTGCGCCTTTTCGGCATTACCCTGCCCGCGCTTCGCATCGCCGGCGGCATCCTGCTGCTGCTGATTTCCATCGACATGGTGTTCGCCCGCCATTCGGGCGGCACCGGCACCACCCCCGAAGAAGAAAACGAGGCTGAAACGCGCGAGGACATCTCGGTCTTTCCGCTCGCCATGCCGCTCATCGCCGGCCCCGGCTCGATCAGCGCCGTGATCCTGCTGACCACCGGCACCGAGGGCTTCAACCTCGAATGGTTCGTCGTGGTGCTGGCGCTCCTGCTCATCCTGACGTTGAGCTATCTCTCTATGCGCGTCGCCCTGCCGATCCAGCGGCTGCTCGGTCTCACCGGGCTCTCGGTGGTCTCCCGCGTCGTCGGCGTCCTCCTCGCCGCCCTCTCGGTGCAGTTCCTCATCGACGGCATCAAGGGCAGCGGCCTATTGGGCTAACAGGTTGCCGTGAGACCTCATGGATGAGGGCTACCAAAAGAATCCCCCAAAAAGCCGAAGGCCGTAGCTTTCGCCACGGCCTTCGAAAAATCCAAATGCCAAACGCCTACTTCTTCTTCGCCGGCGCCGCGGTCGCGGTGTTCAAACCGGCGGTCGCAAGGACCTTCGGCTTTTCCTTCTTGGGCTTTTTGGCTTCCTTGTTGGACTTCAGCTGACCTTTTGCCATCCGCATTCCCCTTCTCTTGCCGCGTGCCGGAGGTCCGCCTCCGGCCGATCACCCCTAAAAGTTAGGGGCTGGGCCTCCGGGACGCAAGGCAGGGCGGTGCTTGCGCGCTGCTATTTTGCGCCGCAGCGGCCCTGCGGCCCGAGGATATGGATGGTGCGCGGGTCGCAACCGGTGAGCAGGAACTGTGTCCACTCGTCCCGCCCGCCATAAAAGGCGTTACGATCCACCTCGGTGCGCACGCCCGACATCGTGCCGGTTTGCGTCCACTGCCAGAACATCCACTGCCGGTTGCGATACTTGTGGTGCGGCTCGGCGGCAGTCGAGCGGAGCCAGAACGGGTTGTCGAAATGCTCGCCCTCGAGCACGTCGCGGTGGAAGTTGATGTCGGTATAGATCACCGGCACCTTGCCGGTATGGGCTTCCATCGCTGCCAGCATCACCCGCACCTTTTCGAGCACATCAGCGCGGTTGTGCTTGTTCTTGCACGATGAGTGGTTGTTCCACTCGAGGTCGAGCACCGGTGGCAGCGCGTCGGGATCGTTGGGCACGTTGCGCGCGAACCACGCGGCCTGGTCCGCTGCCAGCGAGCACCAGGTCATGAAGTGATAGGCGCCGCGCGCCACGCCTGCCTGCCGGGCATGTTCCCAGTTGGTGCGGAAATTGGGGTCGATATAGTCCTTGCCCTCGGTCGACTTCATGAACACGAAGTGCGTGCCGCCCTCGCGCGCCTTGTTGAAGTCGATCAGTCCCTGGTAGCGGGCGATATCGATGCCCTGGATTTCCGCTGCCCGCGCCTTGTTGACCCCCGGGTGCGGGTCGTTGTCGCCCGGAATGGGGGTACGGCCGCCCGGACTGCGTCCACAGGCGGCCAGCAGGGCCACCAGCGTCACCAGCAGCAGCGTCTTCGCAATTGCGGAGAGGGGGCGGGAAACGGCAGCGACCATATCGGGACACACTCACGGAACATGAACTGGAGCCTTTGATTCAACATGGGTGGATTAATGAAACCTTGCGCTAACCCTTTGGAATACCAGCATGGTTAACGCGAGGGCTGGAGTCCTGCTGTCACCCCGCACCCTGTTATGTCGCCCAGACGAGACGCGCTTCCCGAGTGCTCGTGCAAGTGTTCCGCAAGCAATCACCGCAAGGGACGACTTTGTGTTCCTGAAATGTTCTTGAGCTGATCAATAGAGACTGCTAGCGTCATCCCGGTTGGGGAAGTTACGCATGGTCACCCGCGTCCAGACTGTGGCGTTCCAGGGCATCGAGGCGGTGCCGGTCGACGTGCAGGTGCAGATCGCGCCCGGCATGCCGAAGTTCCTGCTCGTCGGCCTGCCCGACAAGGCAGTCAAGGAATCGAGCGAGCGGGTGCACGCCGCCCTCTATGCCTCCGGCCTGTCGCTGCCGCCCAAGCGCATCACCGTCAACCTCGCCCCCGCTGACCTCCCCAAGGAAGGCAGCCACTATGATCTGCCCATCGCCCTGGGGCTGATGGCCGCCATCGGCGCCATTCCCTCCGATGCGCTTTCGGGCCACATGGCGCTGGGCGAACTGGCGCTCGACGGCCGTCTCGCCGCAACGCCGGGCGTGCTGCCCGCTGCCATTGCCGCCGGCGCGCGCGACCTCGGCATCATCTGCGCCCAGTCGGCCGGACCCGAAGCGGCCTGGGCCGGCGAGGATATCGACATCATCGCGCCGGAGAGCCTGTTGGCGCTGGTCAACCACCTCGCCGGCTACCAGCTCTGCAGCCGCCCGCAACCCCGCCGCCGCACCGACGCCCGGGCTTTGCCCGATCTCTCCGAAGTCCGCGGCCAGCAGGTGGCCCGCCGCGCGCTGGAAGTCGCCGCGGCGGGCTCACACAATCTGCTTATGGTTGGCCCTCCAGGGGCCGGTAAATCCATGCTGGCAACGCGGCTCCCCTCCATCCTGCCGCCGCTGAGCCCCCGCGAACTGCTCGATGTCTCGATGATCCAGTCGATTGCCGGCGAACTGGCCGATGGCGCTCTCTCCGATCGTCGCCCGTTCCGCGCCCCGCACCATTCGGCCTCCATGGCCGCGCTGGTCGGCGGCGGCCTGCGTATCCGCCCCGGCGAGGCCAGTCTGGCCCACAACGGCATCCTCTTTCTCGACGAACTGCCCGAATTCGCCCCCGCCGTGCTCGACAGCCTGCGCCAGCCACTCGAAGCCGGCGAAACCGTCATCGCCCGCGCCAATGCGCGCGTCACCTTCCCGGCCCGCTTCCAGCTGATCGCCGCCATGAACCCCTGCAAATGCGGCCTCGCCGGCACCCCGGGCCACACCTGCCGTCGCGGCGCCGCCTGCGCCGCCGACTATCAAGGTCGGGTTTCCGGCCCCTTCCTTGATCGTATAGACCTGCGCATCGACGTGCCCGCCGTTTCCGCCGCCGACATGATCGGCCCGGCCGATGCCGAACCCTCGAGCGCCGTCGCCGCACGCGTCGAAGCCGCGCGCGACATCCAGCGCCAGCGCTATGTCGATGCCGGCCACCCTGAGATCTTCACCAACGCCGCCGCCGGCCCAACGCTGATCGAACAGGTGGTCAACCCGGACAAGGAGAGCCAGGCTCTCCTCCTCCAGGCCTCCGAGCGCTTCTCACTCTCCGCCCGCGCTTACCACCGAGTCTTGAAAGTCGCCCGCACCCTCGCCGACCTCGGCGGGTCGGAGAAAGTTGCCGGCCACATATTGCGGAGGCTCTGAGCTATCGGCTGAACCTGGCGGTCGGGTGAGACGTCGATAAGCTGGCGCTGCAGAGCACCACTTGACCTACGCCACGCTTGGAGTGACTGGGGAGCCCGTTGGGAGGGGATGATGTATCGAGTTAGGGCAATCACCGAAGCGGACATTCCAGGCTTCTGGGATGCGCTTGATGCGGTAGCGCGGGAATCCGCCTTCCTGCGTAGCAACCAGGCGCCGCCTGTCGAGGCCGTGACGAAATTCGTCCTGAGCAATATCGAAACCGGCAACCCCCAAATGGTCGCCGTTACTGACGATCGGGTAGTGGGCTGGTGCGACATCGTCAGGGCGACCGGCGCCCATGAGCGGCACGTCGGGGAGTTGGGTATGGGGGTCGTGCCAGAGTGGCGGGCGCGCGGAGTTGGCAAGGCGCTTCTGACCGAAACAATTGCCGCAGCCGATAGGCGGGACTTCCTGCGCATCGAGCTCAGCGTGCATTCGGACAATCCGAAGGCCACCGCGCTTTACCGCAAGTTCGGCTTCCTCGAAGAGGGGCGTAAGGTTCGGGCTCGTCTCAAGTCAGGTGTCCCCGTTGACGTGATTCTAATGGCTCGTCTTGTGCCTGATGAACTTTGGCCCCCTGGGCCGAGGCCTTGAACCATTCCTGAACTCTGGAGCTACCTTAGATGCCGCACATCGGTTCGGTCGCAACCACTCCGTTGGTGCAGATGGACTATGGATTGGTGGAAGCAGAACGCTTTGTGGGCCGCCAGGAAACTCGGCTCGCTCGCTCCCTTGGTTTGAAGCAGTTCGGCGTCAACCACGTCACGCTCGCACCCGGCGCGTGGTCATCCCTCCAGCACTGGCACGAGCAGGAGGATGAGTTTGTGTTCGTTCTGGACGGAACACTAACCCTGGTGGACGAGGCAGGCGTGTATGAACTCGGGCCGGGCCAGTTCGCCGCCTTCCCAGCAGGCGAGCCTAATGGTCACTCAATCCAGAACCGCTCTTCCGAACCCGGTGTCTTCCTCGTCGTCGGTTCGCGAAGGCCGGGAGAGGAAACCATCCACTACCCCGGCCAAGATTTTAGTCCTGTCCGGAAGTAGCTTGATTTGTTGCTCGCAGTCGGCTGAGTCCTCAGGCGTTGATCGCCCGCTCCAGCGCATCATGGTGCCTTACCAACCACGCCGCGCTCCGTGTGCGCCAGGTGATGGCCCAGAGCGGCGTCGGGTCGGTGCTGTCGGGCGTCACCCCGGCCTCGATGGCCTCGTTGGCGGCGCAGGCGATGGCGAAGTCGCGCATCCGGCCGACAAAGCCAACACGCGCCGCCCTCGGCAGTTCGTATCCATCGAGCAGCAGGCGCACCTGTCGGCCGCGTGCTTCAACCGACCCGAGGCCGAGGCTCTCGCCCAAGTCGTCGTCGAAGAGGAGGGCATTCAGCCAGCAGGCCTGCGCCAACTCGACCATCGGGTCGACCGGCCCCGCCGCTTCCCAGTCGATCAGCGCCACCGGCACACCGTCGCGGGCGATGATGTTCCAGGCGCCGGTATCGCAATGGCCGATGACGCTCGGCGTACCAATGGTCCGGCCAAACCACGGCCGCCAAACCGCGTCTGCCGGCGGCCCAAACGATGCTGTGGCATAGTGCAGGTCGCGCAGCATCGCACCGAGCACCGGCAGGGCCTCGTCGCTCCACGCATAGGGGTGCGGACTTTCTCCCGGCACAAAACTCATCATTTCCCGGCCCTGGGCATCAAACCCGTTGCCGATCGGTCGCGGCGCGGCAGCAAAGCCGACCCGCTCAAGATGCCGCAGCAACGCCATCGTTGTGGCGGACCACGGCGCTGCCGCACGAAAAACCACGTTGCCGCTTTGGGTGACCGTCGAGCGGCCACCCACGAGTGTCGTTTCAGTCGAGGCGTCCGGTTCTCTCATGCGCCGAGTGTGCACTGACCCGGGCCGGATGCAAAGCGCCTCAACCGGCCTTGTCGATGGCGGCCTTGAGGTCCTTGTACTCTTCGCAACCGGTGCCGCAGACGTCCTCGAGGACTTCGAGCCGCTGCTTGGCCTTGTCGAGCTGGCCGATCTCCACATAGAGCTCGCCCAGATACTCGTTGGCACCCTTATGCTTGGGCGAGAGTTTCAGCGCCTTGAGATAAAACCCCTCAGCCCGCTGCAGGTTGCCCGACTTGCGCAGCGAATAGCCCATCAGGTTGTTGGCGTCGGCATTGTTGGGCTCGGCGTCGAGGGCGAGCTTGAGCGTGCCGATGGCGGCGTCCCACTTCTGGCTCTTGATCTGCGCCCGCGCCGTGCTCAGCTGGTCGCTGACCGAGACTTGTGCGGAGCCGCCGCCGCTATCGACCGCAAAGGACATCGGGGTGCTCGCGAGCAACGCAGCAATCGCCACCGCGGAAATCAGTTTGAAGTTCATCAGGTTCTCCCATTGGCCCGAAGCGGCCGATAGAGTCTCAACACTTGCCTTGCCGGTTTATTCCCGCGTCATCGCGCATAGGCCGCAAACGGATTGGCATGCGTCAGTTGCCTGATAGTCGCCTCGTCCACCCCGGCGGTGCGGAGCTTGGGCAGCATCACTTCGCAAAGATGCGTATATGGCCGTGGTACTCCGCCGCCCGGCTGGGCCGGATCGTACCAGCCCAGGTCGTGGCTCAGCAGCAGCTGGCCGACAAGACCGGCGGCCAGCGCCTTCTCGATCAGCGGCAACACGACGGCGTCAGGTTCGCGCCCGATATGGTCATATTCGATCCAGGCGCCGCGTTCCGCCACCGCCAGGTTCAGGGAGAAGTCGGTTTCGTTTTGGGTGTGGATGGAAATGAACCGGTCGGCCCGGTAGCCCTCTGCCTCGATGATATCGAGCTGGTCCATCACCACTCGGCCGCGAATCGTGTGGCTGCCGATAATGGCGCCCGTCCGCTGCCCGGCCCGCGCCGCGGCCCTTAGAATTCTCTCTTCGAGCGGCGTGATGCCGTCGTCACCGGCCGAAATCTTGATCCAGGCGGCGCGAAAATCCGCTTCGTCGAAGCGCTCCTCGAGCTCGCGTACCATCCAGGCTTCGAGTGCCGCCTCGCTGGCGTCCCGCACCCAGTCGGGAATCCAGGGCTCGCGATAATTGCCGGTCGGCACCACGATCGGCAGGCCGGTGGCCTGCGACACGGCAAGGTCGATGTCGGCGCGCCGTCCGACGCCGCCCGTGGTGCATTCCACCAGTGCGGTCACGCCCAGCGCCTGCGCCTTGCGAATCTCCGGCGCCATCAGCCGCACCACGTCGTCCGGGTCGGCCTGCGCATAACCTGGCTGGTCAGGTGTCCGCAGGTCGACGAACACGTGCTCGTGCGGCAGGATCATGCCCAGCTCATCGGCCGTCATCGGCCCCAGCGTCGTCCACAGCACTTTGGTCATTGGCGTCCTCCCTGTGCTTGCCTAGCACGCGGAGCCGCCCAAACGAAAACCCCCGGCGCTTTGGCCGGGGGGTCGCATCGATTGCGGCTAGATCAGAACTTGAAGTTCTTGATGATGTCCGGGTTCCAGATCAGCTTCTTCTTCTGCCCACCCGCCACCGGCTCGGAAAGGCTCTCGGCCACGGCGGCGCCGAGCACGCGGCTCACCGGGCGGAGGTTCTGCGCGCCGTCCCACTCGCAATAGGTGGTGGCGCCGGAAAACGAGCAGCCGATCTGCAGGCCATCCAGTTCGCAGCCGCTGCCGCCCACGATATCGACCACATAGCCGCCATTGGCGGTGCAGCGGTCTTCAAACATCGAGCTGCCCAGCTGGTAGGAGCCGGCGCCGGCCATCGCCTGCGATACACCGGCCGTGCCGGCAACAAGAGCGAGAAGGGCGAGAGCGAGCTTGGTCTTGGTCATTTCAACATCCTCAACAGGTTTCGCGCGGCCCGTGCCGTCGCGGTGTTGAGGACGTTCTAGAGGGTCTCGCCGCAACCGGCGGTGAACCCGGCATTTAGCTGCCGTTCACCACCGGTGCGCCCGTTGCTACCAGGATTGGAGGCCCAGGAGCTTCTCGCCCAGTGGCGACAGCTTGGCCGTCATGGCGTGCTTTTTCTCCCAGTCGCGCGGATCGCCCGGGAAGGCATCGCGCTTGGGATAGTCGAGCTCGCGCCAGAGCCGGATGCGCTCGGCGCGCTCGGTCTCGTTCTCCTCGTCGGCCGGGAACATCGAGATGTACTGCGCCATCCGCACCCGCCCGTCCGAGTGGTTGGGCCGCACGCCATGCGCCAGGAGCGTATTGAAGATCATCAGGTCGCCCGGCTCCATCTCGATATTGGTGATGGTAAAGCCGGTCCAGTCCGGGTGCATCGGGTCGCGATCTTCCGGCTGCGTCTTCACCCACTTCTCGAAATCGTAGAACAGCTCCGGAATGCACTGGAAACCACCGATGTCGCCATCCTGCTTGACCAGGCTCAGCACGCCCTGCACGCCGATCGGCAGCGGCCGCAGCGAGGTGTCGCTGTCCCAATGGATAAAGCCGTTCTGGTTGGTGCCCTTGACCTTCTTGGGCGGGTTGAGATTGGCCCGGTCGATCGACACCCAGAGATCCTCGATGTCCCAGATATCGACAAAGGCGTCGTAGACCCGCTTTTCCTGACGGTTATCCCAGAGGTACTGGTGGTTGTAGATTTCCACCATGCCGGTGCCGTTGAGCTCCTTCATGATGTGGTCGCGCCGCTGCGGCGCGTACCACGTCGAGGAGTCGTTCGGGTCCTTCTCCTCAAATTCCCAGAGCAAGGCCTTCAAGCGCTCGACATTTTCCATCGGCACCGCATTGCGCACAATCACATAGCCCTTGGTCTGCCAGTGCTGAAAGTCCGCCTCGCTCAGCACCCGCAGCGGCAGCGTCTTTTCGATGTCCTTGAGCTGCGTCGACACCCGCTGCGTCGTCGGATGCGAGTCGCGCTTGATCCCGGATGCCATACCCTGGGCCATTCCAGCGGCCATACCCTGTGCCATAGACATGCTGTTCCTCCATGTGCCGTCCCCTTTGGGGTGTTTTCGTATCCCCACGCTAACCGCGTCATGGAGGTCATGTTGCCCCCGACTGGCCAATTCTGATACTATTCTGGCGTTGAGCAGGGTGACATGGCACGATGAGGCCGCTTCTCGAAAAGGTGCGCCCACCCGAAGGCGCCTCCTGGGCCTGGCTCGACCGGCGGCTCGATGACGCCATTCCGTTCCAGTGGCACCACCACCCGGAATACGAGCTGACCCTCACGCTCAATTCGCGCGGCCAGCGCTTCGTCGGCGATGCCATCGGCGACTATGGCGATGGTGATCTCGTGCTTGTCGGCCCCAACCTGCCCCATACCTGGGCCAGCCGCGACCGCATCGATCCGGCCGCACCCCACCGGGCGCTGGTCATGTGGTTCCACCCCGATTGGGCCGCCCCGCTGGTTGGCCTCCTGGCTGAACTGCGCCCGGTGGGCGACCTGCTCGACCGCGCTCGCCGCGGCCTGCAGTTTTCCCCTGCGGCTGCCGAAATGGTTCGCCCCCTGATCGAAGCCATCTTCGAGCGGCCCGCCGCTGACCGGCTGAGTGGCCTCATCGATGTGCTGCGCCAGCTCGCCCTCGCCCCGGCGACCCGCTCTCCAGTCCGCGCCTCGTCCAGGCGCCGAGCGGCAGTCGCACCCGCATCGATCGGGTACTTGACCATATCCATGTCCACTATGCCGAGGGGCTCTCAGTCCCCGATCTCGCGGAGATCGCCGCGCTCTCGCCTTCGGGCCTCCATCGGCTGTTCCGCCGCCACACCCATCAGACCATCACCGACTACGTCATGCGCCTGCGCATCGGCGAGGCCTGTGCCCTGCTCTCCGGCACCGGCCGGCCCATCGCCCATATCGCCGAGGAAGTGGGTTACGACTCGCTCGCCAACTTCAACCGCCAGTTCAAGGCCCTCAAGGCCATGACGCCGCGCCGCTATCGCGCTAGGTTCGTGCCCTCAGCGTCCTGAGGGAGGAGCCGATGGCCGCCCGCCGCCTCGCCGGCCGCCTTGTCACCTGGAACGACGATCGCGGCTTCGGCTTCATCGAAGCACCCGGCCGCGAACGCTATTTCGTCCACATCAACGCCATTGCGGCCATCGCCACCCGGCCACGCGTCGGCGACCAGATGAGCTTTGTCGCCGGTCCCGGTCGCGACGGCCGCCCGGCCGCGCTGGATGTGGTGATCGCCGGCGCTAATCCGGTGCAACGGGGCGCTGAACGTCGCGGCCTGCCACAGATCAATCCGGCTTTTGGCGTGGCGCAGCTCTTTCGCATCGTGCTCGCTCTCGCCATTCTGGCGCTGGCGAGTCTCGCTCCGGTGCTCGGCCGCGCCCCGGTCACCCTCACGGCGGTCTATCTGGCTCTCGCCGTTCTCGCTATCATTGCCTATTGGGGCGACAAGCATGCCGCCGAGGCCGGGAACCGGCGCACCAGCGAAAAGAGGCTGCATGCCATTGATCTGTTGGGTGGCATTGTCGGCGGCCTGCTGGCGCAGGCCCTGCTTCGTCACAAGACCGCCAAAGCCGGCTTCGCGACTGTCACCTATGCCATCGCGGCCCTGTATCTGGCGGGTCTGCTGCTTTTACTATTTGGCCTGTTCAGCCAATAGCCAGCATCACGCCGCTGCAGTCGTCGCGTCCAGTTGCTCGCGCAGACCCACCAGAGTCCGGCGCAGAATGTCGATCTCTTCGCCTGAGCACGACGACGCGGCGACCATCTGCTGCGGGAACCCTTCGGCCACCGACTTCATTGCCATCGCGGGCGGCAAGAGGTGCACCAGCACCTGACGCTCGTCGTGGTCGGCGCGTTTCCGCGTCACGAGGCCCATCGCTTCCATCCGCTTGAGCAGCGGCGTCAACGTGCCCGAGTCGAGCAGGAGCTTTTCTCCGATGGCCGAAACAGTTTGCCCGTCGCGCTCCCACAGCACTAGGAGCACCAGATATTGCGGATAGGTGAGCCCCAGCGCCCCCAGCAGCGGCCTATAGAAGCGCGTGAACGCATGCGCCGCCGAATAGACGGCAAAGCAGAGCTGCTGGTCGAGCTTGAGATTGGTCATGTCACCATCCTTCGTCGAAGTAGATAGCGCACAATTAAATTGCACGCAATCTAAATGCACGCTATGAAGCTCTATCACGCAACCCCGTCCCAGGAGTCGTTCATGAAGATCGTCTACACCACCCGCGCCAGTTCCACCGGCGGCCGCACCGGCCAGGCCGAGACCGAAGACGGCAAGGTTGCCGTCAAGCTCTCCACCCCCAAGGCCATGGGCGGCGACGATGGTCCGGGCACCAACCCCGAGCAGCTGTTTGCCATGGGCTATTCGGCCTGCTTCCTCGGCGCCATGAAGGGTGCCGCCCGCAAGGCCGGCAAGTCCCTTCCCGAGGACACCAAGGTGACGGCGTCCGTGAGCTTTGCTGATCGCGAAGACGGCGTCGGCTTCGGCATTGTCGCCGCGCTCGAAGCTACTGTGCCGGGCTGGAGCAAGGCCGACGTCGAAGCCACCATGAAGGCCGCCCACGACATCTGCCCCTACTCCGACCTGATCCGGAACAAGTACGACGTCGCCCTCAAGGCCGCCTGATTCAGGCAAGATTCAATTGATCAAGGCCGTCGGACGTCTTAGTCCGGCGGCCCTTTTGTGTCCGCCTCTCAGGCGATCTCGAACTCGCACCAATGCGCGTAGGGGCGCTCGGGCGAATGCCAGATCGAGGGGAAGTGCGCGTGGTGCACCGCATCGGGGAAGCTCTGGTCCTCGAGGCAGAAGCCCGAGTGATGGCCATAGTGCTTGCCATGCAACCCCGGCACCGGAATGTCGGTATAGACCGCATTGTAGAACTGCAGCCCTTCCCGGTCGGTCCAGAGCTTGAGCGTCAGGTCGCCTTCGGCCGAGGTGACGACGGCCACCGGGTCCTTGAGGTCGCGCGTCCGCTCCAGCACCAGATTGACGTCATACTTTACCGGTTTGCCGCTCCCATCGCGCAGCGTCCGCGCCTTGCGCAGGTCATACTGCGTCCGCCCCACCGGCAGGATGGCGCCGGTCGGGATCAGGTCGTCATCGGTCTCGGTAAAGGCGCTGACCTTGAGCTGGAACATGTGGTCCAGCACATCCTTGCCTTCGCCGAGGTTGAAATACTGGTGCTGCACCAGGCTGATCGGTGTCACCCGGTCGGTGGTCGCCGAAAGGTCGAGCCGCAGCCGGTTGCCCTTGAGCGTATAAACCGCCTTGAAATCCACATTGCCCGGAAAGCCCATATGCCGTCCGGGCGTGTGATGGGTAAAGGTCGACCGAATTGCTGGCTGCGTCGGGCGTGGCCTTCCACACAACGCGGCCCAGACCCTCCGGCCCGCCATGCAGCAGGTGGCCGTTTTCGTTGGCCGGCAGCTTGTAGGTCACCCCGTCAATCTCGAACTTCGCCCCGCCAATGCGGTTGGCGACGCGGCCCGCCAGCGACCCCAGATGCGGTGAATGTGCCGCATAGGCCGGAAAGTTGTCGAACCCGAGCACCACCGAGCGCAAGCCACCCTTTACCGGTACCCGCCAGTCGCGCACCGCCACGCCGTAGTCGATGATGTCGACTTCCACGCCGGTATCGGATTTCAGCGTGAACTGGCTGACCGTCTTGCCTTCGAATTCGCCGAACGTCTTCGTTTCTATTGTCATTGCCTCGTCGCCTCCTCGCGCTCCGGGTGCGGTTGATAGCCCGCTTTGCGCCGGATCGCCAAGCGCAGCCGCGCCAAAAACCGCCCACCCCGCGGGAAACAAGGAAAACCGTTGACGCCGCGCAAGCAAGCCTTCAACTCTGGCGCAAACGGCCTGGGGGTTCGGATTTGAACGACAAGCTGCCGCTCCGGCGCGCCACCGTGCACGATGTGGCCCGCCAGGCAGGCGTTTCGCTGGCGACGGTCGATCGCGTCCTCAACGGGCGCCCCGGTGTCCGCCCCGCGACTGCCGAAAAGGTGGAATCCGCCATCGCCGCGCTGGATTTCCGCCGCGACCTCTCCGCCTCGCTGCTGGCCCGCGCCCGCGACCTCAGGGTACAGTTCATCCTGCCCGATGGCCGCAACGAGTTCATGGCCAATCTCGCCGACGCCATCCTGCGCCGTGCCCGCACCGGCATTGCCGAACGGCTTCATCTCGACGTGGTGCGCGTCAAGGCCATGGATCCGGCGGCGTTGGCAGCCCGCCTCGGCCAGCTCGATCGCAAGAGCTGCGACTGCGCCGTGATCGTCGCCACCGATGACGAGGCCGTGCGCCGCGCCGTCGATGGTCTGGCCCGCAAGGGCGTCGCCGTGATGACGCTGGTGTCCGATCTGCCCAATTCGGCCCGCAAGATGTTCATCGGCATCGACAACGTCGCCGCCGGCCGCACTGCCGCGTCGCTGATGGGGCGCTTCTGTGGCGGCGGCAAGGTGGCGCTGATCGCCGGCTCGCTCGGCCTGCGCGACCATCAGGACCGCCTGGCTGGTTTCCGCGAAGTTGCCGCTCGTGAATTCCCGCAGCTCGAACTCATTGGCCCGTTCGAAGCCCATGACGATCGTGGCGAGACCGAGAGCTTCGCGGCAGGCCTCCTCCGCGACCATCCCGATCTCAAGGGCCTTTACAATATGGGCGCCGGCAATTCGGGTCTCATCGCCGCGCTTGAGGCCGCCGGCCGCGCCGGCAAGGTGCGTGTCATCGCCCACGAACTGGCCGAACCCACCCATGCCGGCCTCAAGAGCGGCGCCATCGACGTCGTGCTGGACCAGAACCCGGATGGCGAAATCCGCGCTGCCGTCGCTGGCGCGCGCGCCCTGGCGCTGGGTCATCCGGTTGATCCGCACGCCGAGCCCATTGAAATCGGTATTTTTCTGCGCGACAATCTGCGCTAGAGGGATGAGGAACGCCCGAGGGAATGATCGGCCGCAGGCCTGATCTAGAGACGAGAGTGCTCCAGGCAGGCGAGGGCCGGAGCAAGATTTTACAATTCGACCCGGCAAAGCCGGCAGGGAGGCCAGAGTTGCACAATTTCATACCCAGCCGTGAGGTACGTGCCTCATGAGCTATCTCGGCATTGATATCGGCACCTCGGGCGTCAAGGCCTTCCTCATCGATCGTGCCGGCAAGCCTTTGGGCGAGGCTTCGGCCAAGTCCGTCGAGCCCGTCCGCCCGCATCCCGGCTGGTCCGAGCAGCAGCCCTCCGACTGGTGGAGCGCCACGCTCGAGGCCGTCGACAAGCTCTCCAAGGCCCATCCCGAAGCTGTCGCCGCCGTCCGCGGCATCGGCCTTTCCGGCCACATGCATGGCGCCACGCTGCTGGGCGCCAAGGACGAAGTGCTCCGCCCCTGCATCCTCTGGAACGATGGACGCTCGGCGGCCGAATGCCGCGAGATGGAAGCTGCGCTGCCAACGCTGCGCCAGCTCGCCGGCAACATCGCCATGCCGGGCTTTACCGCCCCCAAGATCGCCTGGGTCCGCAAGCACGAGCCGGAAATCTTCGCCAGGATCGCCAAGGTCCTGCTGCCCAAGGCTTATGTGCGCCTGTTGCTCACCGGCGAACACGTCGAGGACATGTCCGACGCGGCCGGCACGCTCTGGCTCGATGTCGGCAAGCGCGACTGGTCCGATGAACTGCTGGCCGTCACCGGCCTGACCCGCGCCCAAATGCCGCGCCTCGTCGAAGGCTCGGCCGTCTCGGGCAATCTGAAGTCCGAGCTCGCGGCCCGCTGGGGCATGCGCGGTCCAGTTGTTGTCGCTGGCGGCGCCGGCGACAATGCTGCCTCCGGCTGCGGCATCGGCGCCATCCGGCCGGGCGAAGGTTTCGTCTCGCTCGGCACCTCCGGCGTGCTCTTTGTCTCCAACGACCGCTTCCGCCCCAATACCGAGGGCGCGGTGCACGCCTTCTGCCATGCCATCCCCAACACCTGGCACCAGATGGGCGTCATCCTCTCGGCCACCGACAGCCTCAACTGGCTGGCCAAGATCACCGGCCAGGACGCCGCCAAACTCTCCGGTCAGGTCGAAGCGGGCTTTGCCGGTCCGGGCGAGGAAATCTTCCTCCCCTATCTCTCGGGTGAGCGTACGCCGCACAACAATGCCGGCGCCCGCGGCTCCTTTGTCGGCCTCAGCCACTCGACCGATCCCACCAAGCTCGCCCAGGCGGTGATGGAGGGCGTCACCTTCGCCTTCCGCGATTGCCAGCGCGTCCTCAACGATGCCGGGAGCACGATGGGCCGGCTGCTCGCCGTCGGCGGCGGCTCCCGCTCCGAGACCTGGCTCAAGATGATTGCCACCAATCTCGACGCGGAAATCTCTCTGCCCGAGGACGGTGATTTCGGCGGCGCCCTGGGTGCCGCTCGCTTAGGGCTCTGCGCTGCCGAAGGCGCCGACCCCGCTACCGTGATGACCATGCCGGGCATCCGCAAGGTGATCGGCCCGGATGCATCGCTCCGCTCTGCCTATAACGATCAATATGCGCGCTACCGCGCGCTCTACCCTGCCATCGAGGAGGCACGTAAGTGACGGATTTCTTCAAGGGACTTTCCCCGGTCAAGTTCGAGGGACCCAATAGCGCCAACCCGCTCGCCTATCGGCATTACAACAAGGACGAGATCGTCGCCGGCAAGCGGATGGAAGATCATATCCGTCCCGCCGTTGCCTATTGGCACACCTTCGCCTGGGAAGGCGGCGACCCGTTCGGCGGCCGCAGCTTCGATCGCCCCTGGTATGCCGGCAGCCCGATGGAAGGCGCCAAGCTCAAGGCCGACGTTGCCTTCGAATTCTTCAACCTGCTCGATATTCCGTTCTTCTGCTTCCACGACGTCGACGTCGCCCCGGAAGGCGATAGCCTCAAGGAAAGCATCAAGAACCTCCGCACCATCACCGACATCTTCGCCAAGAAGATGCAGTCACAGCGCACCAAGCTGCTCTGGGGCACGGCCAACATGTTCTCCAACCGCCGCTTCATGGCGGGTGCCTCGACCAATCCCGATCCCGATGTGTTCGCCTATGCCGCCGCGCAGGTGAAGAACATGCTCGAGATCACCCACGAACTGGGCGGCGCCAACTACGTGCTCTGGGGCGGTCGCGAAGGCTACGAGACGCTGCTCAACACCCGCATGAAGGATGAGCTCGACCATATGGGTCGCTTCCTCAACCTGGTGGTCGAGCACGCCAAAAAGATCGGCTTCAAGGGCACCATCCTGATCGAGCCCAAGCCGCAGGAACCCAGCAAGCACCAGTACGACTACGACGTCGCCACGGTCTACGGCTTCCTCAAGACCTACGGTCTGGAAAAGGAAGTGAAGGTCAATATCGAGGTCGGCCATGCCTTCCTCGCCGGCCATTCCTTCGAGCACGAGCTGCATCTGGCCCGCTCACTCGGCATCCTGGGCAGCGTCGACGCCAACCGCAACGACCTGCAGTCCGGCTGGGATACCGACCAGTTCCCCAACAATGTCGGCGAGATGACCCTGGCCTTTTACGAGATCCTCAAGAACGGCGGTCTCGGCAATGGCGGCTTCAACTTCGACGCCAAGGTCCGCCGCCAGTCGCTCGACCCGGCCGATCTGTTGCACGGCCATATCGGAGGCCTCGATACGCTCGCCCGCGGCCTCAAGGCAGCGGCCGCGCTCATCGCCGACGGCACCTATGACAAGGCCGTCGACGAGCGCTATGCCGGCTGGAACACTCCGGCTGCCAAGAAGATGCTGACCTCGGAAAGCCTCGCCGACATCGCGGCGCGCGTCGAAAAGGACAACATCAACCCGCAGCCGCGCTCCGGCCGTCAGGAATATCTCGAAAACCTGATCAACCGCTTCGTCTGAGCGGCATAGATCGAGCAGTCAGATCACCTCCCCCCTTTGCGGGGGAGGTACCGGGTGGGGGGATCGAGAGCCCGGTCCCGATGATCGAGCGCCGTCGGCGCCCCCTCACCCCCGACGTCCCCCCGCCAGAGGGGAGAAGGAACAGAAGCTTTCCGAGCCCGCCGTGCCCCAAGTCACCAATCCCATCCTCCCCGGCTTTAACCCCGATCCCTCGATCCTGCGTGTCGGCGAGGTTTATTACATCGCCACTTCGACCTTCGAGTGGTTCCCCGGCGTGCAGATCCATCACTCGCGCGATCTCGCAAATTGGGAGCTGGTGACCCGAGCGCTCAACCGCAAAGCCCAGCTCGACATGCGCGGCGATCCGGATTCCTGCGGCGTTTGGGCGCCTGCCTCAGCCATGACGGCGAGCGCTTCTGGCTGGTCTATACCGACGTCAAACGCAAGGACGGCTCGTTCAAGGACGCGCATAACTACATCGTCCACTCCGAGAGCATCGAGGGACCCTGGTCGGACCCCATCTACATCAACTCCTCGGGCTTCGACCCCTCGCTGTTCCACGACGATGACGGCCGCAAGTGGTTCGTCAACATGATGTGGGACCACCGCCGTCGCCCGCTGCTCTTCGCCGGCATTGCCCTGCAGGAGTTCGACCCAAAGGCCGGCAAGCTCGTCGGCCCGCGCACCAACATCTACCAGGGCACCGACCTCAAGCTCGTCGAAGGCCCGCATCTCTATAAGCGCAACGGTTGGTACTACCTGATCACCGCCGAGGGCGGCACCGCCTACGAGCATGCCTGCACCTTCGCCCGCTCACGCACGATCGACGGCCAATACGAGACCCATCCGCAAGCGCACATCCTCACCTCCAAGGACGCGCCCCACGCCGCGTTGCAGCGCGCCGGCCACGGCGATCTGGTCGAAACCCCCGAGGGCAAGGCCTATCTCGTCCATTTGACCTCGCGGCCCATCACCCAGAAGCGCCGCAGCGTGCTCGGCCGCGAGACCGCCATTCAGGAAGTGTTCTGGGGCGAGGACGACTGGCTCTACGTCAAGAACGGCCCGGTGCCCTCGCTGCATGTCGAGCTGCCCGCCGCCCGCAATGACAATGCCTACTGGACCGAAAAGCGCTACAGCTTCGACCGCGGCCTGCCCATCGACTTCCAGTGGCTTCGCACGCCAGAGCCCGAGCGCATCTTTTCCACCGAGGGCGGCAGACTCACCCTCTTTGGTCGCGAGTCCATCGGCTCCTGGTTCGAGCAGGCGCTGGTCGCCCGCCGCCAGACGCATTTTTCCTACGACGCCGAAACCGTCATCGACTTCTCGCCCACTGACGAGCGCCAGTTCGCCGGCCTCGCGGCATACTATTCGCGCTACAACTTCTTCTATCTGACCGTCACCGCCCATTCCGACGGCCAGCGCGAACTGCTGATCATGGCTTCCGAGGCCTCCTGGCCCGACGGCAAGCTCACCTACCCGGCCGCCCCGGTGCAGATCCCCAATGATGGCAAGGTCAAGCTGACCCTCACCATACGTGGCGACAAGCTGCAGTTCTTCTACGCGCTCGAAGGCCAGCCACTCACTCCGATCGGCCCGGTGCTCGATGCTTCCATCCTTTCGGACGAGTGCGGTGGCCACCAGGCTCATGGTAGCTTCACCGGCGCCTTCGTCGGCGTCGCCGCCTCCGACCTCAACGGCACCGTCTTGCCGGCGCATTTTGACTACTTCACCTATCGCCCCGTCCACGACCCCTCCGACCGTTACGAGATCTGAATATGAAAGTTGCTGTTACCGGTGGCACCGGCTCGTGGGATCGCGGCGTCGGCCCGGTCGTCATCAGCGCCCTTAAGGCGGCCGGCCACACCGTCACCAATCTCGATCGTGCCGTGCCCGGCGGCATCGAATCGCATGGCTTCATCAAGGTCGATCTTACCGACTACGGCCAGACCTTCGCCGCCCTGCATGGCCATGATGCCGTCATCCAACTCGCCGCCAATGGCGAGCCCGACTGGAACCACGTCAGCGGCGCCGCCCGTTTCCACGTCAACACCATGATCGCCTACAACGTCTTCCAGGCCGCCTGCCACCTGGGCATCAAGCGCGTCGTCTGGGCTTCGTCCGAAACCGTGCTGGGCTTCCCATTCACCATCCCGCCCACGCTCCTGCCCACCATCGACGAGGATGCGCCCATCCCCACCTCGTCCTACGGCATCTCCAAGGCGGTCACCGAAGACCTCGCCCGCCACATGAGCCGCGCCTATGGCACGACCTTTGTGGGCCTGCGCTTTTCCAACATCTTCTACGACACCCCCGGCCACGTCACCGGCTACGACCGGCTGCCCAAGTTCTGGGCCGATCCGATGGCCAAGCGTTTCGACCTCTGGGCCTATGTCGATAGCCGCGACGTCGCCCAGTCGTGCCTCAAGGGGCTCGAGGCCGATGTCACCGGCGCCCCGGTGATGACCATCGCCGCCGCCGACACCGTGCAGACCCAGACCAATGCCGAGCTCCTCGCCATGGCCTTCCCGGGCTGCCAGCTCCGCCCCGGCACCGGCGACCATGCGACCCTCATCTCCATCGACACGGCTCGCCGCCTCATCGGTTACGAACCCCAATGGAGCTGGCGCCAGATCATCGGAAACTGACGCCCGCCCGGTTGGAATTGGCGCGCGAACCTCGTAGGGTCGCGGCCTTTCCACATCTCAGAGCCGCATGGACCAAGCGCCTGACCAGACGAGCCTCGTTGCCGACGCTCCCGTGACGCCGATGATGAGCCAGTTCCTGGAGATCAAGGCGATCAATCCGGGCTACCTGCTCTTCTACCGCATGGGCGACTTCTACGAGATGTTCTTTGAGGACGCCGAGATCGCCAGCCAGGCGCTCGGCATTGTCCTCACCAAGCGCGGCAAGCATCAGGGCCAGGATATCCCGATGTGCGGCGTGCCCATCCACGCCGCCCAGGATTACCTCAAAAAGCTCATCGGCCTCGGCCACCGCGTCGCCATCTGCGAGCAGATGGAAGATCCCGCCGAAGCCAAAAAGCGCGGCTCCAAATCGCCGGTCCGTCGCGACGTCGTCCGCCTCGTTACCCGCGGCACCATCACCGAGGACGATCTCCTCCCTACCCGCAGTTCCAACTATCTCGCCGCGCTCGCCATGGTGCGCCACGGCGAAACCGATTTCGCCCTCGCCTGGGCCGATATCTCCACCGGCGACACCGCCGTCATCGATCTTTCCGCCGACGCCGTCGCCGACGAACTCGCCCGCATCGACCCGGCCGAACTGCTGCTGTCCGAAACCACCCGCGACGCCCTGCGCGATGCCCATGTGCTGCTGCCCCAGGCCGCCATCGCGCTGCTCCCCGCCGAACTGTTCGAGAGCGAAGCCGGCGCTACGGCCATCCGTCAGAGCTTTGCCGGCGCCGTCGACCCGACCGCCTTCTCCCGCTCCAGCCGCGCCGCTCTGGGCGCGCTTATTGCCTATGTGCTCGAAAGCCAGAAGGGTGGCACGCTCGCGCTCCGCCCGCCGGCCGCCGAGCGCACGGCCGCCCATATGGCGATCGACGCCTCGACCCGCCTGTCGCTCGAACTGCTGGTCACCCAGCGCGGCGAAGAAAAAGGCGCGCTGCGCAGCCAGGTCGATCTCTGCGTTACTCCACCCGGCTCGCGCCTTCTCGCCCGCCGCCTCGCCGCCCCACTCTGCGACCCCGCCCCCATCAATGCCCGCCTTGATGCCGTGGCGACCCTCGTCGGCGACACCCAGCGCACCGCAAAGCTTCGCGCCGGCCTCAAGTCCGTGCCCGATATCACCCGCGCGCTGACCCGCCTGACGCTCGATCGCGGCGGCCCGCGCGACCTGCGCGCCATTGCCGGCGCCGTCGACGCGCCCGCCGCCTCGCCGCCGATCTCGCAAATCTCGATGACGCCGAACTCTCCGCCGCCCGCGACACCCTCGCCGCCGCGCCGCAGGATCTCGCCGCCCAGCTCCTCGCCGCCATCGACGACGAACCGCCGCTCCTTGCCCGCGATGGTGGGTTCGTCCGCCGCGGCTGCGATGCGGCGCTGGACGCCGAACGGGCGCTCGCCACCGAAACCCGCGAGGTCGTCGCCGCCCTGCAATCCCGGCTGATCGCCGAAACCGATGTCCGTGCCTTGAAAATCCGCCACAACGGCGTCCTCGGCTATTTCGTCGAAGTCCCCGCCGGTCAGGGTGGTCGCCTGCTCGAAGAGCCGTTCCGGCAGGTCTTCATCCATCGCCAGACAATGGCCAACGCCATGCGCTTCACCACGGCCGAGCTCGCCGAGCTCGAAGGCCGCATCGCCCGCGCCCATGAGGCAGCGCTCGGCATCGAACAGGCGATCTTTACCCGCATGGTCGCCGCCGTTCTGGCCGAAACCGACGCTCTGCGCGCCACTGCCGATGCGCTGGCCGCGCTCGACGTCACCGCCGCGCTCGCCCACCTAGCCGCCACGCAGAACTATTGCCGGCCCGAGATCGATGGCTCCCTCGCCTTCACCATCGAGGGCGGCCGCCATCCGGTGGTCGAAGCCCATGTCAAAGCGAGTGGCCAGCCCTTCGTGGCCAATGACTGCGAGCTATCCGGCGGCGCGCTCTGGCTGGTCACCGGCCCCAATATGGGCGGCAAGTCCACTTTCCTGCGGCAGAATGCGCTGATCGCCATTCTTGCCCAGATGGGCAGTTTTGTGCCCGCCGATCGCGCCCATATAGGGGTGGTGGACCGGGTGTTTTCGCGCGTCGGCGCCTCCGACGACATTGGCGGTGGCCGTTCGACCTTCATGGTCGAGATGGTTGAAACCGCCGCCATTCTCAATCGCGCCACCCAGCGCTCGCTGGTGGTGCTCGATGAGATTGGCCGTGGCACCGCCACCTTCGATGGCCTCTCCATCGCCTGGGCCGCCGTCGAGGCTTTGCACGACCAGACCGGCTGCCGGGCCCTGTTCGCGACGCATTTTCATGAGATGACCGCCTTGGCCAAGAGCCTCGCGCGGGTCTCCAATGTCACCATGAAGGTGCGCGAATGGGAGGGCGATGTGGTGTTTCTGCATGAAGTCGCCCCCGGCGCTGCCGACCGCAGCTACGGCATCCAGGTGGCGCGGCTTGCTGGCCTGCCCGAGCCGGTGCTGGCCCGGGCCCGCCAGGTGCTCACCCTGCTCGAGCAGCGGTCGCAAAGTTCTTCCGGCGCTAAAGGGGTCGTGCTAGACGATCTACCGCTATTTGCTCACGCTCCTCCTCCTCCGGCCCCGAAGCCAAGCGTTAATCCCCTGCATGCAATGCTCGATGCCGTTCGTCCCGACGAATTGACACCCAGGCAGGCAATTGACCTTGTCTATGAGCTTAAGAAAATCCGCGATGCCGCTCGTCGAAGCTGACCTCCGCCCGCGAAAACCGCTGTTTCACCTGGTGACCGCCGAAACCATCCTGGCCGGCATCGCTGCCGACATTGCAGGCAAGTTACCCCGGTCGCCCGAGGCCCGCGCTCTGGTCCTCACCGCCTTCAAGAACGCCCTCGCCGACGCCCGCAAGTCTGCCGAGGCCGAATTGCTCGAAACCGGCAAGGGCATGCGCTGCGCCCAGAATCTTGCCGCCGCGCAGGACGAGATCATCCGCGCCATCCACACCTTTGCGGTGCGCGAAGTCTACCCGGTCGATAATCCCTCCGGCGCCGAAGCCATCTCGATTTCCGCCGTCGGCGGCTATGGCCGCGGCACCCTGGCCCCCGGCTCGGACATCGATCTGCTCTTCATCCTGCCCTACAAGCAGACCCCCTGGGGCGAGCAGGTTACCGAATACATCCTCTACATGCTCTGGGATCTCGGCCAGAAGGTCGGCCACGCCGTCCGCTCGGTCGATGAATGCATCCGCATGTCCCGCGCCGATATGACCGTGCGCACCGCCACGCTCGAGGCCCGCTTCCTCACCGGCGACCATAATCTCTTCGACCAGCTGGTCTCGCGCTTCGAAAACGAGATCATGCCGCGCACCGGCCCCGAATTCATCGCCGCCAAGATGGCCGAACGCGAGGAACGCCATCGCCAGATGGGCAACACGCGCTACGTCGTTGAGCCCAACGTCAAGGACGGCAAGGGCGGCCTGCGCGATCTCAATACCCTCTTCTGGATCGGCAAGTACTTCTACAAGGTCAAGACCGGCGCCGAGCTGGTCGACAAGGGTGTGCTCTCGCCCGAGGAATATCGCCTGTTCCAGCGCGCCGAGGATTTCCTCTGGGCCATCCGTTGCAACCTGCATTTCCTCACCGGCCGCGCCGACGAAAAGATCACCTTCGACCTGCAGCCCGATCTCGCTGCCCGCCTCGGCTATGCCGATCGTGGCCGGCATGGCTGGGCGTCGAGCGCTTCATGAAGCGCTACTTCCTTGTCGCCAAGGATGTGGGCGATCTCACCCGCATCTTCTGCACCAGCCTCGAATTCAACCACGGCAAGCCGCTGGACATGGTCGGCCGCGCCCTCGCTCCGTTCCGCCGCGGCCGCAAGCCGATCAAGGGCGAGGACGATTTCGTCATCGATTCCGGCCGTCTCAACGTCGTTGCCCCCGGCGTGTTCGAGAAGGACCCGAAGAACCTCATCAAGTGCTTCCTGATCGCCGGCCGGCTGGACCTGCTGTTCCACCCCGACGCCATCAAGGAAATCACCCGCTCGCTCCGCCTCATCGGTCCCGACCTGCGGCACGATCGCGAGGCCAATGCCTGGTTCCTCGAAATCCTCACTTCACCGCGCACCGTCGAGCGCATCCTGCGCCAGATGAACGAGTCCGGCGTGCTCGGCCGCTTCGTCCGCGAGTTCGGCAAGATCGTCGCGCTCATGCAGTTCAACATGTACCACCACTACACGGTGGACGAGCACCTGATCCGCGCCGTCGGCGTCATGGCCGAGATCGCCAATGGCGGGCTAAAGACCGAGCTGCCGCTGACCCATGAGCTGCTGCCCCAGCTCAACGACATCCGCCTGCTCTATGTGGCGCTCTTTATCCACGACATCGCCAAGGGCCGCCCTGAGGACCATTCCGAGGCCGGCGCCCGCTTTGCCCGCAAATTCTGCCCCCGCCTCGGCCTCTCGCCGGCCGAGACCGAAACCGTCACCTGGCTGGTGCAGTATCACCTGCTGATGAGCGAGGTTGCCCAGGCCCGCGAC
>JACDQI010000109.1 GCA_015657675.1 Devosia sp.
ACCGGTGCGCAATGCGCCGGGCGTCGTCGGCATCCTGACGGCGGCCGATATTCCGGGTGAAGCCGATATCAGCTCGGTCCACAAGCATGACGAGCCGATGTTTGCGACGACGCATGTGCAGTATCACGGCCAGCCGATCTTTGCGGTACTGGGCGTGAACCGTGAGGCGGCCCGGCGTGCTGCCCGGCTGGCAAAAATCGAGTATCGCGAGCTGCCGCATCTGACCGATGTCGATGCGGCGCTGGCGGCGGGTGGCAAGCTGGTGACCGAACCGCTCAAGCTCGAACGCGGCGACGTTGCGGCCGGCTTTGCCAAGTCCGTGCATCGGCTGAAGGGCCGGACGGTGATCGGCGGGCAGGAGCACTTCTACCTCGAAAGTCAGATCGCCCTCGCCATCCCGGGCGAAGACGACGAGATGCTGATCCATTGCTCGACGCAGCACCCGACCGAGATCCAGGTGATGGTGGCGCAGGTGCTCGGCATCCCGCATGCGGCGGTGACCGTCAACATGCGGCGCATGGGCGGCGGCTTTGGTGGCAAGGAGACGCAGGGGAACCTCTTTGCTGCGGTCGCCGCGCTGGCGGCACGACGCACGGGCAAGGCGGTAAAGATCCGTCCGGACCGCGACGACGATTTCATGATCACCGGCAAGCGGCACGACTTCGTGGTCGAGTACGAGGTCGGCTATGACGACAGCGGCAAGATCGAGGCCGTTGAGGCGACGTTCGCGGCGCGTGCGGGCTATTCGGCTGATCTTTCCGGCCCGGTGACCGACCGGGCGCTGTTTCATGCCGACAATGCCTACTGGTATCCGGCGGCGCGGTTCTTTTCCAAGCCGCTCTACACCAACACGGTCTCCAATACGGCGTTCCGCGGCTTTGGCGGACCGCAGGGGATCATCGCCGCGGAGCGCTGGATCGAAGAGATCGCCTATGCGCTGGGCAAGGATCCGCTGGAGATCCGCAAGGCCAATTTTTACGGTACCGACACCGACAACGTGACGCCCTACCACCAGACGGTGGAGGACAATGTCGTGCACCGGGTGGTGGCGGAGCTCGAAGAGACATCCGACTATCAGGCGCGTCGCGCCTCGGTGCTGGCGTTCAACGCCAAGAACACGGTGCTCAAGAAGGGCATCGCGCTGGCGCCGGTCAAGTTCGGTATCTCGTTCACGGCGACCTGGCACAACCAGGCCGGGGCGCTGGTGCATGTCTATCGCGACGGTTCGATCCATCTGAGCCATGGCGGCACCGAAATGGGGCAGGGGCTCCATACCAAGGTGGCGCAGGTGCTGGCCGACGCCTTCGGCGTACCGCTCAGCACGGTGCAGATCACCGCCAGCAATACCGGCAAGGTGCCAAACACCTCAGCCACAGCAGCGTCTTCGGGCACCGACCTCAATGCTGCCGCAGCGTGGGACGCAGCTCGGCAGATCAAGGAACGGATGGCGGCTCACGCGGCTGCCATCTACGAGGTCGGGCCCGAAGACATTGCCTGGGAGTTCGGCGGTATTCGCGCCGGCCAGCAGTTCGTGTCGTTCGGTGAACTGGCGACGTCGTGCTGGATGAACCGCGTGCAGCTTTCCGCGGCCGGCTTCTACAAGACACCCAAGATCCACTGGGACCGTTCCAAGGGTACCGGGCGGCCGTTCTATTACTTTGCCTATGGGGCGTCCTGCGCCGAGGTGACGATCGATACGCTGACCGGCGAGTATGTGATCGATCGGGCCGATGTGCTCGAGGATGTCGGCCGCTCCCTCAATCCGGCGATCGATATCGGGCAGGTGGAAGGCGGCTTCATCCAGGGGGTCGGCTGGCTCACCACGGAGGAGCTGGTTTGGGACGCCAAGGGCGTGCTGCGCACCCATGCGCCCTCGACCTACAAGATCCCGCTCGCTTCCGACGTGCCGCCGATCTTCAACGTGCGGCTGGCGGAGTGGAGCGTCAACAAGGAGCCGGCGATCGGCCGCTCCAAGGCCGTCGGCGAGCCGCCGCTGGTGCTGGGCTATGCGGTGGTGGAAGCGCTGTCGATGGCAGTGGCGGCGGTGGCAGAGTACAAGCATCCGCCGCGGCTCGACATGCCGGTGACGCCCGAGCGGGTGCTGATGGGCGTCGAACGCCTTCGGAAAGCCAGCCGATGAGCCGTCGCCCCGCTCCACATGCAGCCTCGTCGCTGCCCGCCTGGAGCGGCGGCGCCATGACGTCGTGTGCGCTCGATGCCTTCCTGTCGCAGCGGCCTGCGAGCATCGTCGCCGAGCTGACCGCAGTGCGTGGCTCGAGCCCGCGCTCGGAAGGCACGTTCATGGTCATCGCGGCTGACGCGGTGCTGGGGACGATCGGGGGCGGGGCGCTCGAGTATCTGGTGATCGACCGGGCTCGGCAGGTCCTGCGGGACGGCATTCCGGATGCGCTGATGGATATTCCGCTGGGGCCCGAGATCGGGCAGTGCTGCGGCGGCCGGGTGGAAGTGTCATTGCGACCTGTGGGGCGTGATCGGTCACTGGTCGAGCGGCTGATTGCGGCCGAGGCGGCGCGACCAGAGGTGCTGATCTTCGGAGCAGGGCATGTGGGTCGCGCGCTGGCGCGGTCGCTGCAGGCGCTGCCGCTCAAGGTCCAGGTGATCGATACGCGGGCCGAGGAACTGCGTGGCCTGCCGCCGGGGATCGAAGGCGTGCAACTGGCCATGCCCGAGGCAGCGGTGCGGGCGGCGCCGGAGGGCAGTTCCTACGTGATCGTGACGCATGACCATGCGCTCGACTTCCTGATTGCCGCCGAGGCACTCAAGCGGACCGACGCGCCTTATGTCGGCATGGTGGGGTCGGCCAGCAAACGGGCACGGTTCAAGTCGTGGTATCTGAGCGAGGCCGAGGGGACGGAAGCGGCGCTGGAGCGGCTGATCCTGCCGCTGGGCGGGCGGGCTTTTCCGGACGGGCTTGGGGATAAGCGACCCGAGGTCATTGCGGCGCTGGCCACAGCAGAGCTTTTAGTAGAGATTGGCGGCCGGGCAGTGAGTGCTCTGCGTGCGCGGCCAGTTTCGACACAGTCGGGAGCCGTTGTTGGTGACTAGCCCTGTCCCACGTCTAGAACTGAGCGGCATCACCAAGCGCTTTCCGGGCGTGCTGGCCAATGACAATGTCGGCTTTGCGGTGCTACCCGGAGAAATCCACGCCCTGCTGGGCGAGAACGGGGCCGGCAAGTCGACGCTGGTCAAGATGATCTACGGGATCATGCAGCCCGATGCCGGCAGCATCACATGGAACGGCCAGCCGATCACCGTTGCCAACCCGAAGGCAGCGCGAAAACTCGGCATCGGCATGGTGTTCCAGCATTTCTCGCTATTCGATGCGCTGACGGTGCTCGAGAACATCGCGCTGGGCATCGACGAGAAGATCCCGGCGCGTGAGCTCGAAACGCGCATTCGCGGCATCATGGATCAGTATGGGCTCAAGCTCGATCCGCATCGGGTGGTGACGACGCTTTCGGTCGGTGAACGGCAGCGCATCGAGATCGTGCGGGCGCTGCTGCTGAAACCCAAGCTGCTGATCATGGATGAGCCCACCTCGGTGCTGACGCCGCAGGAGGTGGAGCAGCTGTTCGTGGTGCTGCGCAAGCTGGCGGCGGAAGGCTGCTCGATCCTCTACATTTCGCACAAGCTGCACGAGATCAAAGCGCTCTGCGACACGGCGACGATCCTGCGCGGTGGCAAGCTGGTGGACACCTGCGATCCCAAGCAGGAGACGTCGCGCTCGATGGCTGAAAAGATGATCGGCGCGGGATTGAAGGATATTGTGAAGGCCGGCAATCGGAGCATGGGCGCACCACGCTACCAGGTGCGCAATCTCAATTTCCGGTCGGACGCCCAGTTCGGCACCTCACTCGAGGCCATCTCGTTCGACGTTCGGGCTGGCGAAATCTTCGGCATTGCCGGGGTGGCGGGCAATGGCCAGAACGAGCTGCTGCTGGCGCTCGACGGCGAAGTGACGGTGGCGGCCGAGGCGGTGGCGATTGACGGCAAGCCGGTTGGGGCGCTGCTTGCCAGCGACCGCCGCCGGCTGGGGCTCTGCGCGGTGCCCGAGGAACGGCACGGGCATGCGGCTGTGCCGGATTTCTCGTTGTCGGACAATACCGTGCTGACAGCACGCGACCGGCTGCGGATGGTGACCGGAGGGCTGATCAAGGCGGGTGCTGCCAAGACCTATACCGGCGAGGTGATCACGGCTTTTGCGGTCAAGGCACTGGGGCCGGCGGCGACGGCGGGCTCGCTGTCGGGCGGCAACCTGCAGAAGTACATCATGGGTCGCGAGATCCTGCAGAAGCCCTCGGTGCTGGTGGTGAGCCAGCCGACCTGGGGCGTGGATGCCGGGGCGGCGACCGCTATCCACCAGGCGATCGTCGATCTGGCGGCGGCCGGTTCGGCCATCGTGGCCATCAGCCAGGATCTCGATGAACTGCTCTCGCTTTGCGACACTATGGCGGTGATCAATGGTGGCAGGCTGAGCCAGAAGCTGAATGTAGGCGAGGTCTCGATCGAGGAGATCGGCCTGTTGATGGGCGGGGTACACGGCACGGCTGAGGAAACGCATATCGCACCGGGGGCGGCACATGCAGTTACGGCTTGAGAAGCGTCCACAGCCAAGCCGCACCATGCTCTATCTGGCGCCGGTGCTGGCCGTGGTGCTCACCATGGTGGCCGGCGCGATCCTTTTTGCGGCGCTGGGATATGACGGTATTGGCGCCGTGCTGGAGATTTTCACCAAGCCGCTGACCAATCCGCTCAAGTGGCAGGATCTCGGGGTCAAGGCAGCGCCGCTGATCATCATCGCGGTGGGCCTTTCGATCTGCTACCGCGCCAATGTCTGGAATATCGGTGCCGAAGGGCAATACATTGCCGGGGCACTGGGGGGCACGGCAGTGGTGCTCCTGACCATGAAGCTCGAGGGGCCGTGGATCCTGCCAGCGATGCTGGTGATGGGCGTTCTGGCCGGCATGGCGCTGGCGGCGATCCCGGCCTTTCTCAAGACGCGGTTCGACGTCAACGAAATCCTGACCACGCTGATGCTCAACTATGCGCTGGTCCAGCTGCTCTACTATCTGCTGCGCACCTCGTGGAAGGACCCGATGGCCTTCGGCTTTCCGCGCACGGCGCTGTTCAGCGCCAGCCAGTCGTTGCCTTATCTCTGGCCGGGCACGATCCTGCACTGGGGGGTGCCGATCGCGCTGATCGTGGCCGTGGTGGCGTGGTTCATCATGAGCAAGTCGGTGTTCGGCTTCCAGGTACGGGTGGTGGCTCGGCGCCAAATGCAGCGCGCTATGGCGGGTTCTCGGCGCAGCGCACGGTGTGGCTGGCGCTGCTGGTATCGGGCGGCCTTGCGGGCCTTGCCGGAGTGCTCGAGGCGGCCGGGCCGTTCCGGCAACTGGTACCGGCCTTTCCCACCGGGTATGGCTTCACGGCGATCATCGTGGCTTTCCTCGGG
>JACDQI010000110.1 GCA_015657675.1 Devosia sp.
AACGGGGGGGAGGTGTCCGCTGGGTGTGTGGGGCAGGATTGATCAACACTCTCACCTCTCACCTCCCCTGTGGGGGAGGCCGGGTGGGGGGTGGACACCAACGCCCTGACTGCGCGGGTCATCCGATGACCCGCATGATCCCGGCCGATCGCCACTACACGCTGATCAACGCCTCGGTCCCCGAGTCGGTGATGAGCAAGCCAGACTCCGGCGCTCTGACCCGCGTCGACATCACCGTCGCTGACGGCACCATAACCTCGATCGCGCCGACCGGATCGGCACCGGTGCAACCGACCACCGTCAACATGGACGGCGGCATCGTGCTGCCGGCTTTCGTCGATCTGCACACCCATCTCGACAAGGGCCATATCTGGCCGCGCCGCCCGAGCCCGGATGGCACCTGGTTCGGCGCGCTGATGGCCGTGCAGGAGGACCGCGAGAGCAACTGGGCCGCCGGCGATGTCGAGCGGCGCATGGATTTTGCGCTGCGCTGTGCCTATGCGCATGGCACCGCTGCCATTCGCACCCATCTCGACTCCGCCCCGCCGCAGCACGAGATCAGCTTCGACGTCTTTGAAAAGATGCGCGACCGCTGGAAGGGTCGCATCGAGCTCCAGGCCGTCTCAATCGTCGGCCCGGATACGCTGCTCGAAATGGGCGATCTGCGAGCCGTCGCAAAGCGCGTCAAGGCCGCAGGCGGCAAGCTCGGTGGCTCCACCGCTGTGCATCACGACAATCCGAAGATGATGAGCAATCTCATCGGTGTTGCGGGCGAGTTCGGGCTCGATATCGACCTGCATGCCGACGAGTCACCCGACCCGGCCGCCACGGCGCTGCAGTGCCTCGCCGAAGCGGTGATCGAGACCGGCTTTGACGGCACGGTCGTCGCCGGCCATTGCTGTGCGCTGGCCAATCAGCCGGGCGACCACGCGCGCATGGTGATCGACAAGGTGGTCGAGGCCGGCGTCGCCATAGTCTCGCTGCCCATGTGCAACATGTATCTGCAGGACCGGCACAACGAGCATGGCGTGACGCGCACGCCGCGCTGGCGCGGTGTGACCCTGCTCAATGAACTGAAAGCCGCCGGCGCCCGCGTCGCCATTGCCTCGGACAATACCCGCGACCCGTTCTACGCCTATGGCGATCTCGACGGCTTCGAGGTGTTCCGCGAGGGTGCGCGCATCCTGCATTTCGATCATCCGCAGCAGAGCGCCTTTGCCTGGGCCCGCGCCGTCGGGGCCGACCCCGCCGCTATCGCCGGCTTTGCCTATACGGCGATACTCGCCGATGGCGCGCCGGCCGACCTGGTGCTGTTCGGCGCCCGTAGTTGGACCGAGCTGATGTCGCGCCCGCAAGCCGACCGCACCGTGCTGCGCCGCGGCATTGCCATCGACACCACCCTGCCTGACTATCGCGAACTCGACGACCTGATGGGAGCCACCACATGACCATAGAAGCCTTTCGCGCCGAGCTCGGCGACATCCCCGTTCAGGACCATCCCCGTCTCGTCCAGCAAAAGAGCCGCGACCACTACTGGTACTCGCCGGTGCTCAAGGCCAAGCTCGATGACGTGACCGCCGAGATCGTGGTGTCGCCGCGCTCCAACGAGGAGGTCAAGACCATCCTCCGCGCCGCCTACAAGCATGGTGTGGCGATCACCCCGCGTGGCGCCGGTACCGGCAATTACGGTCAGGCCATGCCGCTCTCGGGTGGCGCCATTCTCGACCTGATGAACATGGACAAGGTGCTCGAGATCAAGCGCGACCGCGTGCGTGCGCAGGCTGGCGCCATCATCGAAAAGATGGACCACGAGACCATCGCGGCGGTCGGCGGCGAGCAGCGCTTCCACCCCTCGACCTATCGCATGGCCTCGATCGGCGGCTTCATCGCCGGCGGCTCGGGCGGCGTCGGCTCGATCCGCTGGGGCGGCCTGCGGGCGCTGGGCTCGATCCTGGGGCTGAAAGTCATCACTTGCGAGGCCGAACCGCGCGAACTCGATTTTGTCGGCGAGGACATCCTCAAGGTCGCCCACGCCTATGGCACCAACGGCATCATCGTCGAAGCCGAGATGCCGCTGGCGCCCGCGCATGAGTGGATCGACATGATCGTCGGCTTTGACGATTTTCTCGACGCCTGCCGCTTCGCCGAGGCTACTGCCCTGCAGGATGGCCTGCTGATCAAGGAACTTGCGCCCTGCGCTGCCCCGATCCCGGAAGCCTATTTCAATCGCCACAAGCCCTACCTCAAGGACGGCCAGTCGGTGGTGCTGCTGATGGTGGCGCCGGTTTCCGCCGCCGCGATGACGCTCTTTATCCAGCACTGCAAGGGCGACCTGCGCTTCCGTTCCGACGAGATCAGCGAAGACGAGAAAAAGAAGCTGCCGCCGGTGTTCGAGCTGGCGTGGAACCACACCACGCTGCGGGCGCTCAAGGTCGACCCGACCATCACCTACCTGCAGACCCGCTACCCGTCGGTGGAGCATGTCGAAAAGATCATCTCGATCTTCGGCGATGAGCTGCCCATGCATATCGAGATGACCCGGCAGGACGGCATCGTCACCTTCGCCGGCCTGCCGCTGGTGCGCTACACCACCGAAGCGCGGCTCGAGGAGATCATCCGCATCCACGAGGAGAACGGCTGCGACGTCTTCAACCCGCACCGCTACACTCTCGAGGAAGGCGGCATGAAGCGCACCAACCAGGACCAGCTCGACTTCAAGCGCGAGGCCGACCCCAAGGGCATCCTCAACCCCGGCAAGATGGTGGCCTGGGAGAACCCGGACTTCGACTTCAACGCCGGCCGTGCCTGGCTGTTCGACGGGCTCAATCCGGTGCGGGCGGCTTGATGCGGGAGCGGTTCTGATGAAAGTTCACGTCATCCACGCCCACCCGGTCGAGACCAGCTACAACCGGCACCTGTTCACCACTGCCGTCGAGGCGCTCAAATCCAAGGGCCATGAGGTCGACGCGCTCAACCTTTATGACGAGGGGTTCGACGCAGTGCTGAGCCGCGAGGAGCGGCTCAACTATCACGAGGTGCCCGGCAACCTGACCCCGCTGGTCAAGCCCTATGTCGACCGGCTGATGTCCACCGACGCGCTGGTCTTCGTGCACCCGGTCTGGAACTACGGCTACCCGGCCATCCTCAAGGGCTATTTCGACCGCGTCTTCCTACCCGGCGTCTCCTTCATCCTCGAAGGCGGCGGCGATCGCGGCAAGCTCAAGCCCAATCTCAAGCACATCAAGAAGGTCGCCTTTGTCACCACCTATGGCGGCGACCGCTTCCGCACCATGGTGATGGGCGATCCGCCGCGCCGGCTGGCGCGCCGCTGGGCCTGGGTGACCTTCGGCACGCCGACGCCGCCGAAATACCTCGCGCTCTATGACATGAACAACTGCACCCCGGCGCAGCTGCAGGGCTTTGCCGGCAAGGTGCGTGCGACCATGGAAGAGCTCTAGACGACGCCGACGTGGAGCCAAAACTGCCCTGATTTCCGGTTGAGATGCCAGCGTCTCGATCGGAAATCGGGCCACGACGCGGGCCGCATCCGCCTGGCAGCGTGTCGCACCGATTAAATCTCCCTTCGGAGTAGACTTATCTGGTCCTCGGCCGCAGAAGCGCGGTAAGAATCCAATAGATTCGACTTCTGACAAGCGGCGGAACAGTGGCAAAAGACCGGGATTTCTTCGACGCAGCGAGCCTGGGGATGCAGACCTCAGGCGTGCGCCAGGCGAACCTGCGGGCGATACTCACGCTGGTGGCGATGAACCCGGGGCTTTCTGCCGCGGAACTGTCGCGGCGCTCCAAGCTGGCGCCGCAGACTGTCGCCCTGCTGGTGGACGACCTCAGCAGCGCCGGACTGCTGCGCGCCGGCGAACTGCTGCGCGGCCGCCGCGGCCAGCCTGCGACCCCCTATTTCATCAATCGCACCGGCGCCTACACCATTGGCGTCGAGATCGGCTGGCGACACATCGAGGCCGTACTGGTCAATATCGGCACCGAAGTGCTCGGCCAGTATCGCCGCGACTACCCCTACCCGGACGCCCGCACGCTCTTTAACGAATTGGCGAACGTGACCCGGCAGCTGACCGAAAAACTGCCGCCCGAAGAGCGGCACAAGCTGATCGGCCTGGGCATTGCCGCGCCGAACGGCATCGACCGCAATGTCGGCCTGCTCGATGCCGATCCGGAACTGGGTCGCAGCTGGAACGGCATCGACATCGCCACCGAGGCCGCCAAGGCTACCGGCATGACCGTGCAAGTGTTCAACGATGGCAATGCCGCCTGCTGGGCCGAACTGCTCGCCCATCCGGCGCCACGTCCCACCAGCTTTGCTTATCTGCTGATCAGCACCTTTATCGGCGCCGGCATCGTTGCCGAAAACACCCTGTGGGAAGGCCCGACCGGTAACTCGGCCAATCTGGGCTCGATGCTGGTGACCGACCGGTATGGCGACGAGAACTTCGTTCACCTGCTGGCCTCTATCCATGCCTTGCAGCAGCGGCTGGCAGGCGCCGGCATCCAGATTCCGGCAACCACGCCGCTGTTCTGGCCCTGGCAGGACTGGGAGCCGCACGTCACGGACTGGATCGAGGAGGCAGCGCCCGCGCTGGCCAAGGTGATCACCAATACCGCGGCCGTCATCGAGTTCCGCACTGCTATCGTCGATGGGGTGATGCCGCCGGCGATCCTCGATCGCATGATTGAGGCCATTCGCGACAATATCGCCGCCCTGCCGACGTTGACCTTCGATTCCCCCATGGTCAACAAGGGCCATCTGGGGGGCGCCGCGCCCTCCACCGGGGCGGCCTATCTGCCGCTCTACAAGCGCTTTTTCTCCCGCGACATGACCCACACGTCGGACTGACTGCTTAAGCCGTTCGCTTACATTCTTCCGTCGAAATTAATCGAGCATTCGCATCTCCTCCCTATCCTGCTCGGGAAGGAGACTGCCATGCGCCTGATGATCGTCGAGGATAACCGGACCAACCTCTTGGTGCTCAAGGGGATTGTCCAGAAGTTCCCCGATTGCGAGGTGGAAGCCTATCTCGACCCGCTGGAGGCCATCGCCAAGGCCGAGGCCGAGGTCTACGACCTGATCCTCGTCGACTATCTGATGCCCGAGCTGGACGGCCGCACCTTCATCGCCCGGCTGCGGGCGCGCGAGGAGTACAAGCAGGTCCCGATCGTCATGATCACGGCCGACGGCAACCGCCAGACTCGCATCGACAGCATCGCGGCTGGCGCGACCGACTTCCTCAATAAACCCGTCGATCCGGTGGAATTGCGGGCCCGCCTTGGCAATCTGCTGCTGATGCGCCGCCAGCAGCGCAGCCTTGAGAACCGGGCCGAACTGCTGGCCGACGAAGTGGCGCGGGCCACCCGCGACCTCGCCGCCACGCAGGAAGAAATGATCTGGCGCCTGTCGCGCGCCCTCGAATACCGCGATTCCGAGACCGGCGAGCACACCCGCCGCGTCGCCACCGTGTCGCGCATGATCGCCGAGGAACTGGGCCTGGGCAAGAAAGCCGCCCACACGATCTACCTCGCCACGCCGCTGCACGACATCGGCAAGGTCGCGATCCCGGACGCCATCCTCTCAAAGCCAGGACGGCTCACGGCTGACGAAATCACCGAAATGCGCACCCATGTGGCGATCGGCGAGAACATTCTATCCGATGGCGCCACCGAACTGGTGCGCAAGGCCAACACCATTGCGGCCACCCATCACGAGCGCTGGGACGGCACTGGCTACCCGCGCGGCCTCAAGGGTGAGGCAATCCCTATCGAGGGCCGCATCACCGCTGTTGCCGACGTCTTCGACGCCCTCTGCTCGGCCCGTCCCTACAAGCATGCGTGGAGCATGGCCGAGGCCCGTGCCGAGATCCAGCGCAATGCCGGCAGCCAGTTCGACCCGGCCTGCGTCGCTGCCTTCGAGATGCGCTGGCCCGATATCGTTGCGCTCTATGGCGAACTGCCCGCCGCGGCAGCCGCCCAGCCTTACGCCATTTCCGCCTGACCCCAAGACCCCAGGAGGGTTCACATGCGTCTTTCTCTGTTTGCCGCCGCCGTCGCGGTGGTTCTGAGCGCCGCCCCGGCCTTCGCCGGCGACATCGCCAAGCCAACCGGCACCCCCGTACTGCAGGTCACCGGCCTGATCGCCAATACCACCGACGGTAAAACCGCCGAGTTCGACCTGGCCGGCCTCGAGCCCTGGGCATGCACACCACCACCACCAAGACGCCCTGGTATGACGGCGCCAAGACCTTTGAGGGCCCGCTGGGCTCGGCGCTGCTCGATGCGGTCGGGGCCACCGGCACCACACTCAAGGTCACGGCGCTCAACGATTATGTCACCGAGATCCCGGTCGCCGACTTCCGCGAGCATCCGGTGATCCTCGCCACCAAGCTCGACGGCGAACCGATGTCGGTGCGCGACAAGGGCCCGATCTTCGTCATCTATCCGTTCGACGAGGAGCCCGCGCTCAACAACGAGACCTATTTCGGGCGCTCCGCCTGGCAGGTCAAATCGATCGAGGTCTTCTGAGCATCCCCATGAGTGGCACGGGCTGGTTCGAGACCTGGCGCCGGCGGTTGATCCGCCCGCGCGTCCTGGTCAGCGTCGTTATGGCGCTGACGGGCCTCGCACTGCTCGGCAACATGGTTGGGCTGTTCACCGCGCTCAACGAGCGCGGTCGCGCCAATATCGACTCCGTGCGCGAAGATACCGTCTGGGCCACCTACCAGCTCGAACGCGAGGCCAACCGGCTCTACGACGTGCTGCGCGACCCGCCCTGGGAGCAACCCGATTGGGCGGCCCAGGTGGGCCAGCGCTACGACATTCTCTATAGCCGCACGAGCCTGCTCTCGCAGGGCCAGATCGCCGAACGCTTCGGCGACGTGCCCAAGCTGGCCAACAGCATAAAGACCATCAGCGCAGCCATCTTCGGGCTGGCGCCGATCTTCGACGATCTGCGCGCCAGTGGTTACCTCAAGGGTATCTCCCCGAACGAGCTGGCCATCCGGGTCGAGGCGATTGCCGACGATGCCGGCCAGCTGATCATTGCCACCAATGCGCGGCACAATGACGTCAAGGTGGCCGAACGCGCCGAAGTCATCGGCTACTACCAGCATCTCGCCTGGAGCGGCGCCGGCCTCGCGGCAATCTTCGCGCTGTTCGTGGTGCTGCTGGTGAGCCAGTTGCGCCACATCCGCCGCCTCAGCGACAAGGCTCAGCAGACCGCCCTGGCCGCCGAAGCCGCCAACCGCGCCAAGTCGACCTTCCTCGCCGCGATGAGCCACGAGATTCGTACGCCGCTCAACGGCATACTGGGCATGGCCGACCTGCTCGACGACGACAAGCTGACGCCCGCACAGCGCAGCAAGGTCGGCGTCATCCGCCATTCCGGCGACGTGCTGCTCGACGTGATCAACGACATCCTCGATTTCTCCAAGCTCGAGTCGGGAGCCGTCGACCTGGCGCTCACCGATTTCCCGCTCGACGCGCTGATTGCCGACGTGCAGTCGATGATGCAGCCGCGCGCCCACGCCAAGGGCCTCACGCTGCGCGTCACCTGTCCACCCGTGACCATAACGGCCGACCCGGCGCGCCTGCGTCAGGTGCTGATCAACCTCGTCGGCAACTCGATCAAGTTCACCGAACAAGGCTCCGTCGCCATCATCGCCGACATTTCCGAGGATCGCTCCGGCGCACCACTGCTGCGCGTCAGCATCGCCGATACCGGCATCGGCATGTCGTCGGCCACGCAGGCCGGCCTCTTTCAGGAGTTCGTGCAGGGCGATCCCTCGATCAGCCGGCGTTTCGGCGGCACCGGCCTTGGGCTGGCCATCTGCAAGCGCCTGATCGAGGCCATGGGCGGCAACATCAGCGTCACCAGCCATGAAGCGATCGGCACCACCTTTGTGTTCGAGTTCCCCTGCGAAGTCTCGACGACGTCGGCATCGGTCACGCCGCTGCCGCTGCAGCCCCGTCAGCGCGGCGGCCACGTGCTGCTGGTCGAGGACAATCCGATCAACCGCCAGGTCGCCGAAGGCCTGCTGACCCGCATCGGCATGACGGTCAGCAGCGCCGAGAATGGTCAGGCTGCGATCGATGCGATGCAGGCACAGCATTTCGATCTGGTCCTGATGGACATGCAGATGCCGGTGATGGACGGACTTACCGCCACCAGAACACTCCGCGCGCAGGGCAACACGGTCCGCATCGTCGGCCTCACGGCCAATGCCTTTGCTTCCGACAAGGCCGACTGCCTCTCCGCCGGCATGGACGACTTCATCACCAAGCCGGTGACCCGAGCAAAACTCGAAGCCGTCATCGATGCGCTCGACATCGTCGCCGCGCCAAAAGTCGCTGAAGCAGTGGCGGACAAGCCCAACACGGCCCCCGAGATTGATCACGAGCAGCAGCAGGCGCTGATCGACGAACTCGGTCGCGAGCAGTTCGATGAACTGGTCGGTCACTTCGCGGCCGATGCCCGCAGCCTGCTCGACGAGGCCGCGTCCAGCGCCGCTCCAGCCGACGCCGTCCGGCCCCTTCATACGCTCAAGGGCATGGCCGGCACTCTCGGGCTCAAGCGCATTTCCGATCTCGCAGCGGCCGCAGAGTCCGATTGCCGTTCGGGCGCCCAGCCGGACCTTTCCGCCCTCCGCGCCGCCACCGACGCGATGGACGCCGGGACCAAGGCAGCGGCCTGACCGCGGGCTCGACCCGTCCCACCAGCTTTGACTTTGCTCCACCACCAGCGTCTCAGCCAAAGGTACTAACATGTTAGCTCTTGCGCAAACGTTTGCCAGGGTCTAGCGTCTGCGCCCAGATGACGGCGAAAAACGACAAACGGCCGCATCGCAGATTCTTTGGAGGAGGATAACCCTATGGATAGACGCAGTTTTCTGATGTCGACGGTGGCGCTTGGCGCCCTGGCTGTCGGCGCCCCGGCAGCCCTTGCACAGGACAAGCTGACCATCCTCGGCTCCGTGCCGAGCCTCGGCTTCCCGTTCTTCGTGCACATGCTCAACCAGATCAAGGTTGAGGCCGAAGCCCAGGGCGTCAACATCATCGAGAGCGACGGCCAGAACTCGGCCCCCAAGCAGACGGCGGACATCGAGTCGGCCATCGTGCAGAAGGTCAACGCCATCGTCATCTCGCCGCTCGACGTCAACGCTCTTGCGCCCGCTATCGAGCAGGCCGTGGCCGCTGGCGTGCCAGTGGTGACCATCGACCGTCGCGTTGACGGCGTGGAAGGCATTCTGGCCCATGTCGCGCC
>JACDQI010000111.1 GCA_015657675.1 Devosia sp.
GGGGAGGGTTGGGGAGGGGGCGCCGCTTGCGCTGATCACCTCGGTCATCATGCGACCTCCCGCACCAGTCGCACCGCCGCGCCGGTGCCCTCGAGATGGAACCGCCGCAGCAGGTTCTGCGCCGCCAGCAGCCGGTACTCGGCCGATGCCCGCATGTCGCTGATCGGCTGGTAATCGATGCCGAAGGCGGGCAGTGCTGCCTCGATGGTTTCCGTCGTCCATGGCTTGCCGACCAGTGCCGCTTCCACCGCCTTGGCGCGCTTGGGCGTCGCCGCCATGCCGCCAAAGGCGATCACCGCCGCCCGCACCGCGCCATCCGTCACCGTCACCCGGAACGCCCCGCAGAGCGCCGAGATATCCTCGTCGCGCCGCTTGGTGATCTTGTAGCAGGCGAACTGGTCGCCCGCCGGCAGCGCCGGGATGACGACGCTCTCGACAAACTCGCCCGGCTGCCGGTCCTGCTTGCCATAGGCGATGAAGTAGTCTTCGAGCTTGACCACGCGGCGGCTCGCACCCTTGCGCAGCGTCACGCTGGCGCCCAGCGCGATCAGCGGCGGCGGCGTATCCCCGATCGGCGAGCCATTGGCGATGTTGCCACCGACGGTGCCGGCATTGCGCACCTGCTCGCCACCGATCCGGTCCCAGAGCTCGGCCAGTTGCGGTATACTTCTGCCACCATCGGCGGCGCGCGCCCGGGTATAAGTCACCCCGGCGCCCAGCGTCATGCCCTCGGCGCTGTGGGTGATCGTCTGCGTTTCCTTGAGATCGCCGATGAAGATCACCGGCCCGATGTCGCGCATGAACTTGGTCACCCAGAGCCCCACATCGGTGGCGCCCGACACCAGCGTCGCCGTCGGCTCGGCCGCATAGATCTCTGCCAGATCATCGACCGAGGCCGGCACGATCAGCCGGCCCTTGCCCGTCCCGATCTCCACCCGCTTGCCATCGCGCAGCGCCCGCAGCCGTGACTTGGTCGCCTCGCGATGCTTGACCAGCGGATCCTCGACCACGCTGCCATGGCTCGAAATCGACTTCGCCGCCCGAATGATCGGCGCATAGCCGGTGCAGCGACAGAGATTGCCCTGCAGCGCCAGCTCGGCACTCAGCTGCCCCGGCTGCGCCTCGCGCATCCAGAGCGAATAGAGCGACATCACGATGCCCGGCGTGCAGAACCCGCACTGGCTGCCATGCTCGGCCACCATCGCCGCCTGCACCGGATGCGGCGGTCCGTCAGCGCGGGACAGGTGCTCGATCGTCACCACATGCGCGCCATCCAGCGAACCGGTAAAGCAGATGCAGGCATTGATCGACTCGTAGACCAGCTCGTGGTCGCGCAACCGCCCGACCAGCACCGTGCACGCCCCGCAGTCGCCCTCCGCACAGCCTTCCTTCGACCCGGTCAGCCGCCGCTCCAGCCGCAGAAAATCCAGCAGCGTCTGCGTCGCCGGCACCTCATCCAGCGCCACCTCCGCATCATTGAGCAAAAACCGCAGCGCGTTCCGAGTCTCAGTCATGTGCAAAAGCTATCCGTGTCATTCCCGCCGAAGCGGTCATCCAGAGCCCGATCACCGAACACGGGTGCGAGGTCATCCTAGCTCCCGCGATAGGTCGAATACGCAAACGGCGAGACCAGCAGCGGCACGTGGTAGTGGCTCTCTTCACCCATCATGAACCGCACCGGCACCACGTCGAGAAACTGGTGCTCCAGTTCCACGCCCATGCGCTCAAAATACTGTCCGACGTAAAAGATCAGCTCGAACGTGCCCATATGAAACCGGTCGCCGTCGAGCAGCGGCTGGTCGATGCGGCCGTCCGCATTGGTGAAGGTCGAGAGCACGTGATGGGTATGATCGCCATGCACCATCAGCAGATCGACCCGCATGCCGGCAGCCGGCTTGCCATGTGTCGTATCCAGCACATGCGTCGTCAGTCGCCCACCCGCCATCGTCCGCTCCTGCTTGCCCCAAGCCGAGACCATAGCACGCGTCCTTGCTCTTGATACTCTCAAGTTGGAAGCACTATCTGCCGATATGGCAGCACCTCCAAAACCCGGCGAACCCCGCCAAACCCCAGAACGGCCGCGCGACTCAGCTCTTTCGGCGAGCCTGCTGGCGCGCGTCTTCCACCAGCCCTCCCTCCTCTACTTCAACGCCGTCGCCACCCATCTCTCCATTCGTGAGGCGGCCCGGAGACTCGACATCGCCTCCTCCGCCATCACGCGGCAGGTGGCCCACCTCGAGGACGCACTGGGCGTCGCGCTCTTTATCCGCGAGCGGCGGCGCCTCCGTCTCTCGCCGGCAGGCGAAATCCTATTCCGTCATTCCCGCCGCCTCAGCGCCCCGATGGAAGCGGCCGTTTCGGAGATCGAGATGCTCCGCGGCGTGCGCGCCGGCGCCGTCCGCATCGCCGCCGCCGAGAGCGTCGGCCTCTCCTTCCTGCCCCGCCTGATCACCGATTTCGGCCGGCGCTACCCGCGCCTCAACCTCGACGTCTCGATCATCCCCTCCTCAGAGGTTGTCGAGCGCCTCACCGACGAGCGCATCGATGTCGGCTTCGGCTTCATCGCCAAGCCCCCGCGCCAGATCGACGTCGCCTTCCGCCGCGACGTCAGCATCGGCGCCGTGATGGCTCCCAGTCATCCCCTTGCCGGCGCCCGCGGCCTCACCATGCGCCAGTGCCTCGAACACCCGCTCGCCGTCGGCAAGCCGGAAATTTCCATCCGCGAAGTGATAGAGCCGTTCCTGCGCGCCTCGGCCTCCATCCTACCGGCGCTGGTCGAGGTCGACTCCATCCGCATGCTGGTGGAACTGGCGCTGGGCGGTCACTATGCCTCGATCATGACCCCCATCGGCGCCCAGAACGAGATAGCCGAGGGTCGCCTCGTCTTCCGCGAACTCACCGATAGCGGCCTGCCCACCAACCGCTTCGGCATCATGGTGCGCGCGGGCGGCGCCCTGCATCTGGCGCCCGCGATCTTTTTTGACCACGCCAAGGCCTATTTCGAGGGCTTCGCCCTGCCCGGCGCTGTCTGAACATCCGAGACGGCTTGGCGTCGCCGCCGGAATGCGACTACCATTGGGTCACCCTTCCTGACGTACACGGGACTTGTCCATGCACCGCTATCCCCGCAACCTGCTCGGCTACGGCCAGAACCCGCCAAACGCCAACTGGCCCGGCGGCGCCAATGTCGCGGTGCAGTTCGTCCTCAACTACGAAGAAGGCGGCGAAAACAACATCCTGCATGGTGACGCCGCCTCGGAAGCCTTCCTCGTCGACGTCATCGGCGCCGCCCCCTGGCCGGGCAAGCGCCACTGGAACGTCGAGTCGATGTACGAGTATGGCGGCCGCGCCGGCTTCTGGCGTCTGCATCGCCTGTTCGTCGAGCGCGACCTGCCGGTCACCGTCTATGGTGTCGCCACCGCCCTGCAGCGCTCGCCCCAGCAGGTCAAGGCCATGCTCGACGCCAACTGGGAGATCGCCAGCCACGGCCTGAAATGGATCGACTATCGCGACCACGACATCGAGCACGAGCGCCGCGACCTGCACGAGGCCATTCGCCTCCACACCGAAGTCACCGGCACCCGCCCCACCGGCTGGTATTGTGGCCGCACCTCGGTCAACACCGTCGACCTCGCGTCGGAGGAAGGTGGCTTCACCTATGTCTCGGACACCTATGACGACGACCTGCCCTACTACCGCCAGCACTTTGGCGCGCCGCAACTGATCATCCCCTATTCGCTCGCCACCAACGACATGCGCTTCACCACCGCCTCTGGCTTTGCCAATGGCGAAGAGTATTTCCAGATGCTCAAGGACAGCTTTGACGTCCTCTGGGACGAGGGCGAAGCCGGCTCACCCAAGATGATGTCAGTCGGGCTCCACTGCCGCCTCGTCGGCATGCCGGGCCGCTTTGCCGGCCTCAAGCGCTTCGTCGACTATATCCAGTCGCGCCAGAAGGTCTGGATCGCCAGCCGCATCGACATCGCCGAGCATTGGCTCAAGGAGCACCCCTACGTCCCGCAGCCGAACCGTCCCTCGACGCTGCTGCTCGACGACTTCACCGCCCTCTTCGGTTCGATCTTCGAGCATTCCGAATGGGTCGCCGAACGCGCCCACAAGCGCGAACTGAGCCCGGTGCATGACACCGCCACGGGCCTGCACGCCGTCATGACCCAGGTCTTCCGCAGCGCCAGTGACGACGAAAAGCTCGCCGTGCTGAAGGCTCACCCGGATCTCGCCGGCAAGCTCGCCGCCGCCAAGCGCCTCACCGACGCCTCCACCCAGGAGCAGGCCTCGGCCGGCCTCGATGCCCTCACCGACGCCGAGCGTGCGCAGTTCACCACGCTCAACGACGCCTACCAGACAAAGTTCGGCTTCCCCTTCATCATCGCTGTCCGCGACAATACCAAGGCCCAGATTCTCGCCGCCTTCGAAAAACGCGTCGCCAGCGACCGCGCCTCCGAATTCCACACCGCCTGCCGCCAGGTCGAACGCATCGCCGAACTGCGATTGAAAGCGATGCTGCCGGACTGATTCACGGTCTGGATGGCCCCAACCACCGGTGTCATCCCTGCGAAGGCAGGGATCCACGTATCCTCTCGCGCCAGCTGAGAGATGGCCCCCAGCTTGCGCTGGGGTGACAGCAGTGGGGAGGACCAAGAGGGGACTACTTCGGGTCTCGGCGGAATACCCACCGACGCGCGATGGGCGAGCGCGTGTCTACCGCGCCGGACCTTCGGTCTGGTCCTCGATCTCGCCGTCTTCCCAGTCGATATCCTCGACCTGCTGCGGTTCGGCTGCATGCGGCCGGAACATCATCAGGAAGTTGTGCAGCATCTCGTTGAGATGATGCAGGTCGATACGCGTGGGCCGGTGGTCGAGACGCTCGTTCATGACCAGGAGCTTGCGCCCGATTCCTGAACAGTTTGTTGACGACGGCGCCTCAACCCGAACCTTAGATATAGGTGCCGTGGCGCAGGTGCAGCCCGTGCTCCAGCCAGCCCTTCATGGCAAAGAACATCCCGGTCCAGCCCTCGCAATTGCCATAGGACGCTTTCTGTCCGGCCGGCGTCTCTCTCCAGCCTGCCTCATGGATCGAGACCAGCGTCCGGCCATCCTCGAGCGCTTCAAAGCGCATGGTCACAGTCGTCTCGCAGGTGCCCGCAGGATCATCGTCCGGCGCCGCACCCCAGCGCAGCACGATCTTCTCATCCGGCACCACTTCGACCACCCGCACCGGAAAGGCACCGGGAAAATCATGAAAGTCCCAGGTCACCGTGGCGCCAGTCTCGAGTCGCCCCTTGGCACCCCCTGTGGTGAAGAACTCCGACAACTGACCGGGATCGGCCACTGCCTCGAACACCTCATGCACCGGGCGTGAAATGCGTCCCGTGACCGTGAACTCGTAGGCCATTTTGTCCTCCGTACTTGATCATCGCCCCATTATGTTATAAAAATATAACATGTCAACCGACGACGCAGACGATCTGATCTTCAAGGCGCTCAGCCACCGCGTGCGCCGCCGCATGCTGGATGCCCTCAAGGCCGAGCCGCTGACCACCGGCATGCTTTGCGAGCGGTTCGCCGAACTCGATCGTTGTACGGTCATGCAGCACCTCGGTGTGCTGGAGGCGGCGGGGCTCATCGTCGCCGAGCGGCGCGGCCGCGAGCGTTGGAACCACCTCGAGGCACTGCCGGTGCACGCCATTCACGAGCGCTGGATCGGCCCCTACGCTGCCTATGCCGCCGGCATGCTCGCCCGTCTCAACCAGCGCATCGGCGTCGAACCCGTCTGAAGGCCGGAAACCGCAACTTGCCGCGCTGAAGCCTCACCTCACTTGGCAACTGTCCTCCCCCGTGCCATGCGGAACGAACTGCGCTATCACTCAATCCATCGCCACTTTCGAGACCGACATGGCCCCCACCTATGCCTCCCCCGCCGACGGCCTGCCCGGCCAGATGGCCCTCCACACTGGCCGCGCCGTCTTCACCGAGGCCTATGCCCTGATCCCGCGGGGGGTGCAGCGCAACATCGTCACCAGCTACCTGCCGCACTGGAAAGATACGCGCGCCTGGGTGCTCGCCCGGCCGATGACTGGCTTTTCCGAGACTTTTTCGCAATATGTGATGGAAGTGTTCCCCGGCGGCGGCAGTGAGCAGCCCGAGCCTGAAGCCGGTGTGCAGGGCGTCTTGTTCGTACTCGAGGGGCTTGGAACGCTCACCATCGAGGGCAAGGTCCATGCCCTGCGACCAGGTGGATATGCTTACCTGCCACCCGGCTGCCGCTGGACCTTTGCCAACAATAGCGAGGCTCCGATCCGCTTCCACTGGATCCGCAAGCGCTACGAGCGCGTCGACGGCATCGAGGTGCCGGCCGCCTTTGTCGCCAACGAGCAGGACGAGCCGGTGGTTTGGATGCCCGATACCAAGCGAACCTGGGGCACCACCCGCTTCGTCGACCCCGCCGACCTCAGCCACGACATGCACGTCAACATCGTCACCCTCGAACCGGGCGCCGTCATCCCCTTCGAGGAAACCCATGTCATGGAGCACGGTCTTTATGTGCTTGAGGGGAAGGCCGTCTATCGGCTCAACCGCGACTGGGTCGAGGTCGAGGCCGGCGATTTCATGTGGCTGCGCGCCTTCTGTCCGCAGGCCTGTTACGCTGGCCCGGACCGCTTCCGCTACCTGCTCTACAAGGACGTCAACCGCCACATGAAGCTGTCGTTCTAGCCGCCATGCCCCGGTCCTCCCGCGCCATTGCCATCGAACCGCTGAGCCGCGAGGCTTTTGCCCCCTTTGGCCAGGTCATCGAGACCGATGGCGCGCATCACTATCCCATCAACCAGGGCAAGACCGAGCGCTTCCACGATCTTGCCCGGGTCGAGCTCGCCGGCGTGCATGCCCGGCCGCTGATCTCGATTTTCGAGGGCCAGCCCTATGCCCTGCCCCTGCCGCTCAGCCTCGTCGAACGCCACCCGCTGGGCAGCCAGGCCTTCTACCCTCTGTCGGACGCACCCTGGCTGGTGATCGTCGCACCCGACGATGGCGGCACCCCTGGCACTCCTCGCGCCTTCCGCCCGGCCCCGGGCCAGGGCGTCAATATTGCCATGAACACCTGGCACGGCGTGCTTTGCCCATTGCAGCGGCCGTCCAGCTATATCGTCGTCGATCGCGGCGGCGACGGTAACAATATTGAAGAATATACCTTCGACATCCCCTGGCTGATCGTCGAAAACTGATCCCGATCGCTGTATGTCTGCCGCATTCGGCTGCCAATATGGCCGCTTGAACAGACGGAACGGTTGGGGTGGGTGCGTAATGCGCGGTGTTCTGGGTCTTCTTCTCGCTCTTTTGGGCGTTATCGGTGCGGCACCGGCCGCATTGGCCGCCTCTCTCACCATCTCGGGTGAAGTCACCTATCTTGAGCGGATCGCCCTGCCGCCCCAAGGCATCCTGCGCATCAGCCTTGTCGACATGACCCAGCCTGAACAGCCCCGCATCAAGGCCGAAGGCGCCATCGCCTCGCCCGGCCAGGTGCCGCTGACCTTTCGCTTCAACCTCGACGACAAGGTCATTGCCACCGACCGCAGCTACGGCCTGCGCGCTGAAATCCTGAGCGCCGGCGAGGTCTGGTTCCGCAACGACACCCCGCTCCCTCTCAACTTTGCCGCCACCGAGGGCCTCAAGGTGCTGGTCGCCTTTACCTACACGCCCGCCAGCTCCACGCCCCCGACGCCGGTTGACCATACCCCCATCCTCGATGTCATCTGGACGGCAACGGCCATTGCCGGCGTTCCGGTCGAACCCGAACAGAGCACCATCTCGATTGCCCGCGACTACCGCGCCGGCGGCCGCGGCGGCTGCAACAGCTACTTCACCCAGGCGAGCATCACCGGCAGCGCCATTGCCTTCAGCCCGCCTGCCGCCACCCGCATGGCCTGCGACGAGCCCTTGATGGCCCAGGAAGCCGTGTTCTTCGAGGCACTTACCGCCACTCGTAACTGGCGCCTCGTCGACACCACGCTCGAACTGCTCGACGCCGAGGGCAAGGTGCGCGTCAACCTGGTCCGTTCGACGCGCTGACGGCTTGACCGGCAGGCGCCGGCCACGCAAGGCTCCGGCAACAACCGGAGCCGCCCATGGATACGCCCAGCCTGATCGATCGCCTGCTCGACGTCATCGAGCATGATATCGCCCCCAAGACCCGCATTGGCGTCACCCACGGCAACAAGCTTTTTGGCGCCGCAATCCTGCGCAAATCCGACCTCTCGGTAGTCATCGCCGAGACTAACAATGAGACCGAGAACCCGCTCTGGCACGGCGAAATGCACGCCATCAAGCGCTTCTACGAACTTCCCGCCGAAACGCGCCCGGACCCCAAGGACTGCATCTTCATCGCCACCCACGAGCCCTGCTCGCTCTGCCTTTCGGGCATCACCTGGTCGGGGTTCGACAATTTCTACTATCTCTTCACCTACGAGGATTCCCGCGACAGCTTCGCGATCCCCTACGACATCGCCATCCTCAAGGCCGTCTATCAGGTCCCCGATCCGGACCGCACCTCGGTGCCCGACGAGCGCCCGCTCTACAACCGCACCAACCCCTATTTCGTCGCACACGACATCGGCCGCATGATCGCCGGCCTCGACCGCAGCCACAAGGAACTCCTCCTCGCCCGCGTCGACAACCTCACCGGCCTCTACGCCGACCTCTCGGCGATCTACCAGCAGGACAAGGGCAAGCGCGGCATTCCGCTTAGCTGAGGCTCGGGTTCGCACGTACGAAGTTTCCTTAACGACACCCAGATCGCCAAATGGCAGTTTTGGCGAGAGAGGTGCGATTATGCGGGAACTGGAACGCTTTCTTCTTGGTTCTCTTGGCGGACTCGCGGCGGCCTTGTCCAAGGTGCTGGCTCTGGATACGGAACGACTGGCGGTCCTGTTCTATTCGGCCGATGCGACTGCCGTGAATGATCTGCGGGTGACGATATTCATCTTCACCCCCATCCTTATGTTCCTTGGCGGCATCGTCGGTTGGGTCTCAGGCGAGTCGCACCGGATGAAGCTACTGGCTATCGGCTGTTCCGCGCCGGCCCTGCTTGCCCCCTGGACCACGGGACAACTGGACTCGGCCGGCGGACGGCTGGTCGCGTCTATCGGCATTACTCCCGCCTATGCCCAAGCCGAAAAATCGTTGCCCCAGTCGAACAACTTCGCCACTGGCCTCTCCGTCCTCTTGGGACTTACAGCGGTCGAAGATCAACGCTACTGGGTGATTGTGGGATCAGAGCCCAAATTGGATCAGGCGAAGGCCTTTGCCGACCAGATAAACGCGGCGGCACCGCAATTGGACGCCTTCGTTGGATCCAAAATGCCGGGAAACGAAAACTACGCTGTGATTGTCGGTGGTACCAACGCCTACCTGCCCTTTTCAGCAGCGGAGGCACTCCGCAAGCAGGCCGTAAACTTGCCGATCATCCGTTCGGACGCCTACTTGTCCAGCTATCCGGACCGCCAGCCCGTGCAATAGGTCACGAAGTCCAGATGCCAGCCGCAGAACCGAACCGGGCGGCGACGCCACCCAGGACTTTGGATCAGACCGTCTCGCTCATCGCCACGGTCGACACCGCCTCCGGCGGCACCGGCAGTGCCGACGCGGCGATGACGAAAGTGGTCATGATGGCGACGAACATCGCGACGAGTGAGATCTTGAGCATATCGGCCCCCAGGCAGATGAACGGGTGTTGGCGGGGATATGCAGCCACCCGGTTGAATGGAACCGGAGCGGGCCGTTCAGAAACCGTTCATCAACAAGGCAGACTGCGTAAGGCACCAAAAAAGGGCGGCCCAGCGGACCGCCCTCTTTGTTCAGAATAGAGCCTCTTACGCCGAGGCGCGGTCGGTCTGAGCGCGACGGGCGCGACCAGCGTCCTTCTGCGTCTTGTTCCAGCGCGGCTTGGCGCCAGCCTTGGCAGCGGCCGGCCGCGGCTCGTGATCGAGCTTGGGCTGGCCGACATGATTGCGCGGTGCGCGATCCTGCATGATCGAGGCCTTCTTGGCACCCGAGAAATGCTTGCCGGCATTGGCATGCGGCCGCTGCCGCGCCTCGCCGGTCCGCGGGCCCTGCGGCTTGCGATCGACCGGCGCATCCGGACGGCTGCCGCGCGGTGCGGCAACGACGCCCGTCTCGTTGGCGAGGTTGAGGTCGCCCGAAACCGGCAGGGTGCGGCGGATCAGCCGCTCGACGTCGCGGAGCTTGGAACGCTCCGTGCCGTCGCACAGCGTGATCGCCTTGCCCGAAGCGCCGTTGCGCCCGGTGCGGCCGATGCGGTGAACATAGTTCTCCGCATCGTCCGGCAGCTCATAGTTGATCACGTGCGATATATCCGGCACGTCGATACCGCGAGCTGCAATATCGGTGGCCACGAGGATGCGGACCCGTCCAGAGCTGAAGCCCTTGAGCGCCGCTTGCCGGGCGTTCTGGCTCTTGTTGCCATGGATGGCGGCCGCGTCGTGACCGTCGATAGTCAGGTTCTTCACGACGCGGTCGGCGCCGTGCTTGGTGCGCGAGAAGATGATGACGCGGCTGAGCGATTCATCGGCGAGCAGCTCGTTGAGCACGCCACGCTTGGCCTTCGAGCCGGCAAGGATCACCCGCTGCTCGATGGTGGTGACCGTGGTCGCTGGCGGCGAGGCTTCGACGCGCACCGGGTTGTTGAGCAGGCCCTTGGCCAGATCGGCGATTTCCGCCGCCATGGTGGCCGAGAACAGCGCCGTCTGCCGGCGCGGGCCGATGGCCGCGGCAATTGCCTTGACCGGGCCGATAAAGCCCATGTCGAGCATGCGGTCGGCCTCGTCGAGCACCAGCCAATGGGTCTCGTTGAGCTTGAGCTTGCGGTCGTCGAGCAGGTCCTTGAGGCGGCCCGGGGTCGCGATGACCACGTCAACGCCCTTGGCGATCTTCTGGATCTGGCTATGGCGCGACACGCCACCCAGCACCAGCACGGTGCTGAGGCGCAGGCCGGCGGAGAGCTTTTGCAGCACTTCGTCGATCTGTACGGCCAGTTCGCGGGTGGGCGCCAGGATCAACGCCCGGGTGGTCATCGGGTTGGCGCGGCCCTTGAGTTCGGCAATGCCGGCAATGATGGGCAGGCCGAAAGCGGCGGTCTTGCCCGAGCCGGTCTGGGCGATGCCCAGGATGTCCTTGCCGGCGAGCTGATGCGGAATGGCTTTGGCCTGGATCGGCGTCGGCACATTGAAGCCGGCGCTGTCGAGCGCGGCGACGATGGATGCCGGAAGGCCGAGTTCGGAGAAAGTCTGGGTCAAACTGTACTTCTTTTCTGTGTCGGGCATGTGCCAAACCAACGCGGCACACACCACGCCATGCAATTGTGCACGGCATGTGGATCAGATGCAGTGGCGGCCTCGGCCGCGTGCGCTTTGCCAGGATCCTTGGACCCCGACAGCCTCGCCGCTCACCGCATTGGTCGATAAGAAGAGAAGCTTGCCACTAAACTAGGGGCGCCCACCCGAAACGGGGATAACGGCGCCAGTGACGACGCTCATATGCGGTCGGAAGCTCTGAAATGCAAGGCAAATCGCCTGACCGGTCCGCAGGGGAGCCATGCGGTGGTTAGCAAAACCCCCTACTCCACTTGCAACAGTCCGACATCATTCGCATTTATCCTGCAGAGTTTTTGGAGGGCAGCATGGCCATTTTGGGCACCATCATCATCGGATTTCTGGCCGGCATCATCGCCAAGCTGATCACCCCCGGTCACCCCAAGCCGCAGGGGTTCATCCTCACCACCGTGCTGGGGATTGTCGGCGCCGTGGTCGCCAAGTTTCTCGGCGAGGCCATTGGCCTTTATGGACCCGGCGACAATGCCGGCTTCATCGGCGCGGTGGTCGGCGCCGTGATTATACTGCTGCTCTGGCGCCAACTGGCTCCGCGATCCTAAGTCAAGCAAAGGGGCGCCCGCAGGCGCCCCTTCTTACTTTCAGCAAGTCTTAGTTGGCCGGCTTGACCGGCTCGGCCGCCATAGCATTGGGCGCCGCCATGGCACCCTCTGCCGGCTTGACCGGATCGGCGGCCATGGCATTGGGCGCCGCCATAGCGCCCTCGGCCGGCTTGGCCGGTTCCGTGCTCGGCGCCGACATCGCACCATCGGCAGGAGCAGGAGGTGCCGCAGCTGCCGGAGACGGTTCAGCCGCTGGGGCGGGCTCAGCCGGTACGGCCGGCGATGCATCAGTGATGCGGCCGTCCGTGTAAGGCGTGTAGGTGCCGCCGAGCTTGGCGATATAGTCCGCGACAACCTGCTCGAGCGGCGGTCCGAAGTCGTACACATCGACCGCATTAGCTGCGAACAGATCGTAGCCGTCGCCCCCGCCGCGCACGTAGTTGTTGGTCACGACGCCGTAAACCTTCGTCGGATCAATCGGAACCCAGGCGTCTCCCTCTTTGACGAGGACATTGGAAATCCGAGACCCGACCTCCTTGGAGCTGTCGAACGTGTACTTCAATCCGGCGACCTGCGGGAAACGTCCCGCAACGTCGGCAATCTGGCTGGCACCGTTTTCAAGCGAGGCGACAATGTCCGCGCCGCTGATCCGGAAGGTCGCCAGAGTATTGGAGAACGGAAGCACGGTGAGCACCTCCCCCATCGTGATCTCGCCGGCATCGATCGATGCGCGCAGGCCACCCGAGTTGGCGATTGAGATCGTCACTCCCTGGTCGGCAACCCGGTCCAGTTGGGCGTCGGCGACCAGATTGCCCATGGCGCATTCCATGACGCGGCAAACATTGCGGTCACCGTTGATGAGCTCGGCGGCGGAACCCACAACCTTGGCCTTGAGCGCTTCGAGCGGCGCGCCCATTTCCTTGATCCGGGCAACCAGTGTGGCATCGGGCGTTACCGAGGCGTCGAGCAAAATCGGCGCACCGCTGGCCGAAACGACGTTCCCAGCGTCGTCCCAGACGACAGCCAGCTCCCCCAGATACTTGGAATAGGCGTAGGCCTGGACGATCGGCACATCCTTGCCATCAGGATTCTTGACCAGCGTCGGATAGGGGCCGAGAGCCTTCTCGTCGGTGCTGCTCAGCAGCGTGTGAGAGTGGCCGCCGACGATCACGTCGATCCCGGCGACTTCTGCGGCAATCTGCTGGTCGCGCGCATAGCCCATATGAGTGACGGCAATGATCTTGTTGACCCCCGCCGCCTCGAGCCCGGCCACCGCCGACTTCAGGTAATCCTCAGCGTCGAGGAACGTGACGCCATCACCCGGGGACGAGGTTTCATCGGTGTCTTCCGCCAGTGTCGAAACGATGCCGATCTTCTCACCGCCGATCGTGAGCACCAGGGCTCCCTTCAGCTTCCCAGCCAGGGTCGGCTCGCCCGAGACGTCGGTATTGCCAGAAATAATCGGGAAATTCAGACCATCAACCAGCTTTAGCAACCCGGCTGGACCATCATCGAACTCGTGGTTGCCTACAGCCATGGCATCAAAGCCGATGGCATTCATGAACTCGACGACCTCGTCTCCCTTGTAGGTCGTGTAGAACAAGGAGCCTTGGTACTGATCGCCGGCATCGAGGGTAACGACGTTTTTGCCGTCCGCCGCGAGAGCGGAACGACGCGCGTCGATGGCCGCCTTCACCCGCGCGATACCGCCAAAGCACTTTCCGGCAGCATCATCCTCAGCGTTGCAGTTCGAGTCTGTCGCGGTGATCGGCTCGATCCGCGAATGCAGGTCGTTGATATGGAGGATGGTGAGCGAGAACTCGGCATAAGCAGGTGCAGCCATACTGGCCGCGACGGTGAGGGCCGACAGGCCCAACCAGTGTCTTTTCATGTCCCTGTCCTTTTGTGAAACGTCCGTAGCCGGACCTTGTCACTGCATTGCAACGCGACAATTACAGCGTCTGGTGCTCCCCCAATCATCACCCGCAACTTCAGTGAAGCGCCAAGCTAAGCCCTAATCTGCGCATTGCGCAACCAACCCTGCACTCGTGTTTTCACGGTCCCTCAACCATTTCATCCTCCCTCAACCAAGCGGATCAGTTTCCAAGCAGACTGGCGCAACAAGGAGCATTATGCGTCCAGACGACTCAACGATGGATATGAGAGCAATGAGCCATCTCCTTGAAAGCCTGGTGCACCAGGGTATCGCCGAACAGCCCGATCCGCCCATGCTGCTTGTTCTGGCCACGGCCTGCCTCCTTCTCACCCGCTTTGCTTTGAAAAGTGCGGTTGTCGCGGTGACCCCGCGTCGCCGGCGCTGATCTTTCCGCCCCCACTCTGACAGTCGGGGGTGGCATCCCCGAGCGATTGCGATAGTCTCCGCGCCGTTTCCTAGGTGGAGTCTCTCGTATGCGCAGTGCTTTGATCGTTTGGGGTGGTTGGAATGGTCACGATCCCGAGGAGTGCGCGGCCATCTATCGCCGCTGGCTGCACGAAGACGGCTTCAGCGTCCGCGTCGAAACCGACCCCGAGGTCTTCCTCGAAGCCGAGATCAAGAACCTCTCGCTGATCATTCCCTGCACGACGATGAGCACCATCTCACGTGAGGCGGCGACCAATCTAGCGGCCGCGATCGAGAGCGGTGTCGGCATGGGCGGCCATCACGGCACCATGGGCGACAGCTTCCACGACTCGCCGGTCTACCAGTTCATCACCGGCGGCCAGTGGGTCGCCCATCCCGGCAACATCATCGACTACACTGTCGATGTGACCCGCCCCGACGATCCTATCATGCAGGGCATCAAGTCGTTCCCCTACACGTCCGAGCAGTACTACATGCACACTGACCCGGGGAACGAGGTGCTGGCGACCACCACCTTCAGCGGCGAGCATGCCCCCTGGATCAAGGGCGTCGTCATGCCGGTGGTGTGGAAGAAGATGTACGGCGCCGGCCGGGTCTTCTACTCCTCGCTCGGCCACCGCGCTGCAGAGTTCGAGAACCCGAACATGGCCACCATCCTGCGCCGCGGCATCAACTGGGCCGCCCGCGCCGAGTAGGTCCTGCCGATCCATGGCGCCATCAGCCAGGATTTGGCCGATGGCGCTGATCGCACCCTGATGAACTTGCCGTGATAGGCTAACAATCCAGGTGACAATGCCCGTTGCTAGCTCAAGGCGGCGCAATGACGCAGGAGGATAGCGGCGATGACAGACCAAACGGCAGAATCGATCCCCATCGAAAAACCGGTCAAACCGAAGGGGCCGTTGGTTTATCGGCAGTCCATATTCACGCGTGTCACCCATTGGGTCTGGGTAGTCGCCTTGTTCTTCCTGCTGCTCAGCGGGCTGCAGATCTGGAATGCCCATCCGGCGCTCTATATCGGTGAACAATCGGGTTTCGAGTTCGACAACACCATCCTCGCAATCGGCGCCGAAAACACCGACCAGGGTGTCCGCGGCTTCACCACCATCTTCGGTCATAAGTTCGATACGACCGGCGTGCTCGGCGTCAGCGAAGCCCGCGGCCGGCAGAACTTTATCGGCTTTCCCGCCTGGGCCACCATCCCGTCTACACGTGACCTCGCCACTGGCCGGGTGGTGCATTTCTTCTTTGCCTGGATCCTCGTGGCGACACTTGCGATCTGGTTGATCGCCAGCCTCGCCAACCGCCACTTCTGGCGCGACATCCTGCTCAAACCCCGCGACGTCGCCGGCCTGCCCAAGGATCTAGTGGCGCACGCGACTTTCCGCTTCCATCATGGTCGCAGCTATACTCCGCTGCAAAAGCTCAGCTACTTCGTGGTCCTCGTCATTCTGTTCCCGCTGATCATTCTGACCGGGCTCACTATGTCACCGGGCATGAATGCCGCCTGGCCCTGGCTGCTGGACGTGTTCGGCGGCCGCCAGACAGCGCGCACCATCCACTTCGCCGTCATGGTGCTGCTGGTGCTATTCTTTGTCGTTCACATCGCCATGGTCCTGCTCGCCGGCCCGTTCAACGAGCTGCGCTCGATGATCACCGGCTACTATCGCACCAGCCCCGGCACCGAACCCGACGCCAAGGAGACGTCCAAGTGAGCCAGCTCATCCTCAGCCGTCGGCGTCTGCTCGGTGTCGGCGCGGCCGGCGCGTCCTCGCTGATCCTCTCGGGCTGCGATCAGTTCGACTTCCTCACCAATCGCAACGACCCCACCCGCAACTTCCTCGAGCGCGCCAACGAGCTGACCTACGCCGCCCAGCGGGCGCTCGTGCCGCATCAGGCTCTGGCACGCGAATACTCACCCAGTGAGATCCGTCAGGGAATGCGCCCGAACGGTTCCACCGATCCTCGCGACGTGCAGGAATATGCTGATCTTGTGGCCACGAACTTTACCAACTATCGCCTGTCCGTGACGGGCCTCGTGGAAACGCCGATGTCCTTCACACTCGACGAACTGCGCAACATGCCGGCGCGCAGTCAGATCACTCGTCACGACTGTGTCGAGGGCTGGAGTTGCATCGCCAAGTGGACTGGAACGACGCTTGGCGCGGTGCTCGACCAGGCCAAGCCCAAGGCAACGGCCAAGTTCGCCGTCTACCACTGCTACGACCAGATGGGCGGCGGCTTGTCAGCGCCCGAGCCCTACTACGAGAGCTCCGATCTCATCGACGCCTACCACCCACAGACGATCCTCGCCTATGGGCTGAACGACAAGACGCTACCCATCGCAAATGGTGCCCCGATCCGCATCCGCATCGAACGGGCGCTGGGATACAAGCAGCCCAAATACGTCCACACCATTGAGTTGGTGGACAGCTTCGCCCGCTTCGGCAGGGGCAATGGCGGCTATTGGGAAGACCACGGCTACGAGTGGTATGGCGGCATCTGAAATAGCGAAGGCCCGCCACGTTTCCGCGGCGGGCCTGAACTTTCTCGAATACTAACCGTCAGTGTGTCGGCAGTTCGCGGCGCTCCGTCTCGGTGACAGTCGCGAGGTCGAGGACACGCTGTAGATCCGCCGCGTGGCGGAAGCTCGGCTCAAGGTTCTTGCCGGTCCGGACGGCCTCGACGAAGCGCTCGTAATTGGTCGGCACGGGATCGACGTCCATCACTTTCCAGGTCGCCGTCTCGGCGTCCTCTGACAGCACCACGCGCAGCTGGCTGCCGTCGTGGCGGTGCTGCACTTCGACGCCGCCTTTCTCGCCATAGACGCGCAGACGCAGCTCGTTGAGATGCCCAGTCGCCCAGCGCGTCGCATGGATGACGCCGAGCGCGCCATTAGTGAAATCCACTGCCATTGTGAAGCTATCATTGGCGTCGAGATCGTACTCGCCAATCTTGTTGCCCGGCGCCTTGTCGAAGGTGCGGAGCCGCGCAAAGACGTGCTCGATGTCCTGACCCGCGCCATAGGACGCGAAGTCGAGAATGTGCACGCCGATATCGCCGAGCACGCCGTTCGAGCCATGCTTGCGGCTGAGGCGCCAGAGCCACTGGCTCTCGGTGCGCCAGTCGCCCCAGGCTTTTGACACCAGCCAGCTCTGCAGGTAGCTCGCTTCAACGTGCTTGACGTTGCCGATCTGACCCGAGGTGACGATCTCGCGGGCCTTCTGCAGTTGCGCCACGTTGCGATAGGTCAGGTTCACCATGTTGATGAGCCCGGCCTTCTCGGCCACCTCGACCATCTCGAACGCCTTGGTGGCGTCGGTGGCCAGCGGCTTTTCGCAGAACACGTGCTTGCCGGCCTTGAGCGCGGCGATCGAGGTCGCGTGGTGCACCGAGTCCGGCGTCACGTTGGCAACGGCATCGAACTGCCCCCACTCGAGCGCAGCTTCGAGCGAAGCAAAGCCACGCTCGATCTTGTGCGTCGCATTGAACGCCTCGACGCGCTTGGGATCGACATCGACGCCACCCACGAGCGTCACGCCCGGGATGGCCGCAAAGTGACGGGCATGCTGGTTGGCCATGCCGCCCGTACCGAGAATGAGAAGACGCATTTGCTTGGATGCTCTGGCTTTATGACTTGGGGTGATGGGTGAGCTTGGCACCGCGCTCGACAATCGGCTCAATGGCCTTTTCGACCGGCGTATTCGGCGCCTTCATCAGGTGAGCATGCCGCTCGGCGTTGAAGGCCCAGTTGACCGAATTGCGCAGCACCTGGCCGACCATCTTGTCGTGGTAGGTCGGATAGGTCTCGTGGCCGGGGCGGAAGTAGAAGATGTTGCCGGCGCCGCGACGGTAGGTGAGCCCCGAGCGGAACACTTCGCCGCCCTGGAACCAGGAGACGAACACGGTTTCCAGCGGCTCCGGAACCGAGAACGGTTCGCCGTACATTTCTTCGGTTTCGAGCTCGAAATAGGGAGGCAGACCCTTGGCGATCGGATGGCCCGGATTGACCACCCAGATGCGCTCGCGTTCGCCGGCTTCGCGCCAGTGGAGGTTCGCTGGCGTACCCATGAGGCGCTTGAACACCTTCGAATGGTGGCCCGAGTGCAGCACGATCAGCCCCATGCCCTGCCAGACGCGCTCGACGACGCGCTCGACAATGGCGTCCTCGACGTCCTTGTGCGCTGCATGGCCCCACCAGAGCAGCACATCGGTCTCGTCGAGCTTTTTTTCGGTCAGCCCGTGCTCGACATCCTGCAGGGTGACGGTGGACGCCACGATATTCTTGTCTTCCGAGAGCAGCGCAGCGATCTGCCCATGCATGCCCTTGGGATAGTTCTCGGCCACGAACTTGTTCTTCTGCTCGTGGACATTCTCGCCCCAAACGGTGGCTCTGATTGGCATAGTGACCTCCCTGGATGTTGAAGACGGCCGGATCGAGGGTCCGGTCCGAAGGATTTTCCAAAACGCTTTGGTTGGCGGATTCACTGCACCGGGCCGGCGCAAAACACAAGCCGATACCTTGGTCGAATTCGCATCAATGGCGCGCTATCGCGAGCCTAGAGGAAACGCCTCAGGTGGTTGTCGAAACCGAAGCCGAGACGGCGTTCGGCGGCCGCCCCGCCGGCAACCCCAATCAGCACGCCCTGCCCGCTCGACGCCAGAAAGCCTGCTCCGTTCGGCGCGATGCCACACCCGTCATCGAGTACCGTGATGCTGGCAACGCGCGCCGTCGCCGCATCGATCGTCAGCACCGCGTTCCCTTCTGGCGAGGACACCGCAATCAAGCCGCCATCGGCCGACGCCACCAGCGAGCCGACATAGTTGCGCAACTGCCCGAGCGTGTCCGGCGGCATCTCGACCAGTCTGATATCGCCGTTGCGCGTCGCGTAGCCCACCAGTTGCGGCATATCCTCGCCCGCTCCACGGTATTGGCAGCCGAACCAGACACGCTGCTGTGCGTCAAAGGCCATGTGCCGGATCGACAGCTGATGCAGCCCAGCCGCCAGCCGCAATTGCCCGATCAAGTCGCCGGTCTTTGCATCGATGAAGCAGACGGAAGGGTCCATCGTGTCGAGGTTAAGCTCGGCCCGCCCGAAGTCCGGATGCGTCTCGATGCCTCCATTGGCAATCACCAGCATTGACCCGTCGGGCGTTAACAGCAGTTCGTGCGGGCCGGTGCCGAAGGTGTCGAACTCGCCGATACGCCGATAGCCGTCGGTGGCATCGAAAAGGCCGATGACGCCCCGCGCATTGTCGAAATCGTTCTCGGTCGCATAAAGCAGCCGGCCATCCGGCGAGAAGGCCCCGTGACCGAAAAAGTGCCTGCCATCGACACTGGTGAGCGTCTGCGGTGACGACTTGCCGCTCGGGTCGAAGACCACGGCGAAAGTCCCGGGCTGCCGCGCAAAGACCACGGCCTGCCCGGTCGCCCGGTTGAAGGTGATGTCATGACCGCGATCGGGCAGGTCGACACTGCTCACCAGCTTGCCCGCCTCGGTAACCAGCGCCGCCGCATACCCGCCTTCGGTGCGCTGGATGGCCGACGCAAAAACCAGCTCGCTCGCTTCCAGCGCCTCGGCCTGCCGCGGCAGCAGGGTCGCTGCGAACCCCGCGCCTGCCGCCTTGAGGAACGCGCGCCGCTGCCACATCAGTCGCCGTCCAGCGACGAAAAGCCGACCGAGAGTTTCAGCGCCGCCGGCAGGTTCTCCCCAAGTAGCGTCTGCAGCGACCCCGTCAGGATGACGATATAGTCCAGCGCCTTCCTCTGCTTGGGATCGAGGAGAGCCTCAGCCACTGGCGCCTTGACGACATCTGCCGCGCGGAGCGCGTTGCCCAGTTCGAACTGCGCGCTGTTGTCGACCCAGAGGTCGTCAGGCCCGGCCGCCTGCCCCACCTTCGAGACCGCCAGCAGGTTGCGAATGCCCTCGAATCCGGCACGGATCGCCTGCACCGTCATCTCCGATCGCCAGAACAGTGCTGACTTTGGCTTGGGCGCCTCGCCGTCGCGGCCAATGAAGGACAGCAGGCGAACATCCCGCAGCATCTCGATGCCCTGAGCCATGGCACCAACCAGTTCCTCAAGCGACTCCCGCTCCGACCGATAATCGTCGTTCTCCGGCTTGGGCGCCGAAAGATGCGCCGCAATGCCCTCCGGGTCCGCCCAGGCGACGCTGAGCTCGGCCGCAGTCGCCGAGATCGCCTGAGTCACCGCAATCGCATAGCTGCAGCGGAACGCACCGGCCTTTCCGACCAGTTCTTCTGCCCCCTCGCCAAACAGCGCATATTCGAGGGCGCCAAGACCCTGCACTGCAATGCTCTTGCCACGCAGGTTCTCAAGCTTGGTCGCAGTCGCATCCTGACCGGCAAGGATCGCCTGCACCTGCCGCAGCGCAATACCCTTCCGATCCGGCCAGAACAGCAGGCGCTCGAGGCGACTTTCCTCGGTCAGCGGACCGAAGCGCAGGAACTCCACCCTGGCATGGTCGACCACCACGGCCTTGAACGCACTGCGGGCGATCGCCAGCTCGTGTATGCCCGGCGATTTGCAGAGCGCGTCCGTTGCCTCGACCATTAGCGCCGCATCGGTAGCGAGCGTCGCAAACCCCGGTTGGATATAGCCGGAGACAGCAGCAGCCAACGCCTCAGCGCCCTTGGTTTCCTCTGCATTGACCGGCAAAATAAAAGCCATCAGGGAAAGCACAAGAACAGCCATACGCATCAGAGCGACTCCAAAAAGGCGATGAGAGCATCTCGTGTTGTTTTGGGTAGCGCGGCAAACGCGTCGCGAGCGGCCTGCGCCTCCCCACCATGCCACAAAACTGCTTCAGTGAGCGAACGCGCCCGCCCGTCATGCAGAAAGGAGGTGTGACCTGAAACGATCTTGGTGAGACCAATGCCCCAGAGTGGCGGCGTCCGCCACTCGAACCCATCGGCAAGTCCTTCGGGCCGATGATCCGCCAGTCCTTCGCCCATGTCGTGCAGCAGCAGATCCGTATAGGGCCAGATCAGCTGGAACTGGTGCTGCCGATCCGGCGCGTCGCGCGAGGTGACGAATTTGGGCGTGTGGCAGGCAACGCAGCCTGACTCGTAAAAGGCCTGCTTTCCGGCCAAAACCTGCGGATCGCTGACGTCGCGCCGCTGCGGCACGCCAAGGTTCTGGGAGTAGAAGGTCACAAGATCCAGAACCGGATCGGGTGCCTCGGTCTGCCCGAGCCGCGCCTGCTCGCCGGTCGGCATCGCAAGGCATGCGGCCTGCGCCGGCGTGCAGTCGCCGTAGGGACGATCGGCAAGCGGCGAAGAAATCCCGATATCCCCAGCAAAGGCCGCCGCGCTCTGCGACCGGATCGTCGCTGCGCCAGCCTTCCAGCCAAACCGTCCCAGCATCAGCTCGCCAGTCTCGGGTTCCAGCACCTCATTGGCTTTCCCAGAAATGCCGTCGCCATCAGCATCGTCTGGGTCGGCGCGCGACAGGATGTCCGCGGCAGGAATTGCTTCGAGCAGGCCGAGCCCAGTCATCGCCGGTGCCACCCGCGGCGAGACCATCACATCCGGGCTGATCGGCCCGTTGCCAAGGTCGGTGATCGCGTAGCTGGGTCGGCGCAGGTGCACCACGGTCCCATCATCGAGCGTCACCGCCTCGTCGACATAGGTGATGTTCATCCGCCCTTCTGCGGCCAGCCCGGTGACGGCAAAGTCCTGCAACTGCTCGCCATAGGTCGGTTCGGGGATGAACTTGAGCTGCCGGCTGTCCAGCAATGCCTGCTCTTCAGCATCGCGCGGCGGCACCGAGAGACGAAGCAACATCGACTGCGAACTGCGTTCGTCGCCGGTTGGCGCCGCCGCGTCCATCTTGAGATGGCAGTTCTGGCAGCCCCGCGCGTTGAACAGCGGACCCAGTCCATCAGACGCCTGCGTCGACGACGGCGCCGCAACCCACAGCTTGCGAAAGAGCGCATTGCCAAGCTTGAACTGCTCTTCCTGCTCGAACGACAGGTTCGCCTGGCTAAATGAAAGGATGTCCTGGTTCACGACCTTTGTGACGGTCGCTGCACCGCCCGACAGCGCCTCGAAGTTCTCCGCCCCGTCAAACTGCGAAGTAGGCACCGCAACGGCGCGGACCCGTGCCAGATCCTCCGGCGTCAGGTCGGAACGCTCGAAGGCAGCGGCAAATGCAATGCCGGAAAACAGGATGATGACCAGAACTGCAGTGAGGCGCATGTGCATGTCAGCACTTCCGGCACGTCCTGGTCACTCCAGGATCAAACGGGCCGCCGCGGATTCGTGCAACCCGCGGCGACAAAATAGCCTTGGAAAACTGAGTCCTAGTTGAACACCGCATTGGGGTCAGTGAGGCTGTCGGACTGTTCGATGGTTACCGCATCGCCCAGTTCGAGCAGTGCCACAGCGCGCTCGACGCCGCGCGTCTGCGCAATCAGCGCGTCGATCGCCGCCTGCACCACCGCATTGCCCTCGACATTGCCCTCGCCGATCATCTGGTCATAGGCCTCGACCGTCTCGGCGCGCGTCTTCATGGCGTTCATTTTTGCGACCGTGTCGGCCAGCAGCGCCTTGATCTCGGCGTCGAGCGCAGGATCCTTGGCCGCAATCATCTCGGAGACTGACGGCCCTGCGACGTCGCTGCCATCCACCCGCTTGTAAGCGCCGAGGTAGACATTCTGGATCCCGATTGCGTCGTTGAGATGCGAATTGTGCGTGTTGTCGGAGAAGCAGTCATGCTCCTCTTCCGGATCATGCAGCAGCAGACCGAGCTTCATCCGCTCCCCGGCCAGCTCGCCGAACGACAGCGACCCCATGCCGCTGAGGATTGTCGCGACACCGCCCTCGAGCGTCGCCTTGCGGGCAGCGCCGCCGTCTTTCCAGTTGGCCACCATCTCGTCGAGGTCGGCGACCAGCAGATCGGTGGCCGCCTGCAGATAGGCAGCGCGCCGATCGGCGTGCTTGGCCGTGGAGTAGTCACTTGCCGGTCGTGCCCCAGCCCCCGGCCCCGTACCATTGAGGTCCTGACCCCACAGCATGAACTCGATGGCATGATAGCCCGTCGCCACATTGGACTCGACGCCCCCTGCTTCCTGGAGCGTTTCCTTGAGGAAAGCCGGCGTGATCTGCGACGCATCGACTGCAGCGCCATCGATCGTCAGGCTGGCATTGGCCACGACATTGGCAGTGTAGAGGCTGTTCTCGTCGCTCTCGGTGCCATAGCCGGCATCGACATAGTCGATTAGCCCCTCGTCGAGGGGCCAGGCATTCACTCGACCTTCCCAGGCATCCACTACCGGATTACCGAAACGGAATGCCTCGGTCTGCTGGTAGGGAACTCGCGCCGCTTTCCACGCGTCGCGCGCTGCCTGCAGCTTGGCGTCGGTCGGATCTGCGATAAACGCTTCAACCGCAGCATCGAGCGACTTGGCGGTGCTGAGCGCGTCCTCGTAACCGGCCAGCGCCACTTCCGCATAGTTCGCCAGTACGGCGTCGGCCGTCGGCACTGGCCCGGCCGCCAGGACGGCATGGCTCGATACCATCATCAGCACGCCGGCGAGCAGGTGGGCGAAAGGTCGGTTCATGAGGCAACTCCGGATGAATTCGTAGGCGGCCTAACAAACCGGACTATTCAGATCAAGAAATATCAACCCAGCCTGGAACCGGTCTAGACTGGCCTGTGTCCGACCATTGCCTGCCATCTCGACTCCCCGAGGCAAAACAGGCACTGTCACAATTGTCATAATTGACGTTGGGGGCACTACCAGCCGATCTGCCGGCGCGCTTTGCGGACCGGTCCACGGGAACTTTGTGGCCTGAACGACCCTGTCATGCGGTTGTCATATGCCAGACCTAGTTGGACGTTCGGCTTTTCGACACTCCTCATGCACGTAAGAACAGCCTACCACTCAGGGAGACGTAGAATGATCAGGAAGAACGCGTTCGCGACCTCGATTTCGGTTGTTGCCATGCTGGCTTCGACCGCCGCCATGGCGCAGACCGACCTCGCAGCCCTCTATGAGGCCGCCAAGGCCGAGGGGCAGCTCACCACCATCGCGCTGCCGCACGACTGGTGCGGTTATGGTGCCGTGATCGAAGGCTTCAAGGCCAAGTATCCGGGCATCACCATAAACGAGCTGAACCCCGATGCCGGCTCGGCTGACGAAATCGAAGCCATCAAGGCCAACAAGGGCAACACCGGCCCGCAGGCTCCCGACGTGATCGACGTCGGCCTGTCGTTCGGCCCGTCCGCCAAGGCCGAAGGCCTGCTCCAGCCCTACAAGGTTTCGACCTGGGACACCATTCCGGACAGCGCCAAGGATGCCGAAGGCTACTGGTACGGCGACTACTACGGCGTGCTGTCGTTCCTCGTGAACACCGACATCGTCTCCAAGGTCCCGACCTCTTGGGCGGACCTCAAGGCCTCAGACTACGCCAATGCTGTGGCCCTCGCTGGCGATCCGCGTGCGTCCAACCAGGCGATCCAGGCGGTCTATGCTGCCGGTCTCGCCACTGGCGCCGCAGACGCCAAGGCCGCTGGTGAAGCTGGTCTCGCCTACTTTGGTGAACTCAACAAGGCCGGCAACTTTGTTCCCGTCATCGGCAAGGCCGCCTCGGTCGCTCAGGGTACCACCCCAATCGTCATAGCTTGGGATTACAACGTTCTGGCCTGGCGCGATGGCTTTGCGGGCAACCCGAAGGCCGAAGTCGTTGTCCCCTCCGACAGCGTCGTTGCCGGCGTCTATGTCCAGGCAATCTCGGCCTACGCTCCCCATCCGAACGCTGCCAAGCTCTGGATGGAATACCTCTACTCCGACGAAGGTCAGCTCGGCTGGCTCGCTGGCTACTGCCACCCGATCCGCTTCAATGACCTGGCTGCCAACGGCAAGATCCCGCAGGAACTGCTCGACAAGCTGCCGCCGGCTGAAGCCTATGCCAAGGCCGTGTTCCCGACGCTCGAAGAGCAGGGCGCAGCTAAGGAAGTGATCACCACCCAGTGGGACGCCGTTGTCGGCGCCAACGTTCAGTAAGTGACACACGTCAGCCTCACCGCTGACAAAGCGACCGGCCCGGTGAACACCGGGCCGGCCGTTTCTATTTGGCGGTCGATCCCTATCGGTGCGTGGCTTGGCGTCCTGCCCTTTATCGCCTTCGCACTTATGTTTCTGATCGTCCCGACGCTATTCCTCGTCAGTTCGGCCTTCGTCGATCGGGCAGGCAACTTTACCCTCCAGAACATCATCGACCTCGGCACCGAGCAGGTCGTCAACGCCTTCTCGATCTCGATCCGGATCTCCGCCGCGTCCGCCTTTTTTGGCGCGCTGATCGGGCTCGCAATGGCCCTCGCTATCATTCGCGGCCGCCTGCCCTCGGCCATCCGGTCGACGGTGATGACCTTTTCTGGCGTCGCCTCGAATTTCGCCGGCCTGCCGCTGGCCTTCGCCTTTATTGCGACGCTCGGACGGCTGGGCCTCGTGACGGTGATCCTCAAGACCGTCTTCGGTTTTGACCTCTACAAGTCCGGCTTCAATCTCCTCAGTTTCGTCGGCCTGACGCTGACCTATCTCTACTTTCAGATCCCGCTGATGATCCTGATCATCGCGCCAGCCATCGACGGGCTGAAAAAGGAATGGAGCGAGGCGGCCTCGACGCTGGGCGCTTCACGCCTACAGTTCTGGCTCTACATCGGCCTGCCAGTGCTTTGGCCCAATCTGCTGGGCACGCTCTCGCTGCTGTTTGCCAACGCCTTCGGCGCCATCGCAACCGCCTATGCCTTGACCGGCTCGTCCCTGAACATTGTGCCGATCCTGCTCTATGCGCAAATCCGTGGCGACGTGCTGCACAATCCCGGCCTGGGCGCTGCACTGGCGCTCGGCATGATCGCCATCACCGCCATCGCCAACGTGCTCTACATTGTGGTGCGGACGCGCGCCGAACGGTGGTTGAAATGATCGGGCGACGTTTCTGGGCATGGGTGGTATTCGGGCTGGGCGCGGCCTATTTCCTGCTGCCCTTGCTCGCCACCTTCATCTTCTCCATGCAGATGCGGCGCGACCGGCTGACATTTGACGCCTACCTGTCGGTGTTTTCCGACGAACGCTTCCAGTCCACTTTCAGCTACTCGCTGGTTTGCGCGGTGTGCGCCATCATCGTGGGCGTCGCCATCGTGCTGCCGGCAGCCTATTTCGTCCGCCTGCGGCTGCAATGGCTGCGGCCGGTGATGGAATTCATCACCCTGCTGCCTTTGATCGTACCGCCCATTATCCTGGTGTTCGGTCACATCAAGCTCTTCAACTCGTCCTCGATCCTGCCCCTGACGAACTCAACCCTCGGCACCGACGTGTTGATCGTTTGCGGTTACGTCACACTGGCGCTGCCCTATATGTATCGGGCCATCGACACTGGCCTGCGGACCATCGACGTACAGACCCTCACCGAAGCGGCGACCATCTTGGGCGCAGATCCGATCCGGACCATGGTGCAGGTGATCTTTCCCAACATTTTCGTCGCGGTGCTGTCAGGCGCCTTCCTGACCTTTGCCATCGTCATCGGCGAGTTCGTTCTGGCGAGCCTGCTCAATCGCCCGGCCTTCGGCGTCTATATGCAGAACGTCGGCGCCAACCGCGCCTATGAGCCATCCGCGCTTGCCATCATCTCTTTTGCCCTGACATGGGGCGCCATGGGTGTGATCCAGTTGCTAGACCGGTTCGCGCCAAAGACCGCCCGTCAGGCCTAGTAAGGACGCCCACATGGCTGAGGAATTCCTCCGCATCGACAAGCTGGTGAAGACGTTTGGAGGCAACGCCGTCGTCAAGGGGGTCGACCTGAGCTTCCAGAGGGGTGAATTCGTCACCCTGCTCGGCCCCTCGGGCTGCGGCAAAACCACGATCCTCCGCATGATCGCCGGCTTCGAGCGACCGACCAGCGGCACCATTTCGGTCGAGGGCAAGGACATCACCAGCCTCGCGCCGAACCAGCGCAAGATCGGCATGGTGTTCCAGGCTTACGCCTTGTTTCCCAACATGAATGTCGGGGACAACATTGCCTTTGGTTTGAAGATTGCCAGCATGCCACGGGAGCAGCGCGAAGCGCGCGTCGAGGAAATGCTCAAACTCATCGGTCTTGCCGGCTACGGTAAGCGGTTCCCGTTCGAGCTCTCCGGCGGCCAGCAGCAGCGCGTGGCACTGGCGCGAGCGCTGGCGCCCAGCCCGAAAATGTTGTTGCTGGACGAGCCCTTGTCGGCGCTGGACGCCAAGATCCGCGTTAGCCTGCGCGAGCAGATTCGTGAGATCCAGCGCGAGCTTGGCATCACCACTGTGTTCGTGACGCACGACCAGGAAGAGGCGCTGTCGATCTCGGATCGGATCGTCGTGCTCAATGCCGGCAATATCGAGCAGGTCGGCCAACCGTTTGAAATCTATAACAAACCAACGACGCGCTTTGTCGCGACCTTTGTCGGTACGCTCAATACGCTGAATGCGACCGTCGCAGATGCCGGCGCCAAGACGGTGCGGATCGGCGAAACCACGGCAACTATCCCCGCTCTTCCAACCAGCGCAAAGGCCGGGGAAACCGTGGCTTTGACGATGCGGCCGGAAGCGGTTGCACTGGCCAATGGGGTCGATCGCGACATCATGCTCGAGGGCAAGGTGGCGGAAGTCGCCTTCCTCGGTTCGGTGATCCGGCTGAAAGTCGACCTGGGCGGAAATCTCGTGAGTGTGGATACGTTTAACGACCAACGCACACCCCCGCCGGCCCATGGCACGAGCGTCCGCGTCGGCATTGCCGCCAGCGATGTTCTGGTGCTCAGCGCCTGATTTTGGCCATGTTGATGAACGCCAGATGAACGTCCTTCTGATCACTGCCGACCAGTGGCGCGGCGATTGCGTCGGTTTTGCCGGCACAACCTGATCCGGACCCCGGTGCTCGACGCCCTTGCCACCGAGAGCACTGCGTACTTGAACCACTACGCGCAGGCCGCCCCCTGCTCGCCGGCGCGGGCCTGCCTCTACACCGGCCTCTACCAGATGAACAACCGGGTGTGCCGCAACGGCACCCCGATGGCGGCGCGCTTCGACAACATCGCGCTGGCAGCACGACGCGCCGGCTACGACCCGACGCTCTTTGGCTATACCGATGTCTCGCTCGACCCGACCGGCAAGTCGTCGGCGGATCCCGACAACACCACCTACGAAAGCGTGCTGCCGGGCTTCACCACGCGGCTGAAACTGCCCGAGCACGAAAAGCCCTGGCTGAGCTGGCTGCGGGCGCAGGGGCTCGATTTCGCCGACAAGGACGCAGCGCACTTGCCGGTGGGCGTGCCGCCCGGCGCGATCACCAATGCGCCGCCCGCCTACAGCGCCGAGCAGACGCAGACGGCTTTCCTCGTCGGCGAGTTCACCCGCTGGCTCAGCGAGCAGGACCGACCCTGGTTCGCACATGTTTCGCTGATCCGCCCGCACCCGCCCTTCGTTGTGCCGGCGCCCTACAACACCATGTATGATCCGGCCGACTTGCCGGGCTTCCGGCGCGAGGCAAGCCTTGACGCCGAGACGGCGCAGCACCCGGTGCTCGACCTGATGCTGCGCACCGGCGAGGCCAGCCATTTCGTCCCCGGCTCCAGCGCTCTGCTCAAGGACCTGAGCGACGCCGACTATCGGCAGATCAAGGCGACCTATTACGGCATGGTCAGCGAAGTCGACGCACAGTTCGGCCGCGCCTTCAACGCCATCCGGGCGCGCGGCGAGTGGGACGAGACGCTGATCGTCTTCACCTCTGACCATGCCGAGATGATGGGCGACCACTTTGCCCTGGGCAAGGGCGGCTGGTTCGACGAGAGCCAGCATATCCCCTTGCTGATCCGCGACCCGCGCCAGCCCGGTGGGCGGCGTGTGATGGGTTTCACCGAGGCGGTCGATGTGTTCCCCACGCTGCTCGAGACGATGGGCGTCGAACCAACCCATCAACCGGATGGCCGCTCGCTTACCGGCCGCGATGGCGACACTGTTGTCCATTGGGAATTCGATTTCCGTGACGTATCCGGCCAGAGCATCGAGACGGCGCTCGGGCTCAAGTCCACGCAGCTCAACCTGGCGGTGATCCGCACGGCCGAGTGGAAATATGTGCACTTCGCCGCCCTGCCCCCGCTGCTGTTCGACCTGCGACGCGACCCACATTGCCTGCGCAATGTCGCGAACGACCCTGCCTGCATGGCTGCGCGCCTCGAGATGGCCGAGCGACTGTTGAGCTGGAGGGCAGAGCACCTCGACCAGACCCTGGCGTTGACGGAACTGACGTCCGCGGGCGTGGTGAGGCGGCAGATTTAGGCTACACGCGGCGGCGTGGTAGTAGGCCTCATCCTGAGCTTGTCGAAGGACGAGGTCGTGGCAAGTTCGGTTCGCCCGCCCTCGTGGTTCGACAAGCTCACCATGA
>JACDQI010000112.1 GCA_015657675.1 Devosia sp.
CGCCGACATTGTCACCCACGTTGTCGGCAATGGTGGCCGGGTTGCGCGGATCATCCTCGGGGGATGCCGGCTTCCACCTTGCCCACCATGTCGCCGCCCACGTCGGCACCCTTGGTGAAGATACCGCCGCCCAGACGGGCGAAGATCGAGATCAGCGAAGCGCCGAAGCTCAGCGCCACCAGGGCGTCGATGACGGCGCGGCTGGTCGGGGCATAGCCCATGAACTGGGTGAGCACGATGAAGTACAGCGTCACGCCGAGGAGGCCGAGGCCGGCAACGAGCAGGCCGGTGATGGCGCCGGCCTTAAAGCTCAGGTCGAGGCCCTTGGCGAGGGAGGTGGTGGCCGCCTGGGCGACGCGCACGTTGGCGCGCACCGAGACGTTCATGCCGATAAAGCCGGCGGCGCCCGAGAGCACCGCGCCGATCAGGAAGCCAATGGCCGCCAGGGCGCCCAACAGCCAGAAGGCGAGCACGAAGATCACCACGCCGACGATGGCGATGGTGGTGTACTGGCGTTTCAGGTAGGCGGAGGCGCCTTCGCGCACCGCGGCGGAGATTTCCTGCATGCGGGCCGATCCGGCATCCGCGGCCAGCAGGCCTCGCGTCGTAACGACGCCATAAACGATCGACAGTGCACCGCACACCACGATCGCCCAAAGCAGAAGTGTCATCAGAATTCCCTCGATTTGACCCGTCCGAGGGGACGCTCCTTTGGTGATTGGCAGGCCGCAGCCCGTCGAACCCTCCCCGCCCCCCGCGGAGTATGACAAAGCTTGTGACAATTCGGGCGCTTACGCAATGGCGTTGAGTCGCCCGGTGCGGGTCAATCGGCGGTTTGGAAGACCGAAAGATCGGGGTCGCCGTCAATGCGGACGGTCTTGAGCCGGGCGGTGTCGCCGGAAACCAGCGAGATGGCCGACTTGGGGAGGCGGAGCGCCTTGGCGAGGAGGGCGATCACCCCCGCATTGGCCTTACCCTTATCGGGCACGGCAGAAACGCGGATGCGGAGAACGGTGGTGCCGTCGGCGAGGGCCTCGAAACCCTCGATGACGTCACGCCCGGCATTGGGCGTGACGCGCAGGCGGAGCAGCACGGGACGGCGCTAGAGCACGCGGCCGACGGCGATCGAGGCGATCCAGTTCTGCAAGAAGAAGATGATGACGAAGACGATGATGGGCGAGAGATCCAGGCCGCCGACCGCCGGCACGATGCGGCGGATAGGCTTCAGGATCGGCTCGGTGATCTGGTTGATGATGCGCCAGACCGAATCGACGAACTGGTTGCGGGTGTTGATGATGTTGAAATTGATCAGCCAGCTCATGATGATCATGATCAGGAAGATCCACCAGACGATATTGAGGATGAAACTCAGCGTCTGCAGCAGTGCGTAGACCATCGGCGGGTGCCCTCGTGTTACCGGGCGATATCTAGTGTTTTGCCGGAGCCGGAACAAGCCGACCGGGCAAAAATGCAGTGGGCAGCGTATTTGGCGGGATTAGAAAAAAGTTAGACCCACCCGAGGTCAGCGGGTGGGTCTGGAACTGACTTTGGCCCGGTACGCACAACAAGACCCGGGCAGCGCCTTATCTGCACGAAGCGTGCCAACCGGCGGAGGCCCGGAAACCGGGGCAAGTGCTTGTCGGGTTTGCAAACGCGAGCCGCGATTCGCATTCTGCAAGGCAGGGTGCGAGTCCTAGGTCCGCTTGCTCGGCCGCCAGGTGACGATGCGGTAGACATAGAGCACCACGACGCTGCCGAGCACGAGCCAGGTCAGCGGGTCGAGCCAGGCTTCGATCATGTGGTAGTGGTCGGCCAGCAGATAGCCGGCGCCGGCCAGCAGGGTGTTCCAGGTCACCATGCCGATCAGCGAGAAACCGAAGAACTGCCAGGCCGGCATTTTCGACAGGCCAGCCGGCACCGAGATCAGGGTGCGGATAATGGGCAGCAGACGGCCGAACAGCACGATCCAGCGGCCATAGCGGCGGAAGACGCCGGTGGCGAGGTCGATTTCCTCAGCGTTGAGCGTCAGCCAGCGGCCGAAGCGGTCGGCGAGGTAGCGCACGCGATGCAGGCCAAAAAACCTACCGGCGAGGTACCACGGGATCGTGCCGACCACTGAGCCCAGCGTGGTGGCGGCGATGACGCCGGCAAAGGACAGGTCGCCCCGTGCTGCAGCAAAGCCGGCGAAGGGGACGATCAGCTCGCTCGGGATGGGTGGGAACACCGCCTCGATCAGCATCAGCAGGAAGAGGCCGACATAGCCGAACTGGCCGATGGTCTGGATGATCCACTCACTCATGCCGCAAACGTCTCCGCAAGGTTGCGAAGCTGCATTGCCCTAACCGCGCCGACGGATCAACCCGGCGCGGCCATCGGGATGTCAGCGAGACAAACAAAAACCCACGCTGCCTTGCGGGAGCGTGGGTTGGAAAGGACTTGCAGTGCCTGGCGTCAGCCGGCCTTGGAGGCGCGCATCATGCGCTTGCGGTCGTTGGGGTCGAGCCAGATCTTGCGTAGGCGGATGCTCTTTGGGGTCACTTCGACATATTCGTCGTCGGCGATGTAGCCGAGCGACTGTTCGAGCGTGAGCTTCTTGGGCGGGGTCAGGCGGACCGCTTCGTCCTTGGACGTGGTGCGGATGTTGGTCAGCTGCTTGCCCTTGAGCGCGTTGACCTCGAGATCGTTCTCGCGGGCGTGCTCGCCGATGATCATGCCTTCATAGATGTCGACGCCGGCGTCGATCATGATGGGCCCACGCTCTTCGAGATTCCAGAGCGCATAGGTGACGGCCTGGCCGGTGCCGTTGGAGATCAGCACGCCGGTGCGACGGCCGGGCAGAGCGCCCTTGTAGGGCTGGTACTCGTGGAACAGGCGGTTGAAGATCGCCGTGCCGCGGGTGTCCGACAGCAGTTCGGGCTGGTAGCCGATGAGCGAACGGGTCGGGACGTAGAAACGCAGGCGGGTGCGGCCGACGCCCGAGGGGCGCATGTCGACCAGGTCGCCCTTGCGCTCGGTGAGCTTCTGCACGACGACGCCGGTATGCTCGTCGTCGACGTCGATGATGACTTCTTCGACCGGCTCGAGCTTTTCGCCGTTCTCTTCCTGCATGACGACGCGCGGGCGGCCGATGGTCAGCTCAAAGCCTTCGCGACGCATGTTTTCGATGAGCACGGCGAGTTGCAATTCGCCGCGGCCGGCAACTTCAAAGCTGTCGTTGTCGGTGCCTTCGGTGATCTTGATGGCGACATTACCTTCGGCTTCGCGCAGCAGGCGCTCACGAATGACGCGGCTCTGCACCTTGTCGCCTTCGCGGCCGGCCAGTGGGCCGTCATTGATGCGGAAGGTGACCGAGAGGGTCGGCGGGTCGATCGGCTTACTCGGCAGCGGCACGGTGACCGAGGGGTTCACCAGCGTGTCGGCGACGGTCGAGGTCTCGAGGCCGGCAATGGCGACGATGTCGCCGGCTTCGGCGATGTCGACCGGGGTGCGCTCGAGTCCGCGGAAGGCCAGAACCTTGGAGACGCGGCCCTTTTCGACGATCTTGCCGTCACGGCCGAGCGAGGTGATCGCATCGCCCGATTTGACCGTGCCGGACGTGATGCGGCCGGTGAGAATGCGGCCGAGGAAGGGGTTGCGCTCGATGGTGGTGACGAGCATGCGGAACGGGCCCTCTTCCACCTTGGGCTCGGGCACATATTCAACGACCTTGTCGAGCAGCGGCGCGAGGCTGTCCTTGGGACCCTCGGGCTTGGCGCTCATCCAGCCATGCTTGGCGGCGCCATAGAGCACCGGGAAGTCGAGCTGTTCGGGGGTGGCGTCGAGCGCGATGAAGAGGTCGAAGATTTCTTCGAGCACTTCGAGGTGGCGCTCGTCGGGGCGGTCGATCTTGTTGATGGCGACGATCGGGCGGAGGCCCTGGGCCAGCGCCTTGCCGAGCACGAACTTGGTCTGCGGCATCGGGCCTTCGGCCGCGTCCACCAGGATCACCACGCCATCGACCATCGAGAGGATGCGCTCGACTTCACCGCCGAAATCGGCGTGGCCGGGCGTGTCCACGATATTGATGCGGGTGTCCTTCCAGACCAGCGACGTGACCTTGGCAAGGATGGTGATGCCGCGCTCGCGCTCGAGGTCGTTGCTGTCCATGGCGCGTTCTTCGACGCGCTGGTTGTCGCGGAAGGCGCCCGACTGCTTGAGGAGCACATCGATCATGGTGGTCTTACCATGGTCAACGTGGGCAATGATTGCGATGTTTCGCAAAGACATGGGGCGGCCAATCAGATTGGGGAGATTAGCCGCGCCCCATAGCGGAGCGACGTCACATTCTCAAGACAATTCGGGGAATGGGAGGGTTGCGGGTCGTATCAGGCTTAATGCCCGAACCCGCTTCAGGGACGCTTGAACAGGCGTCGCAGCCCCAGAGCAACCAGACCCAGACCAAGCATGGCGCTGCCGCCGGTGGAGCCGAGAGCCCCGGTGTCGGGCGGCTCGCCGCTCAGGACAAAGAGCAGCCCGATGCTGCCGAAGGCGATGAGAGCCAGGCCACCGAGGATCAGCAGGGCGGTGGTCAGTCCGCTCATTTTCCGGGCCTACCGTAGTTGATGATCAGCAGCATGGCGCCCCAGGTGGCGACGTAACCCAGCGAACGGCCGGGCGCCGGCGGAAACCGATCGGCATAGAACCGCCTGAGCAGCACGACGGTCAGCGCCGTCGTCGCCCAGGCGAAACCATCGAACAGTGCGTGGAGCTCCACCGGCGCCGGCCGCGCTCAGTTTTTGAGCGAGCGGGGCAGTTCGCCCGACTGCCAGAGGCCAAGGCCAAAGCCATCGGGGTCGAGAAAGTCGGCGCTCCAGCCGCCGGGAGCCTCCGAAACCGGGGTGACAATGGTGACGCCCTTGTGGGCCAGCTCGGCGACGACATCGTCGATGCCGCCGTCGTCCAGCTCGAACACAATCGCCGGCGTATCGCCGCGGCGTCCCTCCTGCTGGAAAAAGATCAGCCCGGGCCGTTCTCGATCTGCGCCTGCAGCCAGAAGGGTTCGGCGCCTTCCTGCCGCTCGAGGTCGATGCCGAGCGTGTCGCGATAGAAGGCTTCGGTTCTTGCGATATCGGAGACGTAAAAGACGATGCTGACGGACTTTGCCTTGATGGTCATTGTGGACCCTCCTCTTGGTTGGCAACGCTCAGTTGCCGTGGGGGTGGTGTTTGTGAGCGACGGACAAGAAAAACATGTCCGTCCGGATCGTGGCTGGCAAAGCTACCGCCCTGCCGGCGCAAGGCCAGCAAAAGGGCGGCGCGGAGGCGGCCATAGGTGAGGTTCAGATTTAAGCCCAGCAGTTCCTCGGGCGCTGTAAGGCCGCGGGCCGAAAGGTGCCGCCGCAGGGCCGAGATGCGCTGGCGCAAGGCGGTGTCGGGCAGGCCCAGCAGGTAGGCGATTTCCCGCCGGTTCTGGCCGCTCAGCACCAGCGCCGCAAAGGTGCGCAGGGCGGGCGAAAGACCATCGAGAATGTCCTCAAAGGTCGGGACCTCCGTCGAGGCGGCCGGTTTTCGGAAGGTACTCCAGTCGTCATCGCGGGTCCGCCGCCGCCGTTCGGTGCGGGCCGCCATGCGCGCCCGGTTACGCACCACCCCGGCCAGCCAGCGGGCATTGGCCAGGACCTCGAAATCGTGGCGCCCGGCCGTGACGGCGATGAGCAGCGCGTCCTGCACAACATCCTCGGCCAGGTTGCCGGCCTCACGGCGCGCGATGGCAGTCAGTTGGGCATGAAGCTGGGGGCGCATCGCGTGAGACTGCCAGCGTGCAGATCGGACGACAAGCTGGGTCAGTGCGGATCACTAGGCGCGGCGCAGCCGGTCGTTTTCTTCCTTGCGAAGCATGGCGATGACCGCGTCGGCGCGACCGGCGGGGAGAACAGGAAGCCCTGCACCTCGTTGCAACCCTGTTCGCGCACGGCGGCGAGCTGCTCTTCGGTCTCGATGCCCTCGGCAGTGGTGGTCATGCCCAGCGAATGCCCCAGGCCAATCACCGCCTTGATAATGGCGAGGCTGTCGCCCTTCTGTTCGAGATCGCGCATGAAGGAGCGGTCGATTTTGATCTTGTCGAACGGGAAGGAGCGCAGGTAGCTCAGCGAGGAGTAGCCGGTGCCGAAATCGTCCATCGAAATGCGGATGCCGAGTGCGCGCAGCTTGTGCAGCGTAGCGAGCGTCGGTTCGTTATCGGCCAGCAGTAGCGACTCGGTGATTTCGAGTTCGAGCCGGGTGGGGGGCAGGCCGCTTTCTTCGAGCGCGGCAACCACCGTCTCAAAGAGCCGCTTGTTCTTGAACTGCACGGTGGAGAGGTTCACCGCGACGCGCGCATCGGTCGGCCAGGTCATGGCGACCTGGCAGGCTTCGCGCAGCACCCATTCGCCGATCTGCACGATCATGCCGGTTTCCTCGGCGATCGGGATGAAATCGGCAGGCGAAATGGTGCCACGTTCGGCATGATCCCAGCGGATCAGCGCCTCAAAGCAGGTGACGCGATCTTCCTTGAGCCCCACGAGGGGCTGGAAGACTAGGCGGAACTCGTTGCGGGCGAGCGCCAGGCGCAATCCGGCCTCGATGGTGCGGCGATGCTGGATGGCTTCATCCATGCCGCGTTCGAAAAAGTGGAAGGTCGAGCGGCCGTCGGCCTTGGCCCGGTAGAGCGCGAGGTCGGCATTCTTCATCAACTGGTCGGTGGTGTCGCCATCGGCCGGCGCCATGGCGATGCCGACTGAAGCGCCGATGACGACCTGGTGGCCGTCGACATTGAACGGGGTGCCGATGGCCTGGGTGATGCGCTCGGCAATGGCCGCGGCGTCAGCCGGCCCGGCAACCTGCCGCAGCAGCAGCGAGAACTCGTCGCCACCGATGCGGGCCAGCTCGTCGGTCTCGCGGGTGGTGCCGAGCAACCGGGCCGCCACCTGCTTGAGCACCTTGTCGCCGATGGCATGGCCGAGGGTGTCGTTGACGTCCTTGAAATGGTCGAGATCGATGCAGAGCACCGCCGCCTGGTGGCCACGCGTCAGGGCGGGCTCGATCGATGCCATTTCCTCGAGGAACTGGATGCGGTTGGGCAGCTCGGTCAGCGCATCGTGGCGGGCGAGGTGGGCGATCCGCGCTTCCTGCTGGCGCTGCTCGGTTATGTCTTCGTGGGTGGAGACCCAGCCGCCATCCTTCATCGGGTGCTGCTGCATCAGGATGATGCGGCCATTGAGCTCGTGGATGGTCTTGCCGAATTCGCCGCGGGCGCTCACGTCGCGCCGCCAGCGCAGATAGGCGTCGCGGTCGCCGCCGGCCTTCATGCCCTGGTCGAAGAGATGGGCGAGGATGTCCTCAAGCGACGTGCCGGACTGCAAGAGCCGCTCGGGCAGGCCATAGATGCGGGCGTACGGGGCGTTGCAGACCACCAGCCGGCCCCTGGCGTCATACATGCAAAGGCCCTGGCCGATATTGTTGACCACGGCGTTGAGCCGCAGGTTCTGCTGCTCGAGCTCCCATTTACGCCGCTGCACGATCTCGCTGGAGGCGATTTCCTCGGTGACGTCCTCGTGCGTCACCACCCAGCCCAGCCCAGGCGAATAGACATGCGCGGTCTCGATGGTGCGGCCGCCGTCGACCAGTTCGCGTACCTTGGCGCGCAGGCCCGAGCGATTGGTCAGCAGGTCGGCCTTGTAGGCGGCGAGAAACTCTTCCGGCGTCTGGTCGGGGTGATTGCCCATTTCGGCCGAGAGCCGCACCACGGCTTCCAGCGTCATGCCCTTTTCAATTCGCCGGGCGGGGAAGCCGTAAATGTCCAGATAGTGCTTGTTCCACATCACCAGGTGGAAGTCGGCTGACCAGACACAGAAGCCATAGGGGATGCTCTCGAGAGCCGCATCCAGCAGGAGAGCGCCGTCCGCCCGGGCGGCACCCGCAATCACATTCGCACTCAAAACAGCGCCCCGTCGAAAAACACATAAGAAAGTATGCGTTCAAACTATCGTGAGGAAGTTTAATTCGGACTTAAGTCCGATGCCGGGGTGGACTGGGGTCGGTCGCGGGCTATCAGTCAGGTCACCCCTCACCCTTTCGGACAGGGAAAGGGGAGGTGGTGGAAGAGCCGGTGGTGTTGCGGCTCTGGCTTGACCAATCCCACGCCCACAAAATCGCTGGTATTTGCTCAGTGAGTGATTAAATTAGTTACCTCACTTCGCTGGTGCCAGGGAGACCATGATGCGCCCCAAGATTATCGCTGCTGCCTGCCTGTCGATGCTGTTGACGGGGCCCGCTCTTGCCGCCGGTGAAGCCGATGGTGCCTGGAACTGCGATCTCGATGGCACGACACTCGGGGCGGTCGGGTTTGATGGCAACAGCTATGTGTTTGCCAATCCCAACGGACAGAGTGGTCGGGGCAAGTTGATGTACCAGGCAGGCGCGGATGCCCCGTCCGTAGTGGTGCTCGATGGCCCGCTGATCGCCATCGGCATTCTGGGTGGGTGGCTTGATGCCTCAGTTCCCAGTGAGCCCTATCTCCATCTCGTCGACGCGCTCGGCAATCAGCCGCTCTGCACGCCGCGTCGCTAGCTGTCGGGACAGGCGGGTCGGTCAGCGGCGCAGCCATCATAGGTTTTGGCTGGAGAGCCGGAAGATGATAGGCAGCGGATCGGACCTGCCTGGAAATCGCCTATGACCGCAATCATTCCCGATCTGCCCGTTCTGCTCGCCTTCGCGGTGGCGACGCTGGTGCTGGCGATCACGCCGGGGCCAGACATGGCGCTGCAGCTTTCGCGCGCCATCAATTACGGCCGGGCGCATGGAATGGCGGCCATGTTCGGGGCGTTGACTGGCATTCTGGTGCACACGACACTGGTGGCGCTGGGGATTTCGGTGCTGATCATTGCGGCGCCGCCCCTGTTCCTGGCGCTCAAGATTGCCGGCGCCATATACCTGATCTGGCTGGCCTGGCAGGCGGTGGTGCACGGCGGCGGGCTGCGGATCGCAGCGGCTGCGGTAAAGCTGCCGACGCTCAAGCAGAGCTTTGCCACGGGGCTCGGCATCAACCTCCTCAACCCCAAGGTGGTGCTGTTCTTCGTGACCTTCCTGCCGCAGTTCGTCGAGGCGCATGACCCGATGGCCACCGGCAAGCTCTTTGCGCTGGGCGTCGAGTTCGTGCTGGTGTCGCTGCCGATCGGCCTGCTCATTGTCTACGCCGCCGAGTGGCTGGCGGCCGCCTTCAAGCGCAGCCGCTGGATCGAGCGGGCGCTCAACTGGGGCTTTGCGGCGGTGTTCGCCAGCTTTGCCACCATCATTCTCACGGCACAGGCGAAACAATGATGAACTACCGACACGCCTTCCACGCCGGAAACTTTGCCGATGTGGTCAAGCACATCATCCTCACACGGCTGATCGAGTACATGAAGAAAAAGCCCGGGGCGTTTCGGGTGATCGATACGCATGCGGGCATCGGCCGGTACGATCTCACCTCGTCGGAAGCGCAGCGCTCGCCCGAGTGGGTCGATGGCATCGGCAAGTTGATCACTGCCGAACTGCCGGCCAAGGCCAAGGAGCTGGTGGCGCCTTATCTCGATGTGATCAAGGCCGAGAACCCGGGCAAGCTCAAGAGCTATCCGGGGTCGCCCTGGCTGGCGCGGCAGCTGTTCCGGCCGCAGGACCGAATCGAGGCACTCGAGTTGCATCCCGAGGACGGATGGACGCTCTCAAAGCTCTTTGCCGGGGACATCCAGGCGCGGATCATCACGCTCGACGGCTGGCTGGCGCTCAACGCGCATCTGCCGCCCAAGGAAAAGCGCGGCGTGGTGCTGGTCGATCCACCGTTCGAGCAGCCGGGCGAGTTCGAGCGACTGGTGGATGGGCTGGTGAAGGGTCACCGCAAGTTCGCCACCGGCGTCTTCGCGCTCTGGTATCCGCTTAAGGACACCCGCGCGGTGCACGACTTCATTTCGGCGCTGCGCTCGACCGGCATTCCCAAGATGCTGCGGGCCGAAGTCATCATCCGGCCGGCGACCAATCCACCGACGCTGCATGGCACCGGGATGATCATCGTTAATCCGCCGTTCATACTTGAGGCGGAATTGCGGATTTTGCTGCCGGCGCTGGCTCGGCTCTTCGGTGACGAAGGGCAGGGGCGGCACAAGCTGGAGTGGATCGCCGAGGAGGTCGCCCCGGTGGTTGCGGCGCCCAAGGCGGAGCCGGTGAAGGCGCCTCGGGCGCGTGCGCCGGCCCGACCTAGAGCGAAAACAGGTAGTATTGGATCGCCTCGTCCTCGTCGGGTTTAAAGCGACGATACAAGGCGTTAGCGGCGTGGTTGTCGAGTTCGGTGCCGAGCCAGGCCTCGGTGCAGCCCAGCTCTTTGCCCCAGGCAAACATCTCGTTGATCATACCCGTCGCGATGCCGCGCCGCAGGTGGCTCGAGGCGGTGCCGACCTCGTCGACATAGAGCTCGCTCGGCTTGTCGGGATGATGGTGGATCACCGCCGCGCACTGCCCGACAATCACCCCCTGATCCATCGCCACCACCATACGGTGCAGCGGCGAGGCGAGGTAATTCTCGAGCCGCTTGGGGTCGATTGGGGCATCGAAAACGTCTGGGGCGACGTGGGCGAATAGCTTGGCATCGCGCTTGGCGAGGCGCCTGAAGGTGATGGACATGGGGAGTATCTCCCAAGGGCACAGCCCGTGGCGTAGGGCCAGATGTGCCGATGAGTGGGTCAGACATGCCGCAAATCTGGCACCGCGCCTAGGAAAATCAGTTTAGGCGAAGATGCTCTGCCTCGCAAGCTGGGGTCCCTAAGGCTTCGCCTTGCAGCCCCAGGGCGCAGCGGGCTAGGCTGGATTTCCCGTTGCCGCTCCGAGCAACTGCGTCGCGCCCGCGACGTTCCGAGGTCATCGTGTCGATCCGCTCCAGCCTTGCCCTTTTCAGGGTGCCATCCTTTGCGCCCGTGCTGCTGGCGATCCTCCTCGCCTCGCTGGCCGAGGCGGTGGCGGGGAGCTATATGGCGCTCTTGGCGGTGGCCAAGATCGGCATGTCGCCGCTCGAACTCAGCGCCTTCCTGACGCTGTCGGCTGTGTCCGGTATCGCCGTCACTACCGTGTTCGGGCAGCGGCATGATCGCAATCCGGTGATGTGGCCGCTGCTGGTGGCGTTTGTCGCCAAGGCGGTGGGCTACGGGCTTTGCGCAGTGCTCACCGAAACCTGGATGCTGCTGCTCAACGCCTTCTTTCTCTTCGGGCTCTCAAGCGCGTCCTTCGCGCTGCTCTTTGCCATCGCCAAGGGCTATCTCGACCGCGTCGGTGGCGCGGCGGTGCAGCGGGGCATGGCGGCGCTGCGGCTGACGTCGTCGCTGGCCTGGGCGATCGGGCCGGCTTTGGGAGCCGGGCTGGTCGCGGTGTGGAGTTTTGAAGGTGTTTTCGCCGGTGCGGCGGTGCTGGCTTTGCTGGCCCTCTTCCTTGTAATCTTCGGGCGTATCGAAGCAGTGCCAGCGGATCTGGGCGAAAGAGCCAAAATCACGCTCGACGTGGTTCTGGCCGCGGCGCCGGCGGTGATCGCGATGACCGCATTTCACCTCGTGATGTTCATGGGGTCGAACGCCATGTCGATCGTGGTGATCGAGGAACTGGGGACTGCCACCGATGTCGGGCTGCTGTTCAGCCTTTGCGCGGCGCTCGAAGTGCTGGTGATGGCGATCTTCGTCATCCGGCCGGTCGAGGGCGATACGCGCTGGCTGCTGCTGGTGGGTTTTGCGCTGTTCGCGCTCTATTTCGTCATGCCGATCATCTGGCCGACGCTGGCATCGCTCTACTGGGGGCAGATCCCGCGGGCGATTGCCATCGGCATCATCAGCGTTCTGGGCATGGCCTATATCCAGGGGCTGCTGCCGGGCCGCGCCGGCATCGCCTCGGCGCTGTTCGGCAATACGATGAGTGCGGGCTTCCTGCTGTCAGGGCTGGGGACGGGGCTCTGGGCCGAGGGCTTTGGCTATTGGTCGCTGTTTATCGTCTGCGCTGTGGTCAGCCTGGTGGGTGGCGCGGTGCTGTTCTGGCCGAAATCCCGCCGTGTGACAGTCTAGTCGCGGTCGCGACGGGCCTCGCGTCGCGCCTTGGTCATGCGGGTCGGTGCGTGGAACTGGGGCGGCTTGGTGCGGACCCAGGCGATGAAATCGGCGAGCCGGGGGTCGGCGCGCAGCATCTCAACATCGGCGAGGCGACGCGCCAGTTCGGCTTCCGAAAAACGGGCGTGGATGGCGCTGTGGCAGATCTGGTGCAGGCGCACAGTGCCGAGGTTCGTGCCGCCCTTCAGCCGGGGTACGAGGTGATGGAGACTCGACTTACCGTCCGGCGGGATGGGCCGCTCGCAGAGCGGGCAGATGACCGGCGTTCGCCTCGTCGCCATTGCCTCGGCCGCTTCGACCGCCGCAGCAATGCGCCGGGCCGACGGCCGCGGCATTTAGCCGATCTCGGCGATCAGCGGGAGGATCTCCGGCAGCTTGCCGAAGCGGCGGAACCGCGAAGTGTCGGCCGGATCATCATGCAGGTCGAGCGCCCAGACATGGTCGGACGGCACATGCACGCCCCAGGCGCCGGCCTCGATGGCGGGCACGACGTCGGCGCGCATGGAGTTGCCGATCATCATGGCGCGGCTGGCGCCTTCGCCGTGGCGGGAGAAGATGCGGCGATAGACCGGCGGGGTCTTGTCCGAAACGATCTCGATGGCGTCGAAATACTTCGAGAGCCCCGAGGCTTCGAGCTTTCGCTCCTGGTCGAAGAGATCGCCGCGGGTGATCAGGATCAGCGTGTAGTCGGCGGTCAGCGCAGAGAGAGTGGCCTCGACGCCGGGAAACGGTTCGACCGGGTGCACCAGCATATCGCCACCGGCGGCCAGCACGTCCTTGATGACATTGGCCGGCAGGTTGCCCGAGGTGATCTCGATGGCGGTCTCGACCATTGAGAGCATGAAGCCCTTGACGCCGAAGCCGTAGCGCTTGACGTTGCGCTTTTCGGTGGCGTGCAGGTGGTCGATGAGTGCCTTGCTGTCGGCATAAGGCGCCATCAGCTCGGCATAGCGGGCGGTGGTCTGCTCGAAATAGCGCTCGTGATGCCAGAGCGTGTCGTCGGCATCAAAGCCGATGGCTTCCAGTCTAGGCACCGCTCAGCGCCTCGCGATCGACTTTCTTGAGGCGCTCGGTTTCGGACTTCAGCTGGCCGCAGGCGGCGAAGATGTCGCGGCCGCGCGGGGTGCGCACGGGGCTGGCGTAGCCGGCATTGTTGACGATGTCGGCGAAGCGTTCGATGCGGGCCGAGCTCGAGCAGTCGTAGTTGGTGCCTGGCCAGGGATTGAACGGGATCAGGTTGATCTTGGCCGGAATGCCGGCCAGCAGCCGTACCAGTTCGCGCGCGTCGGCGTCGGAATCGTTGATATCCTTGAGCATCACATATTCGAAGGTGATGCGGCGGGCGTTGGAGAGGCCGGGATAGTCGCGGCAGGCCTGGATCAGTTCCTTGAGCGGCCACTTCTTGTTGATCGGCACCAGCATGTCGCGCAGGTCATCGCGGACGGCGTGCAGCGAAATGGCCAGCATGACCCCGATCTCGCGGCCGGTGGGCTCGATCTGGGGCACTACGCCCGAGGTCGAGAGGGTGATGCGGCGCTTGGAAAGCGAGATGCCGGCTTCGTCTGAGGCGATCAGCAGCGCCTGCTTGACGTTGTCGTAGTTGTAGAGCGGTTCGCCCATGCCCATCATCACCACATTGGTGATGGCGCGGCTGTCGCCTTCGGAGCCGCCTGAACCACGCGGCGCCGGCACGAGGCCACCGTCATCGGGGCGCTGGCCGCCGGGGAAGTCGCCAAGGCGCTCGCGGGCCATCAGGATCTGGCCGAGGATTTCGCCGGCGGTAAGGTTGCGGACCAGCTTCTGCGTGCCAGTGTGGCAGAACGAGCAGGTGAGGGTGCAGCCGACCTGCGAGGAGACGCAGAGCGTGCCGCGATCTTCCTCGGGAATGTAGACGGTCTCGACTTCGACGGGCGGCAGGTTGGGGTTCTGCGGGTCGCGGAAGCGGAATAGCCACTTGCGGGTGCCGTCGATGGAGATCTGCTCGGTCACGATATCGGGCCGGTCGAGCAGGAACTTGTCGGCGAGGGTCTGGCGGAAACCCTTCTGGATATTGGTCATGCGCTCGAAGTCGGTGACCCCGTTCACATACATCCAGTTCCAGAGCTGGCTCGACCGCATTTTGGCTTCGCGGTCGTCGAGCCCGATGCTCATCAGGGTCTGGCGCAGTTCGGGGCGGCCGAGGCCGACCAGCGAACGTCGCGCGGGCACTGCGGCGCGGCCGGCATTGGCGGCATGGTCGAGGTTGAGAGCAACGCTCATGTGGCCCGGCTCCGGCAGGGTGACGTCATCACGACGAGATCAGGATTGCGCCCACCTAGCACAAGGCCGGGTCACGCGAAAGCTATCAGCCCTGCGCGTGGTGAAGGCCCAATATGCCGGGATCAGCAGGATTCGATGGCGCGGGAGGCGGCAGTGGCGCCAGAGAGGGAGAAGGTCTCGACCACGCGGATGCCCTTGTCGGTCGTACCTTCGACGGTGAGGATCGAGCCGGCGCGCATCGAGCCGGCGAGATCGCCATTGCGGGCCGGGTCGAGCAGCCAGGCCGCGTCGCCCTCTGTGAAAAGGTCGTAGCTGACGCCCGAAATGGTGAGGGTGGCCGGTGTGTCCGGGGCGAAAGTAAAGCCGGCGACGAGGTTGACCTCGTTGCGCACCGACTCCGCCGGGCGATGGGTGATGTAGAGATAGGCGGCAGTGAAGCCATCCGGCATCGGGCTCACGTCCTTGGGCTTGCTCATAGCAAAGCACACCGACCCCGCGCCCTCGACGGCCGAATAGGCCGACCAGTCACGATAGTCGCCGAGCGATCGGACCGACTGGGCCGATGCGGGCAGGACACAAGCAGACAACAGCGCGGTGAGCGCGACGGCACGACGGATCATTGAGGGCCTCGTTCTGCCGAAATGCTTAGCAGGGCAGTTCTGGCATTTCCACTGCCGGAACGAGGCCGGCAGGGTTCGAGTTCCGCTTGTGATCAGGCGCAGGCCTTGTCGATCTCGGACATGGCGGCGGTGACGCCGCTCAGCGAATAGGTGTCAGTGGTGACCGTGCCGCGCTGGCTGGTGCCCTTGACCACGAGATTAGTGCCAGCCTTCATGGCGGCGACAAAGCCCGCTTCGCCAGAAGTATCGGCCAGCCAGGCGCCCTCGCCGTCGGTGACCATCGGAAAGGCCTTGCCGTCGATGGCGGCGGAAGCGTTCGAATTGCTGGTGTTGAACGGGTAGCCGATCAGGGTCTGCACCTCATTCTTGGTGCCCAGGCCCTTGCGGTGGATGATGAGGAAATGGATCGGGCTGCGGTTGACGTTGGCCGGCTCGGACTTCTGCGGCTGGCTGGAAATGTAGCAGACGTCGCCCGTGCCATCTTTGCCCTTCCAGGCCGTCCAGGACTTGAACGTCGCTAGCTGTGTGGCGTCGCCACCGGCCTGCGCCAGGGTCAGCGTCGTGAACTGGGTCGCCAGAAGTCCACCGGCCAGCAGGCCGGCCAGCAGCGTGCGGGTAATCGAAGTCATCGCCGAAGCATCCCTATTTCCGAAGGTCGCCCCTCTCGGGCATCCGCGCGAAGAGTGTGCCCGGTTATGGTTACCAAGCAGTTTCGCGCATCCGCATTTGAATTAAGTCACGACCATAGTGGCAATCATGACGGCAATTTGGCGCGTCTCGATTGCGTGATTTGTGTTTGCCCCGGTTGGGTAAACGCGGGGTTAACGTCGGTGTCCGAGCAGTCCTCAGGCGGCCAGAGGATAAGTTTCCTCGATCCGGTAAGGTCCGCCGCCAACGGAATCGCGGCTTGAATAGAGGACAAAGCGTCCGACCGGGAAGTCGAGTGGGGCAAAGCGGCCGGCCATGGCCATGAAGTCGGCGAGCGCCGCAGCACTGCAGCCGCGCAGACGCGCCAGCGTCACATGGGGCACGAACTTCCGCCCGTCCGGCGCCAAGCCGAGCCGCTGCAGCACGCGTTCCTGGCTGGCCTGCAGGTGGGCAAGGGCGCCGTTGCTCTCGACGCCGGCATAGAGCGCCCGGGGCTTGTCGCCGCCGAAGGCGCCGAGGTGGCCGAGTCGCAGCGAGAAGGCCTCGCTCTCGGCCAGGCGGTCAAGCGCATGCACAACTTCGTTGGCCGTCGGGTGGTCGACATCGCCTATGAAGCGCAAGGTGATGTGGTAGTTTTCGGGATCGATCCAGCGGGCGCCCTGCAGGCCGCCGCGCTTGAGCGAGAGCATAAAACCCACCTGTGAGGGGATTTCGAGACCGGTAAAGAGTCTGGGCAAAGTCTGACCCTCCTCTGTCCCGCGTTTACTAAAACGCGATTCGTTACACTCGCATGACGAGCCTAGACCGCATTTGCGGGCCTCGGCAATGGTGGGTGACAAATGCAGGATAGTGCCGTCGCTCGGACCGAATGCCGCAGTCATGCGTCCGGACAGCTGGGTTAACCCCTTGCAGCACTGCGACATTACGGATCGGAGAGGTCGACCGCTTTCCCTTGTATTGTGCCGATGCCGCCGCCATATTACGCGTTGAGGTGCGACGTGTGCATGCTCGCATCGTTGCAGTTGCCAGGAAGGGGAACTCTCATGGCTCAATTCGACAGACCGACTATCGCCGCTGCGCGGGCCGGAACCGCCGCGGCCATTGATGAGGGCCTTCGCAGCTATATGCTGAAGGTCTACAACTATATGGGCATTGGCCTAGTGGTAACTGGCCTCGTCGCCTGGTTCGCCAGCAATGCTGCCGTCACCACCGATCCGGCCCAGGCTGCCGGCGCCCTGGCCAATGGCCAGTTGGTGACGCAGTGGGGCGCGCTGCTCTATACCAGCCCGCTGATGTGGGTGGTGGCCCTGTCGCCGCTCGCCATCGTGCTGGTGCTGAGCTTTGGCATCAACAAGCTGAGTGTCAGTGCGGCGCAGGCGATCTTCTGGGGCTTCTCGGCGCTGATGGGCCTGTCCCTCTCGTCGATCTTCCTAGTTTACACCGACGCCTCGATCGCCAAGGTGTTCTTCATCACCGCTGCGACGTTTGGTTCGATGAGCCTTTACGGCTACACCACCAAGCGTGACCTGACCTCGATCGGCAACTTCCTGATCATGGGCCTGTTCGGCCTGATCATCGCCTCGATCGTGAACATCTTCCTGCAGTCTTCGATGCTGGAATTCGCGATCTCGGCCATCGGCGTGCTCGTCTTTGTGGGCCTGACCGCGTATGACACGCAGAAGATCAAGGAAAGCTACTCGGAGTCGTTCGGTCAGGACGTGCTGGCCAAGGGTGCCATCATGGGTGCCTTGAACCTCTACCTCGACTTCATCAACCTGTTCATGATGCTGCTGCGTCTGTTCGGCAATCGCGAATAACAGGAATCAGCAAGTCTGATTGGACCTGACCGGGGGCCGCGATTTACAAGGATCGCGGCCCCTTTCGTTTTTTCGAGTGCCTGATGTCCGAAACCGTTATCCGCCCTTTTGCCTGGTCTGACGTGTCGGCGATCACCGCGATCTACCGGCACTATGTCGAGGAGACGGTGATCACCTTCGAGACCGAGGCGCCAAGCGAAGCCACGATGGCCGACCGCTTCGGCAAGCTGGTGGATCTGGGGCACCCGCTGCTGGTGGCGGAGCGTGACGGAATGGCGATTGGCTATGCCTATGCGTCGTTCTACCGCCCGCGCGCGGCCTATCGATTTACCTGCGAGGACTCGATCTACCTGCACCGCGACGCAGTGGGGCAGGGGCTTGGCGGCCAGCTGCTCGGGCGTTTGCTTGAAGCGAGCGCGGCGGCGGGCTTCAAGCAGATGCTCGCGGTGATCACGGCAGAGCGCGCTAATTCCGTCCGATTGCATGAGAAACTCGGCTTCCGACCGGTCGGGCGCTACGAGTCGGTCGGGTTCAAGTTCGACCGCTGGCTCGACATCGTGCATTTGCAGAAGGCGCTCTGACGGCCGGACTCCCGGCCTAGAGCGCCTTGGTCATCGGAATGCCAGTGACGGTGTAGCAGGCCTGTGCTGCGCCAGCGTCTGACCAGCCCATGGCCAGGTAGAAGTCGTGGGCGGTGCGTGTACTCGTGAGACGGCCGATGGTCGCGCCGCGCCGGCGCATTTCCGACTCGAGCGCCGAAAGCATGGCTCGGCTGACACCGGCGAAGCGGTGGTCGGGTGAGACGTAATTGAGCCCAATCTCGTCCTGCGCATTGAGCATGCCGACGGCTGCCACTTCGCCGAGGCGTTCTGCGACGAATACGGGCGAGTCCGGGTTGTTGACCCAGCGGGCGATATTGTCGGGAGTCTTGTTGCCCACCCAGCCGGCAATGGCCTCCGCGTCGCCCCGATGGTCGGCGGTGCAAAGCTCGGTGATCGAGGCGATGAGGACCTCGCTCATCGCCGGTACATCGTCCGGCGTGGCCGGGCGGATGGTGATCACTTTACGACGGCCATTTCGAGGACACGGAGGACGTTGGCAAGTTCGTGGCCGCGCTTCAGCACTCGGCCATCCTGGCTGGTGGCCATGTACTGGCCCTGCTTGGCGCGGAGTTTGGGGATCTTTTCCACGATGTAGACCGGCCGTTCGGAAGCGCGTTTGTAGATGGAGAACACCGCCCGGTCGCGGAGGAAGTCCATGGCGTAGTCGCGCCACTCGCCGTTGGCGACCTTGCGACCATAGAGGTTGAGGATGGCGTTGAGCTCGGCCCTGTCGAAGCTCACAAAGAGCGGCGCTGCTTTCTGGCCGCCGGAGTGCGGCGGGGAAGGCGCGAAGTCCAGCAGTTCACCCGAACCATGCGGGGAGGAGTGCTCGGCCATAAAGCTCGTTCCGTTGCAGAACTGTCATGATTGCGGGATTTGCTCCGCCTGTCCAGTGTTGGACGGTGGGGCTTCGAAGGCCAATAATTCCCCAATCCGGTCACAATCCGTCCCTTGTTGCGCCAGATTGCTCTTCTAGAACATCAGCATTGCCTCCAGCGGCTGGCATCCGGGTTGACCGAGCCCCCAAACCACGATGCCCGGAAGCCAGCCGCCCTTTTACATGCACACAGTCAGACTAGCGCCCGCCTGTCCCCCACAGGCGGGCGTTTTCTTTTGTGTGTGCGGATCAGTTGGCGGCGCGGGCCTTGTCGATGGCAGCGATCATGGCGAGCATGGACTCGGCGTCGAGCGGGCCGACCTGCTTGTAGGTGACGATGCCGGCGGGGTTCACCACGAAGGTTTCGGGGACGCCATAGATGCCCCAGTCGATGGAAACCCGGCCGTCTGCATCGGCGCCCACCGCGTCATAGGGATTGCCGAGTTCGGCGAGGAATTTGCCGGCGTTCTCGGGCGCGTCCTTCTGGTTAATGCCGAGCATCTGGACGCCCGTCTGGCTACGCAGTTCGGTGAGGAACGGGTGCTCGGCGCGGCAGGGGACACACCAGCTGGCAAAGACGTTGACGACGCTGACCTGGCCCTTGAGCTGGCTGTTGTCGAGGCCGGGCAGGTCAAGCCCGGCGACGGCAGGCAGCACCAGGCCGGGCGCCGGCTTATCGAGCAGCACGGAACGGATCAGCGAGGGGTCGCGGTTCATGTTGAGAGCGAAGATGACGACCAGGACCGCCAGAATTGCTAGCGGGCTCAACAGCAGGAGGATACGGGTCACGCGCCGGTCTCACTCGTGCTGGACCGCCGGCGGATGCCGCGGGCGTCGAGATTCTTGAGCCGCGCGGCGACGCGGCGGCTGTCGAACAGGACCCAGCCGACCAGCGCCAAGGTGCCGATGGCGACCCCGATGTAGCCCCAGACGATGTACTCGGCGTGCTGACCCAAATCGATCATGGGTTACCTCCGGTCATGGCGGCCTGCCGCTGCAGGCTGGTGGCACGGCGGCGCAGGATCTCGGTGCGCATCGAGACTATGTGCAGGAGGAAGAACAGCAGCGTGAAGGCCGCCATCATCAAGATAAGCGGTGTCAGGATCGAGCCTGGCATTTTCGGGCCTGAGGCGGTCAGTACGCTGGCCGGCTGGTGTAGCGTCTGCCACCAGTCGACTGAAAACTTGATGATCGGAATGTTGAGGGCGCCGACGAGGGTGACGATCGCGATGATCCGGCCGGCCTTGAGCTGATCGTCAAAGGCGCGCCAGAGGGCGATGACGCCGAGGTAGATGAGCAGCAGGACCAGGGTGGAGGTCATACGGCCGTCCCACTCCCAGAAGGTGCCCCAAGTGGGGCGACCCCAAAGAGCGCCGGAATAGAGGGCCAGAGCGGTAAACGTGGCGCCGAGCGGCGCGGCGGCCTTGGCGGCGACATCAGCGAGCGGGTGGCGCCAGACCAGCGTTCCGAGCGCGGCGATGGCCATGACGCCATAGACCATCTGGCTTAGCCAAGCGTCGGTACATGCACGTACATCAGCCGAACGGTGTCGCCCATCTGGTAGTCGGCCGGCGAATTGTAGAGGGCGAACCAGAGACCAACGGCAAAAAAGACTACGACGGCCACTGTAAGTGGCGCCAGCAGATAGCGGGACCATGTCAGGAACTGTCCCGGGTGTGCGAGACGGCTGAACCAGTTGGCTTTTGGCGCGACATCAAGGGACATTGGAGCGGTTTAGTCCTCGGCCGCACGCAAGGCAAGGGCGGCAAACAGGGGCGAAAAGGCGCATGTGACCAGACTGATGGCGCCGAGGAAGACCATGGCCTGGGCGCTGCCAAGGCCGGCAATGGCGCCCACCCCGAAGATCAGTACCGGAACGCAGAGCGGCAGGATGAGTACCGGGGCGATCAGCCCACCGCGGCGGAGGCTGACGGTCACGGCCGCGCCGAGGGCACCAAAACCCACCAGCGCGGGCGTGCCGATGAGGAGGGAGAGGACGGCGCGGAGCCAGTCCTCCATCGACATCGAAAGCAGGACAGCGAGGATCGGCGAGGCGATAATCAGCGGCACGGCGGTCAGCAGCCAGTGGGCAATGAGCTTGGCGCCGACGAGGGCTTCAAGCGGCAGTGTGGAATGGCGGAAGAGCCGGAGCGAGCCATCTTCCTCATCAGCGCGGAAGAGCCGGTCGAGCCCGAGCAGCATGGAAAGGAAGGCGGCGATCCAGATGATGCCGGGGGCCAGCCGGCCCAGTTGCGCCGAGTCCGGGCCGATGGCGAAGGGCACGACGACGCCGATCATGACAAAGAATAGCACCAGCGTGAGGGCTTCGCCGCCGATGCGGGTGGCAAGGCGCAGGTCGCGGACGATGATCGCGGCAAAGGCTCTCATGGCTGCACCAGCGTCAGGGTGCGGACATTGGCGGGCGGTGGCAGGTGGATGTCGTGGTGCGTGGCAGCAACCGCGATGCCGCCGCGCTTCAAGTGCGCGTCGAGCAGGCGGATCACCAGGTCCTCGCCTTCCCCGTCGAGTGCGGAGGTCGGTTCGTCGAGCAGCCAGATCGGGCGATCGGCGACGAGGAGCCGGGCGATGGCCAGACGGCGGGTCTGCCCGGCGGAGAGATGGCCGGCTTCGAGATCTGCGATGGCGGCAAGACCCGTAGCTTCAAGCGCGGGCAGCACTAGGGAGCGGTCGCCGGCAAAGAGGTCGGCCCAAAAGCTCAGGTTTTCGCGCACGGTGAGCCGCGCCTTGCTGGCCGGCTGATGGCTGAGGAGATGCAGGTCAGCGCCCGGCCGATCCTCTTCGCCCCGGCCGGTGACGGCGATGGTGCCTGCTTCGGGCCGGACCACACCGGCAATGCTCAGCAGCAGGGTGGTCTTGCCGACGCCATTGGGGCCGCGCAACAGCAAAAGTTCACCGGGTGGGACAGCAAAACGCAACCCGGCGAACAGCAGTCGCTCGCCGCGCCGGCAGGTGAGGTCAGAGACCGTGATGGTGCGCGCCGGCAGGGCATTCGGTGTGTTCATGGGGTTCATGTGGTAGTGAACCGATGACGAGGCTGGCAAGGGTGAATTTGTTTCTCTATAAGCGCCCTAGATTGGAGTCTTTCCAATCAAGCCCCTCTGCCCCCGCCGGCCAGAAGCCCGGACCGGCGCGCGGGTTGCGGGCGTTTGCAACGCTAGCGACAGGCACCGCACGTGACCAAATCCCTCGACAGTTTCAAATCCAGGTCCATCCTCACGGTTCAGGGCAAGGATTACGTCTATTTCTCGCTCACCGCGGCCGAGAAAAACGGACTGGAGGGCATTTCGCGACTGCCGCATTCGATGAAGGTGGTACTGGAAAACCTCCTCCGCTTCGAAGACGGCATCACGGTTACGAAGGCCGACATCCTGGCGATTGCCGAATGGCTGAAGACCCGCACCTCCGAGCATGAAATCAGCTATCGCCCGGCGCGCGTGCTGATGCAGGACTTTACCGGCGTCCCCGCCGTGGTGGACCTGGCCGCGATGCGCGACGCCACCGCCAAGCTCGGCGCTGATCCGCAAAAGATCAATCCGCTGGTGCCGGTCGATCTCGTCATCGATCACTCGGTGATGGTCGACAGCTTCGGCACGGCCCTGGCCTTTGGCCAGAACGTCGATCTCGAATATGAACGCAATGGCGAGCGCTACGAGTTCCTGCGCTGGGGGCAGAAAGCCTTCGACAACTTCCGCGTCGTGCCGCCCGGCACCGGCATCTGCCATCAGGTCAATCTCGAATATCTGGCCCAGACCGTCTGGACCAAGAAGGACGAGGACAGCGACCTGCAGATCGCCTACCCGGATACGCTGGTGGGTACCGATAGCCACACCACGATGGTCAACGGCCTTGCCGTGCTCGGCTGGGGCGTGGGCGGCATCGAGGCAGAAGCCGCCATGCTGGGCCAGCCCATCACCATGCTGATCCCGGAAGTCGTCGGCTTCAAGATGACCGGCAAGATTAACGAAGGCATCACGGCGACGGACCTCGTGCTGACGGTCACCGAGATGCTGCGCAAGAAGGGCGTGGTCGGCAAGTTCGTCGAGTTCTACGGCCCGGGGCTCGATCATCTCAGCCTTGAAGACCAGGCGACGATTGCCAACATGGCGCCCGAATATGGCGCCACCTGCGGCTTCTTCCCGGTCGATCGCGATACGCTCGACTACCTCCGCACGTCCGGCCGTTCGCCGGAACGCGTAGCGCTGGTGGAAGGCTATAGCCGCGCCCAGGAAATGTTCCGCGAGACCGACACGCCCGACCCGGTATTCACCGACACCCTGGAGCTCGACCTCTCGACCGTCGTGCCGTCGCTCTCCGGCCCGAAGCGCCCGCAGGACCGCGTGTCGTTGCCCGACGCTGCCCGCAAGTTCAAGGAAGCGCTGGTCGAGATCAATGGCGGCCGCAAGGATCGCACCGCGTTGCCGGCCAGCACCGGCGAGAGCCGGTTCGTGGATGAAGGCGCAACCGGGGTGGATGATATTCCGGAAGAGGCCGCGTTCCCGGTCAAGGGTGCGAACTTCGCGCTCAAGGACGGGCATGTGGTGATCGCCGCGATCACCTCATGCACCAACACTTCCAACCCGTCGGTGCTGATCGCTGCGGGTCTGGTGGCGCGCAAGGCGCGGGCGCTGGGCCTCAAGTCAAAGCCCTGGGTGAAGACCTCGCTGGCGCCGGGCTCGCAGGTGGTCACAGACTACCTGAACGCCGCCGGGCTTTCAGCCGATCTCGACGCGCTGGGGTTCAACCTCGTCGGCTATGGCTGCACCACCTGCATCGGCAATTCCGGC
>JACDQI010000113.1 GCA_015657675.1 Devosia sp.
CAGCAGCGGCCTTGTCAGCAGCGGCCTTGTCGGCAGCGGCCTTGTCGGCAGCGGCCTTGTCGGCAGCAGCCTTGTCCGTGGCCGCAGCGTCAGTGGTGGCAGCAGTGGTCGCGGCCGGCGCGGCGGGCTTGTTTTCGCCGCAAGCGGTCAAGACCAGCGACATGGCGAGCACGACGGGCAGCGCCAGGTAGGTTTTCAGTGTCATGGCAGTCCCTCTTCTGTTCCCGAGGCGGGTCGCGGCGAGCCGCGATGCGCTCCTGAGCGCCTCATACACCAGCAACCCCACGCGTATGCAACAGGGGTTTTGTGATTTCGCGCAGGTGCGCGGCGCTATGTCCGGGTGCGGCGGGCGCGGGTAATGGCTTCGTCCAGCGCGGCGAGGAACTGTGAGCGGTCGCGGCTGGTGAATTCGGGGTTGAGCCCGCGGCTTTCGCCGGTCTCGCGCAGGTGCTGTTTCAGCTCGCGCATGGCCAGCGCCATGCCGATGGAATCTCGGGTAAATCGCTTGCCGGTCGGCCCGAGAACGTCGGCGCCGAGTTCGAGCGCGCGACTGGCAAGGGGGATGTCGGCGGTCACCACGATGTCGCCGGCGGTGAGCTGTTCGACGATCCAGTCATCGGCGGCGTCGGGTCCCATGGGGACGTAGACATAGCGGATCATCGGATCGCGGGTGGGACGCGAGCCCTGGTTGGCGACGAGGGTGATGACAAGGTGATGCCGCATGGCGACGCGGATCGCCTCGTCCTTGACCGGACAGGCATCGGCATCGACGTAAACCTGGATATCCGGCACTAGGACCCTCCGACCGCCACCGTGACATTGACCATCGCAGCAACAATCAAAGTATTGAAAAAGAACGAAAACACGGAGTGCAACATGACGAGTTTGCGCATCTTGTTGGAGACAACCGTGACATCGGAAACCGCCGTCGAGGTGCCGATGGCGTAGGAAAAGTAGAGAAAGGCGATGCCGTCGGGCGAATCGCCATCCGGAAAGCTGAGACCGCCGCGCGCCTTGCCAGGATCGCCCGGCTCGCGGGGCGCCTGGTAGTACTCGAAGGCGTAGTGCAGCGCCGCCATGGTGTGGATGGTGAACCAGCCCAAGACAACCGAGACGAGGCCGATGCCGACATCGACCAGGGAGATGGCGCCGCGCCCGCTCAGCGCACGAAAAAGTTCAAGGCCGGAGGCCGCGACCGCCACGACGACGACGCCCAGGATGATCCAAGTTGGCAGATCGGATTCGTCAGCATGGCTGCGCAGTACCGCTGGCGAGAGATGTCGGAACCTGCGGCCGATAAGAAAAAGATAGACGGCGAAGAGCACGTTGACGCCCAGCGCAAAGGCATCGGCGCGCCAGAGGGCGAGGCCTGCGCCGAAGACGACGAGCCCGGCCGCAGCGCCAATGTAGAAGGCACCATGCTTGGGCAGGCCCATGAGGCGTCCAATGGTCTTGGCTGTCATTGACTGCAGCCTCCGCTGCGCATGGCTCGGGCGGCGGCGTCAGTAGACGGTCGTGAGAACTTCGACCTCGCTGCCGGCGCCTGGCGTCACTTCGAACTCGCGGCTGAAGACGGTCTCGCCCTGTTTGGCGAGGACGAGATAGTCCCCCTCGGCGAGCACCGTGGCGGGGAAGGCGCCGATATTGGTGAAGATGGTCTCGCCGCTGGCGGTTTTGACGGTCCACTCGACGTCGGCAATCGCCTCGCCGCCAGCTTCGCTGACCAGCTTGAACGACATCTGCGCCGCCCGATGGTAGAGCGTGGCGTCGGTCAACTGGCCGGGCTCGACGCGCAAGTCGGCGCGGACGATGGCGTTGACGTCCCCAAAATACGAAACGACGTGATAGGTGCCGGCATTGAGCGTGACGATGTCGTTCGCGCTCATGTTCTGCGCGACAAGCGTGCGCTCATTCTCGGCACCCGACGAGAAGATATCGAAGCGCAGCAGGTTGATGGGGATGGAGACATCGCCGCTGACCGCTGCATTGAGGCGCATGGCACCGGCGTCGATGACCATGGTCTTGGTGTTGGCGCCCTCTTGCACTTCGAGCGTATCGGTCGCCTGAGCGCGGCCATAGGCAACATGGACGACGTACTGGCCGGGCGGCAGCTCGATATTGGCGGTGGCCTCGTCGGACTTTGCCGCCAGCGCGAGTTCGCCGGTTGCGTCGGTGCGTGTCTCAAAGACGCGCCACACGACGCCTTCGGCGATGGGGCCGCTGTCCTCGGTGATCTGCGCGGTGAGGGTGACCGGTTGCGGGTCCTGGGCAATGGCTTCGGCGGCCGTGACGGCATCGGGAGCTGTGTCGACCGGCGCAATCTCAGGTGCCGGCGCCACGATGGGTTCGGCTGGGGCATCGGCGGTGGCGGGCGCTTCAGCGGCGGTCGGCGCGCTCCCTTCCGGCATGCGGTCGGCCGGTCGCGGCAGCGGCACGGGCGCCGTCTGGGCAATGGCCAGCCCCGGCGCGGCCAGCAGGCACAGGCAGGCCAGAACCTTCAAGAATTGCGACGTCTTCACCCGTTACCCCGCGGCCCGGCCGTCTGCGACGCATGCCGATTTTTGCAGCACCTACGCTTGGATTGGGGAAAACCTGTGTCATAAGGGCGGCCACCCCGCAAGCACTGACAAAGAGCTCTCCCCATGCCTGCAAATGCCGCCCTGCTCGACTATCTCAAGACCCGCCGTTCGGTCGGCGTGGGCTTCCTGCAGGAGCCAGGTCCGAACGCGGCCGAATTGAGCGAACTGCTGACCATCGGGACGCGTGTGCCCGACCATGGCAAGCTGACGCCGTGGCGGCTGGTACTCTGGGACGGTGCTGCGCGCGTCCGTGCCGGCGAAAAGCTGGCGGAGGTAGCCAGGCGCAACAACCCGGCGATCGACGAAAGCGCCCTTGAGGCGGATCGGCGGCACTTTCTGCCGGCACCGCTCACCGTCGGAGTGATCTTTTCCCCCAAGCAGAGCCCGAAGATTCCTGAGCTCGAGCAGTTCATGTCGGCGGTCAATGTCTGCTTTGCGCTTGAGCATGCGGCGTTCGCATTGGGCTATGCGGCGACCTGGACGTCGCGCTGGGTGATGTTCGATGCTGCAGCGCAGCAGGCACTTGGCGCTCGTGGCGGCGAGCGGTTCGTCGGCTTCATTCATATCGGCACGGCGGCGATCAAGCCTGAAGATCGGCCGCGGCCGGCGCTGGAGAGCGTGGTCAGCCGCTGGACCGAGTAACGTTTCGTTAACCATGCCAAGGCAAGAGTTAACGAATTCTTGCCAAGGGTCACGTCGAGTCGATGGGCGTCCAGCCAATATCGGTGCCGCAAAGTCTGGCCTACGTGCTCAATTCGGCGGGCACGAAGAGTGGCGTCGATTTCGACTACCTGCTGCAGACCGCGGTGCGGGAGAGCAGCCTCAACCCCAAAGCCAAGGCCAGTACGTCGAGCGCTGTCGGCCTTTTCCAGTTTCTCGAGAGCACCTGGCTGCAGGTGATGAAGGACGAAGGTCCGCGTCTGGGCTACCAGAGCTACGCCAACGCCATCACCGAGACAAGCGACGGTGATTTCGTTATCAAGGACACGCAGTTGCGGGCGGAAGTTCTGAAACTGCGTGAAGACCCGCAGGTGGCCGCTGATCTGGCTGCGGCATTTACCCGCAACAACGGCACCTATCTCCACGAAAAATTCGGCCGCATGCCGAGCCCCGGTGAACTCTACATTGCGCACTTCCTTGGCCCCAAAGGTGCCGAGAAGATGTTCACGGCGGGTCTCGCCGATCCGGACCAGATTGCGGCCAAGCTGTTTCCACGCCAGGCCAAGGCCAATCCGACGATCTTTTACGATGATGGCCAGCCCCGCACGATCCGGCAGGTCTACAAGGCATTGGTGCAAAAGCATGAGGGTGGCAGCGTTGCCGCCGGCGCAGATGCCGCATTTGCCGCGCAGCAACTGGCGGGCGACCCGGCAAACCCCGCGCCGCTGGCCTTCGGGCCGCAGTCAAAGTGGCCAGATACACAGCCCCTGCCCTCACGTTTTTCGCAGGACGACATGTCGTTTACCGGGCTGTTCTCGACCGAACAGGCACCGATCCAGCCGCGTACGCTGATGACGCCCAAGGCCGAAAGCGCGCAAAGCAGCGCCTTTTTCACCCAGCTCTACGGCCAGTAACAGGGTTAATGCCCGGCCAACAAACAGGGTGAACTGATCCTTAAACGTTGTTGGCTAGGGTGCTTTCCGGAATACCCGGAGAGTGTGATGGTTGCGTACCAGGATTTCGTCTCGCTGACCCAGTCGGGCAATAGCGAGGAGCGCGGACAGGCCGCGCATCTGGCGGCTCAGGCCTATCTGGCCCATATCGGGCCGGCCGACGAGCATGCGGCCCTTTATGCCGCGCTGATCGGCTTTCTGGACGATCCCTCGGTCAAGGTGCGCGCCGCCCTGGCCTATGGCCTTTTGCACACGCGTGAAGCCCCACGTCCGATCCTGCTGGCGCTGCTACAGGATGCGCCGGTGATTGCACGAGCGGTGGCGCAGTATTCGCCGGCGCTGATCGATGTGGACCTCTTGGGCATCGTGCGCGGCGGCGACCCGGCCATGCTGCTGGCTGTGGCAATGCGCGAACGGCTCAGTGCCCGGCTGATCGAAACGCTGCTGGCGCAGGGCGACAAGCCGAGTATTCTGAAACTGCTCTCGCGGGACGATCTGCAGGTGCCCGAAGCGCAGCTGATCGCCCTAGCGACGGGCATGGCGCTGGAGGATGCGGACCTGCGTGGGGCGCTTCTGGCGCATCGGCAGCTGCCGGCGAGCGCGCGATTGGTTCTGGTTCAGGCGGTCGCCCAGAAACTGGCCCAGGCGCGGATCGTCAAGGGCGCGGTGGCGCCAGCCCGGCTCGAACGGCTGCTGCGCAATGCAACTGACACTGCGCTGACCGGGATCGGCGAAGCGGAAGCCGCGGCGTCGCGCACCGACTACGCCGTGGACCTCGTCACCACCGAGCGGGTCTCGGCGCGCGTCATGCTGCACGCCGTGGTCAACGGCCATGTGTTGTTCTTTGCCGACTGCCTTGCCGAGCTTGCCGAAGCGCCGCGGGAAAAAGTGTTCACGCTGCTCGAAAGCGGCAGTCGGGCGGCACTGAACGCGTTGCTGGCCCGGTGTGGACTGGGCGAAGCGGTCCGCAACATGGTGGCGCGGCTGGTGTTCCATGCCCGGGCGGCGGACCTCGCCGATGACGTGGCGGCGCGGCACTTCGTGGTGACGGCACTCACCGAGGAACTGATCGTCGAACATGACGGGGTCATCCCGGCGGAGCTCGAGGAAGCGTTTGGCTATCTCTGCGAACAGAACGTGACGTTGGCCCGCAAGGCAGCGCGCGGCGTGATGTCGGCCTTTGCCGATGACGTGCATGGCCGCAAGACCCTGCCTGGGCTGCCGCCGGCACCAGAATATCTGGCGTTGCCCGCCGCCTAGTAGCGGAACTGCTCGCTCAGCACGCGCTCCTCGAGGCCCGTACCGGGATCGAACAGCAGCGTGACCTTGTGGTCGCGGTTTTCGCGGACACGCACCTCGAGGACATTCTTGAACTCGACATTGTCAGCCACGGCACTGACAGGCCGCTTGGCTGCCTCGCGGGTGCGGAAGGTGACCTCGGCATGGTTCGAAAGGATGGCGCCACGCCAGCGTCGCGGGCGGAAGGGCGAAATCGGCGTCAAAGCGAGCAGCGAGGAGTTAATCGGCAGGATCGGGCCGTGGGCCGAAAGATTGTAGGCGGTCGAACCGGCGGGCGTCGAAAGCAGGACGCCGTCGCAGATCAGCTCATCGAGCCGCGAATGACCGTCGACCAGGATCTCGATTTTGACCGCCTGGTAGGACGCACGAAAGAGCGAGACCTCGTTGAGCGCCAGCGCCTCGTGGGTGGCGCCTACGGCATCGCGCACGGTCATGCTGAGCGGAAAAATGTCGGTGGGTTTTGCCGCATCGAGCCTCTGCACCAGCCCGTCGGCGGAAAAGCCGTTCATCAGGAAGCCGACCGAGCCAAAATTCATGCCGTAGACCGGGATACTCAACCGCATGACACGATGCAGGGTTTCCAGCATCAGGCCATCGCCGCCGAGCGCGACGACAACGCCAGCCTGCTCCAGCGGCAGGTTGCCATAGCGGGTGCGCAGCGCTTCGGCTGCCGCGTCCGCCTCGGGCGTGCCGCTCGAAACGAAGGCAATGCGATCAGTCGCGAGCATGCGCGGCGGGCTCCTGGTGGGGAGGGACTTGCTAGCACGCAGGCGGGACACACGCCAGCGCCTGCGGCGTGCGGTTGCTCGCCATGACCGTCACCGTGGCGGCTTGCGGCGCCGAACGGCCGATGCTAGCTAGCCGCCTGTGCCGGTATAGCTCAGTTGGTAGAGCATCTGATTTGTAATCAGGCGGTCGCGGGTTCGAGTCCTGCTGCCGGCACCATTTTTATAAGTTTTTTGAATAACCTAGCCGCTGGGAGACCTTAGTTTCGTTCAGTTGTCGACCTGTGGGTTCTTGCGGGGGTTCAATTGTCGGACAAGGTCGCAATTCGGGCTGAACAGGAAGTTTTCGACGAACTCGCGGCACTCTGAGTTGCGCCGGGATACACCCCCGCCCTAAGGTTCTTCTACCGCACCCCCTGCCCGCGGGGGCGCCGCAGCGCGATCTTTGGGCGTTTTCCGATGGGCGAATTTCTGGCTTCCGGTTCCAGTTCGTCAGCGGCAACCGATTGGTTGGAATCGGGAATTCTGAGGTCCAGAACTGAAGAGGTAAAGGCGCCCCAAGCAATCCGCTCGGCCGGTCGACGGACTTGCGGGTGAAGCCGGTTCGGGAAGGCTGAGCCAAGTCCGAGTTGTCGAAGCACTAGTGATGCTATTGAGACCCGGCTCATGCGACTTTGGTCGCCATTCTATGGGCCATCGGAGCCTATAGATGTAGCTCACGTGTTCGTGCCGCCGTATGCAATGACGTTGTGCAGACCAATGTCGGGGAACCGTCCATGTCAGACCGACCGATCAAAGCTGCTCTCCAGCGTGGACTATTTGCCCTCGCCGCGCTCGCGCTGACCGTGGCGCCCACCGTTGCGGCCGAGGGTTGGAGGGTCCTGCAGTCACGGGGCACGGTCTTCGTTCTCGTCGGCGAAAAGTGGGAAGAAGTCACCCGCAATCAGCTCTTTTCGGGCGAGCAGATCGTGCGCACCCTGCCCAGCGGCCGGTTGTCGATGCAGGGCGACGATGGTCGCCTGGATCTCGGGGGCGGGACGGCCATCCAGTTTTCGGGACGCCGCATCACCCAGTTTTCCGGCACGATCGTCGCCACCATCGCGCCTGGCGCCACTCTCTTGATCGCCGCTGACGATGCTCTGGTGACCATCCGCGGGACGGTCGAACTTCGGCTCGACGGCGAGGACCTTTCGCTCAACGTCATCAGCGGCACCGCCACTCTCGACGATCCGTCCTTGGGCAAGGCCGTAGCACTCGCCGCGGGCCAATCCGTCAACTCGAACGCAGCCTCCACTGAACAGAGCCCCGCCAAGGCGGCCAACGCCAATGCTTCGGCCAACGGCGCCAGCAATAGCAACGCCGCGGCCGGCAACGCAGCCGCAAATGGCAATGCTGGCGGCAACAGTGCCGCAACTGCCAACAACGCAGGCGGCAACAGTGCCGCAGCCGCCAGCAATGCCGGCGGGAACGGTGCAGACAATGGCAACGCCGCAGGCAGCAATGCAGGCGGCAACGGCGCCGACAACGGCAACGCCGGTGGAAATGGCAACGGCAACGCGGGGGGTAACGGCAATGGCAATGCCGGCGGGAACGGCGGCAATGGCAATGCTGGTGGCAATGGTAACGGCAACGCCGGAGGCAATGGTAATGGCAACGGTAACTGATCTACGGATTGATATCCGCGCGCTTTGAACGATACTTGAGCCCTTATGGAAAAATCCAAGACCGTCCAACGACGTACCCGTATCGCTTTTGTCGATGATCACCCCACCCTGTTGCGGGGGATCGAGTCGCTGTTTGCTGAGGACGAGCATTTCGAGATCGTCGGTAAAGGCGTCACGGCGTCGGACGCGGTCGATCTGGCGCTCACCCGATCTCCCGAGATCCTTGTGCTGGATCTCTCCATGCCCGGCGATGTATTCGCCGCCATTGCCGAAATCACCGGCAAGGTCGTCGGCATACGCCTGATCATCTTCACCGCCTTTGCCAATGTCGATCTGGCGCTCAAGGCGCTCGATGCCGGGGCGCACGCCTTCCTGCTCAAGGGTCAGCCCTCCGAGGAGCTGTTCGAGGCGATCGCCGCGGTGCAGGCGGGCGAACTCTTCGTCTCGCCCAGTTTCGCGCCCAAGCTGATGAGCGGCTTCCGCAACCGCTCGCGGCGCGAGATCCAGCTCAAGTCTTCAAAGCTGAGTGCCCGCGAAATCCAGATCGTCGATTTCCTGTTCGAGGCCAAGACCAACAAGGAAATCGCCCGGGAACTGAACCTCTCGGAAAGACCATCAAGCACTACATGACCAACCTGATGACCAAGCTCAAGGTCAAGAGCCGGCTCGAGGTAGTACTTGCCGCCCAGTCGTCACGGGGAGAAGGCCTCGACCGTCAGTTGCCCGACGAGACGAGCTGATCGCCCGGTGAGCCGAGCGGAATGCTGGCCCGCACCTGCACCTGATCGGTGCCCGTCAGATCGACATCGAGCCGTCCCCCGAGCGACTCTACCCGAAACCGCATGCCGCGCAGCCCGAGCGGGTTTTCCGACGCTTCCTCAGGTGCCGCGGTGCTGCGCGCATTGCTGATGGTCAGCAGCAGATCGTGCCCGGAAACGGTCGCGGCCACACGCTGGTCCACCCCGCCCCCATGCCGGAACGAGTTGCTGAGCGCCTCCTGGATGACCCGATAGGCGCAGATCTTGGCCGCCACGTTCGCCGTTGCATCCATCGCCCCAAGCGCCCGCGACACAGCCGTGCCGGTCAGGTCCTCATGCCGCGAAATCGCCAGCTCGAGCGTGGCGGTCAGATCGAGTTCCCCCAGCTCGGGCAGCACCAGCCCCGTCGAAATGTCGCGCAGCTCGTTCATGGTGTCCGTTGCCGCCTGAATACCGAGCCGCAGGTCGGCCTCGGGCGACTTGCCCTTGTTGCGCGGGCTCAGCACCTTGGTCAGCCGCAGGATCACCAGCGCCAGCATCTGGATCGGCCCGTCGTGAATATCTGACCCGACCCGCGCCAAGAGGCTCTCGTGGGCAAAGTTGGCATTGAGCCGCAGCTGCTCGGACACATCGTGCAGAGCCCGGTTCTCCTCGCTGAGCCTGCGGGACGCAGCCAGATTGGCGGCCAGTCGCCGCCGTTGCGTGCTGATTGTCCGGCTCGCCTGGTCCACCAGCAAGAACAGCACGCCGATCACCAGCGCACCGATCAGGCCGACCAGAACCCACACATCGCGCTGCGCCTTGTCACGCAGTTCCAGCACGGAACGGGCGCCATAGTAGAGCTCGGCCACCGCGAACACCTCGTCCGATCCGGCCCGGCGCAGCGGCGTATAGATCTCCAGCACCTGCAGGGGAAAGCCGGCAATCGGACCCACAGGCGCCACGGTGACGTCGACAATGCGCGCCGACACCCTGCCCGCCAGCGCCCCCTCGATCCATTCGGGTTCCTCGTCCGTGGCATCTTCCAGACCCGACGTCGCTTCGTAGAACACACTGCCGTCGGTGGCGCGGATGCGGATCTGCAGCAGCCGGTTGGAACTCGCCTCGTTTCCCACCTTAAAAGTCTGCGCCAGGCGCACGGCTTCCTCAGGCGTCGGTACACCGCCGGCCGTCACCTCACCGATCTGATGCGCCACCAGGGAGTCAATGCTCGAGGCCGCGGTCGTCGCCACGCCGACCGTGATCCCGTCCTGCAGGTAGATGCCGATCCAGTGGCCCAGCGTCCCCATCGCGATGGCGACGATGAGCACCGCGGCAATCAGAAAGCGCTGCGACAGCGTCAGGCGCCGCCCGAGGCTGAGGCCCAGCAGCCTCAGCCGGCGGAACACTGCTCTGGCGACACTAGCGACCAAGGTCCGTACCTTTGCTCCCGACGTCGGTCGCTGCTTTGACATCGACCTTCAGACCTAAACAGCCCCCCGCCGACGGGCATCATCCCGAGCAGAAAAGCCAAGCCTTTCCGAGGCAATCAAGTTCAATTAGACGCGGCTGGCAAGCGCGTTCGGTCTACGAGGCGGATTTGTCCGAAGTACGCGCCATCGCCGACATTATCCACCTGTCGCCCATAGAGGCCGATGATCTCGCCGCCGATTCCGGCGACAGCGATCTGGTGGCGCTGAGCACGCCGGAGTTCCGCACCGTCGCGACTCCCACCGCCCGCAAGGGCCTGCGGCTGGAGCGTGCCTTCTGGTCCGCCCTGGGCGTCATCAGCGCCCGGTTGGGCGTCAAACGCAGCAAGTTGATCGCCAACCTGATGCAAGACGCGGCCGACCAGGACATCAACGCCACCAGCGCCATCCGCAGCTTTGCGGTCAATGCGCTGGCGTCCGAGCTCGAACGCACGCGCCAGCTCTATGATCGGGACAACTTCATTTCCCTGCTGCTGCGCGCCCCGCTGCCGTCCTTTGCGGTGGGCGCTGACAAGCGGCTGCTCAAGGTGAATGGCGAGTTCAACCATTTCGTCCGCATCCTCTTTGCCGAAGTCGGACCCGTCACTGCCAAGCGGCCTGCCCTGCATATCAATCTCGAAACGCCGGTGAGCCAGATCTTTGCCGATCTGGCCGTCACCAAGGGCAGCCTCGAGTGCATCATGAACGTGACGCACGGCACCCGCGTACGTCGGTCCGTACCCGCATCGTTGCCGTTCCCCCGCACGCCCCGTCGGCGCTGGTCGGCCACGTCATCCCCTGACCCTGCAGAATTACTGGCAACCCAGCCTGGATGCGCTGCATCCATCGCCGCTGCATTAGGGTTAAGGCAACTATAACAGCAAAAGCATAAGCGCTTATACCAGACGCATTTGCGCTCGATTGCGTAAGAGACGCCATGACTGTGGAACTGGCCCTTAACAGATTGTTAAGCAAGTTCCGGGAGTCCCGCCATGGTCACCAACGCGTTCGATGCAGCCGCCCCCTTCGCAGATCAGGCTGAAGGCGAGGCGTACGACACCGCTGCCATCCGCGTCGCCCAGGCCGATACACCCGCGGCCCCGCCAGCCGCCGAGGCGCCCGCCCGCACCGTCGTCGAAGTCGGCGAGGGCTCTGTGCTCACGCTGCCGGCAGGCGCCAGCATCGAGACACCTCGCGTCAACGGCACCGACCTCGAATTCGTCCAGCCCGACGGCACTGTGATTGTCGTCCCCAACGGCGCCATCACTGGCCTCACCATCGTTATCAACGGCAACACCATTCCGGCCGAAACCGTCGCCGCCCTCTTTGACGCCAGCGGCATCGAAACTGCCGCCGGCCCGGAGGCGGCGCCCACCGCCATCCCGAGCTCGGCGGCAACTTCGCCACACCCGTCCCCGGCATCGGCGACGGCCTGCCGCTCATCGACCTCCTCGGCAACACCGACTTCGGCTTCGGCCCGCCGGAGATCGAGGACCTTGTGGACGGTGGCACGCGGCGGGCCGCTGAAGCTCCAGTCAACAGCATCCCCGAACTCAACCTGCTGCCTGGGGAAGAAAAGGAGACCGGCGTCGTACGGGAGGCAGGGCTGCCCTTCGGTTCGGTCGGCGACATTGGCCTGGCCACCACTTTCGGCCAGTTCCAGGTTTCGGATCCAGACGGCGTCGCCGATCTCGAGAGCGTCAGGATCACCTCTGGCGGCGGCAGTCTCACAGTCCTGCTCTCCGCGCTCAACAACGCAACCTTTCCCGGCGCCAACGGCCTCCTGACGATTCTGAGCTACGACCCGGCCACCGGCATTGCCAGCTACAGCTACACCCTCTCCACCCCGACCACCGACGCCCCGGGCGCCCCCGAAACCGACACCTTCTCCCTCTCCGTCTCCGACGGCGCAGCCAGTTCCACGCCGGTGGATCTGGTAGTGACGATCATCGACGACGTGCCGACGGCGGTTGCCGATACCGACAGCGTCGTCGAGGGCCAGGCTGCAACCGGCAACGTGATCACCGACACCGCTGCTGGCGATGTGGGTGATACCGACACGGGCGCCGACACGACCGGCGCTGATG
>JACDQI010000114.1 GCA_015657675.1 Devosia sp.
CCACCGGCTTGCCAAAGCGCTGGCGGAACTCGGTGGCGACCTTGGCCACATAGACCACGGCTTCCGGATCGTCGCCGTTCACATGGAACACCGGCGCCTCGATCATCTTGGCGACGTCGGTCGGATAGGGCGAAGACCGCGAATACATCGGCGCGGTGGTAAAGCCGATCTGGTTGTTGATGACGAAGTGGATCGAGCCGCCGGTGCGGTGTCCCTTCAGGCCCGAAAGCCCGAGGCATTCGGCGATCACGCCCTGGCCGGCAAACGCCGCATCGCCATGCAGCAGAAGCGGCATCACCACTGACCGGTCGGTCTGGCGCACGTCGGCAATAAACTTGCCGTCCACCGCCGAGCGTTGGTCCTGCTTGGCGCGGGCCTTGCCCAGCACCACCGGATCGACGATCTCGAGATGGCTCGGATTGGCGGTCAGCGACAGGTGCACCTGGTTGCCATCGAACTCACGGTCCGACGAAGCACCCAGATGATACTTCACGTCGCCCGAACCCTCGACATCGTCGGGGTAGAAGGCGCCGCCCTTGAATTCGTGGAACAGCGCGCGATGCGGCTTGCCCATCACCTGGGTCAGCACGTTGAGCCGGCCGCGATGCGCCATGCCCAGCACGATGTCCTTGACGCCCAGCGCGCCACCGCGCTTGATGATCTGCTCGAGCGCCGGGATCAGCGATTCAGAGCCATCGAGGCCGAAACGCTTGGTGCCGGTGTACTTGACGTCGATGAACTTCTCGAAGCCCTCGGCCTCGATCAGCTTGTTGAGGATCGCCTTCTTGCCCTCGGGCGTGAACTTGATTTCCTTGTCCGGCCCTTCCATGCGCTCCTGGATCCAGAGCTTGGCTTCCGGATCGGAGATGTGCATGAACTCGACGCCAACGGTCGAGCAATAGGTGCGGCGGAGCACCTCGATCATCTGCGGAATGGTGGCGAATTCCATACCGAGATAGTTGTCGATGAAGATCTTGCGGCCATAGTCGGCCTCGGTGAAGCCGTAGGTCGCCGGGTCCAGTTCAGGCGCCGGATCGGACGACTTCATGTGCAGCGGATCGAGATCGGCATGCAGGTGACCGCGCATGCGATAGGCGCGGATCATCATGATGGCGTGGATCGAATCGCGCGTGCCCTGCAGCACATCGACCGGCGTCGGCGCCGGTGCGCCCTCGACTTCGGCCTTCTTGCCCAGCGCCTTGCCGGTCTTCACCGTGATTTCGGAGAGACCCCAGTCGCCATCGAGCGCCGAGACCAGGTCGCCATTGGCGGTCTGCGGCCAGTCGCGCCGCTGCCACGAAGGCCCGTCGCTGTTCTTGGCCACGTCCGCAGCAGTATCTTCGAGCCGGCCGAAGTAACTCGCCCATGTCGGGTCGATGCTGTTCGGGTCCGCCTTGAAGCGGGCGTAGAGACTTTCAATGTAGTCGGCGTTGCCGCCGTAGAGAAACGAGGAAAGCAAGAACTGTTCGTTCTTTTCTTGTCGGGTCATGGTGCGTCGCGGAGCGTTCGACCCCGCCATCCTTCTTGGCCGCCCCGGAAAGACTCAACGGGGCCTCTTTGCGCGGGACGGAGTCTGCCCCAATTGTGTTTGCATCCTGTTAAGAAAGAAGGCGGGCTCCACGCCTTCTCCCTGTCGTCTTCAGTCGAGGCCGGCCAGATCAGCCTTTCAGCACTTCTGCCAGAGTGACGCCGATCCTTGCAGGGGATCGCGACACTTTGATGCCGGCCGACTCCATGGCCGCAATCTTGTCTTCGGCGCCGCCCTTACCGCCTGAAATTACGGCGCCAGCATGACCCATGGTGCGGCCCTTGGGGGCCGTGAGGCCGGCGATGAAGCCAGCCATCGGCTTTTTGCGGCCGCGCTTGGCCTCGTCGATCAGGAACTGCGCGGCTTCTTCTTCAGCCGAGCCGCCGATTTCGCCGATCATGATGATCGACTTGGTCGCTTCGTCGGCCAGGAACATCTCGAGCACGTCGATGAACTCGGTGCCCTTGACCGGATCGCCGCCGATACCGACCGCGGTGGTCTGGCCGAGCCCGGCATTGGTGGTCTGGAACACTGCTTCATAGGTAAGCGTCCCGGAGCGCGAGACAATGCCCACCGAGCCCTTCGAGAAGATATTGCCCGGCATGATGCCGATCTTGCATTCCTGCGGCGTCAGCACGCCCGGGCAGTTCGGTCCGATCAGCCGCGACTTGCTCTTTTCGAGCTTGGCTTTGACCCGCACCATGTCGAGCACCGGCACGCCTTCGGTGATGCAGACGATGAGCGGGATTTCCGCGTCAATCGCTTCCTCGATGGCGGCAGCAGCGCCGGCCGGCGGCACATAGATCACCGAGGCATTCGCCCCGGTCTTGGCCTTGCCCTCGGCAACGGTGGTAAAGATCGGCAGCGAGGTGCCGTCCACGCCCGATGTCCAGTTTTCGCCGCCCTTTTTCGGGTGCGTGCCGCCCACCATCTTGGTGCCGAAATAGGCCAGGGCCTGCTCGGTATGGAACGTACCGGTCTTGCCGGTGAGACCCTGCACGAGGACCTTGGTGTCTTTGTTGACGAGGATGGACATAGGTGAGTGCGCTCGCGTGTGGGAGGTCGGTTAGCAGTAGGTCGAGGGAACAACCTCGCCCGGATCGGGCTCGGCAGTGGAGAACTTGAGGACAAGGCCGGAAAAGCCGGTCTCGGCCTTGTACTGGCTGACCTCGGGAATGAACGTCATGTAGGTGTCGCCCGTGCGCGGCATCGGGCACGGAGGCCCCCAGAGCCAGCTGGCAATATGCATGTCGACCTGGCTTCGGGCGATCGGCTTGCCGATAAGGGCGGTGACCGGCTCGGGATCAATGGGGGCCAGCGCGTCGAAATTGTAGAGATAGCAGCCAATCAGGATCCAGGGGTCGTCGCCTTGCTCAATGGCAGCACCGGCGCGGCTCACCAGAAGAAAATGCGGCTGCCCCTCGATCGACTTGCTGAAGATCTTGTAGTCGAAGCTGGCGTCAATGAGTTCAGGATCCTTGGCCGCCACCTCGGTGATCGCCATCATCGCGTCGAGCTCGGCATTGGCGGTGCGCTCCGCCACCTGCCAGCCTTCAGCGAGGGCCTGCTGCTGCGTGCCCTCATAGCTGAGGCGCTGCGGCACGCAGGCTTCAGAAAATTCGGAAACGAACGCAATGTCATAGGCCGTCGGTGCGGCCAGCACGGGCGTGGCGGCGCATGCCACCACCAATCCCGCCAGCAGGCTGGCGCTGACGGCCCGAGCCATCATTACTTGCGGCCTCGAATGGCGGCGACGATCTTTTGCGCCGCATCGTCGAGGTCGTCGGCCGAGATCACGTCGAGGCCGGAGGCATTCAGGATCGCCTTGCCTTCCTTGACATTGGTGCCTTCGAGCCGGACCACCAGCGGCACCGTCAGGCCCACTTCCTTGACCGCCGCGAGCACGCCTTCCGCGATGATATCGCAGCGCATGATGCCGCCGAAGATATTGACCAGGATGCCTTTGACCGCCGGATCCGCAGTGATGATCTTGAAGGCCGCAGTGACCTTCTCCTTGCTGGCGCCGCCGCCGACATCGAGGAAGTTCGCCGGCTCTTCGCCATAGAGCTTGATGATGTCCATGGTCGCCATGGCCAGACCCGCGCCATTGACCATGCAGCCGATATTACCGTCGAGCGCCACATAGGCGAGGTCGAACTTGGAGGCCTCGATTTCCTTGGCGTCTTCTTCGCTGAGGTCGCGCAGTTCGGCCAGTTCCGGATGCCGGAAGGCCGCGTTGTTGTCAAAGCTCACCTTGGCGTCGAGGACGCGGATATGCCCGTCCGTCATCACGATCAGCGGGTTGACTTCGAGCAGGCTCATGTCGGTCGCCACGAACGCCTTGTAAAGCGCCGGGAACACCGCCTTGGCGTCTTCGCCGGCAGCGCCGTCCAGCGCCAGCGCCTTGGAAATCTTGGCAACATCGGCCGCGGTCACGCCCGCCACCGGGTCGATGCCCACGGTGATGATCTTTTCGGGCGTGTCATGAGCGACCGTCTCGATGTCCATGCCGCCTTCGGTCGAGACCACGAAGCTGACCAGACCCGAGCTGCGGTCGACGAGCAACGAGCAGTAGAGCTCGCGCGCAATGTCGGCGCCGTCTTCGATATAGAGCCGGTTGACCTGCTTGCCGGCCGGGCCGGTCTGCTTGGTCACCAGCGTGTGGCCCAGCATTTCCTTGGCATTGCTCACCACGTCGGCAATCGACTTGGCCAGCCGCACGCCGCCCTTGGCGTCGGGGCCGAGTTCCTTGAA
>JACDQI010000115.1 GCA_015657675.1 Devosia sp.
ATCAAGCAGACGCTCTACCGCACCTCGCGCGACAGCCCGATCGTCAAGGCGCTGATCATGGCGGCCGAGGCCGGCAAGTCGGTTACGGCGCTGGTCGAACTCAAGGCACGTTTCGACGAAGAGGCCAACATCCGCTGGGCCCGCGATCTCGAACGCGCCGGCGCGCAGGTGGTGTTCGGCTTTATCGAGCTCAAGACCCACGCCAAGATGAGCCAGGTGGTGCGGCGCGAGGAGGGCAAGCTGATGAGCTATTGCCACCTCGGCACGGGCAACTACCACCCGATCACTGCCAAGATCTATACCGACCTCAGCTACTTCACCTGTGATCCGGCGATCACCCGCGATGTGGCACGGGTCTTCAACTTCATTACTGGCTACGCCCGGCCCGACGAACTCGAAGCCATCGCCGCCTCGCCGGTCAACCTGCGCTCGACCCTGCTCGACCACATTGCTCGCGAAGTTGGCTTTGCTGATCGAGGTCAGCCGGCCAGCATCTGGCTCAAGATGAACGCGCTGGTCGACCCGCAGATCATCGATGCGCTCTACGATGCTAGCCAGAAGGGCGTGAAGATCGAGCTGATCGTCCGCGGTATCTGCTGCCTGCGACCAGGGATTCCGGGCTTTTCCGAGAACATACGGGTCAAGTCGGTGGTTGGGCGCTTCCTCGAGCACTCGCGCATCTATTGCTTCGGGCAGGGCGAGCCCATGCCCTCGCCCAAGGCGAAGGTCTACATCTCGTCTGCAGATTTGATGCAACGCAATCTCGACTGGCGCGTCGAGGTGATGGTGCCGATCGTCAACAAGACCGTGCACAAGCAGATCCTGGAGCGCATGCTGGTGAGCTATCTCAAGGACAATCAGCAAAGCTGGGAGGTCTTGCCCGATGGCAGCTCACACCGTATTCGGCTGCGGGAGGGTGAAGAGCCCTTCAGCGCGCATGAGTACTTCATGACCAATGCCAGCCTTTCGGGGCGTGGGAGTGCCGTGCAGCACGACAACGATGAGAGTGACGAGTGAATCAGTTCTGGGGCGTTGACGCCGATCCGACCGCGCAGGGGCGCATCAAGGGCGCCAAGCCCGTCGCGGTCCTCGATATCGGCTCGAATTCCGTCCGTCTCGTGGTCTACGAACGGCATGCACGGGCGTTGACCCATCTTTACAATGAAAAGTCGGCCTGTGCGCTTGGCCGCGGCGTCGCCGCCACCGGCAAGCTCGCCTACGAGAACATCGACCGGGCCCTCACGGCGGTCCAGCGCTTTGCCCTCGTTACGAAGCTGATGAAGGTCGGCAAGGTCTATGTGTTGGCGACCTCGGCAGTCCGCGATGCCAGTAACTCCAAGGCTTTTGTCGACGCCGTCGAAGCGCTGATGGGCACCAAGGTGCAAGTGCTGAGCGGCGCCGAAGAAGCTCACTACGCGGCGCTGGGCGTCCTCGCCGGTATTCCTGGCTTTACCGGGGTGGTCGGCGACCTCGGTGGCGGCAGCCTCGAGCTTTCGGCTCTCAATGCAGGCGCCGACTCACCCGGCGAGACGCATGAACTCGGCGTCATCCGCCTGCAGGACGATAGTGGCGGCTCCGCCGCCCAGGCGCAGAAGCTGGCGCGTGAACGGCTCAAGGGTTCGTCGATCGTCGAAGGCAAAGCCGGGGCTACCTTCTGCGCCATCGGCGGCACCTGGCGGTCGCTTGCCAAGCTGCACCAGGTCCTGCGCAAGTATCCGCTGCATATGGTGCAGCACTATGAGGCGCCGGCTGCCGACTTGCTCAAGCTGAGCGAAGAAATTGTCGCCGAGTACGACAAGGACAAGACCTATACTGGCGCCGAGCATATGAGCTCGGGTCGCCGCGATCTGGTGCCCTATGGCGCCGCAGTGCTGGCCGAAGTGCTCAAGTTTGGCCGTTACGACAAGGTGATGTTTTCAGCGCTTGGCGTGCGCGAGGGCTATCTTTATGGCCTGCTCGACGACAAGGAACGCCGCGTCGATCCGCTGCTGCAGGGCGCCGAGGAGATGTCCGTGCTGCGCTCGCGCTCACCCGCTCATGCCACGGACCTGATTGATTTCACGGCTGAATTTCTCACCGCCATCGGCGTGCGCGAAACCGCCGATGAGCTGCGGCTGCGCAAGGTTGCGTGCTTTCTGGCCGACATCGGCTGGCGTGGCCATCCCGACTATCGTGGCGAGCAGAGCGTGGACCTGATCGCCTATGGCTCACTGACGGGCGTCGATCACCCCGGCAGGGCCTTTCTCGCCGAGGTGCTGGCTGTCCGCTACATGGGATTGAAGCACAAGAGCCAGAACCAGAGCCTGCTGGCGCTGGCCGGCCCATCGGGCAGCATGAAAGCGCGCCTCCTGGGTGCCATCTTCCGCGTTGCCTATCCGATGTCGGCGGCCATGCCCGGCGTGCTGCCGCGCGCCGGCTTTGCGCTGGTCGACGGCACGCTGGAACTGCATTTGCCGTCCGACCTGGCGTTCCTCGACGGCGAACACCTGCAAGGCCGTTTGGACCAGCTGGCAGGTGTCGCGGGCATCAAGTCAGCCAAGGTGGTGTCGGGCTAGTCCTTGATCTCGATCTCGATGACACCCTTGCGCGTGGCGGCGAGACCGATTTTGCCGTGCTTGATAGCCAATGCTTTTTCGCCGAAGAGCTTGCGGCGCCAGCCCTTGAGGGCAGGGACGTCCGCGTCGTCGTCGAGCACCAGGGCGTCGATATCGTCGGAGGTGGCGATGATCCTTGCGGCGACGCCGTGTTCTTCCGATACAGATTTCAGCAGCACGCGCACCAGGTCACCGACGGCGCCCTTGGGCGAAGGACCGCGATAGCGCTCCGGCATGTCCGGCAGTTCGCCCTTGGTCAGCGCTTCGACGCGCTTGATGATCGACATGATCTCGCCGGCCGCCGACGAGCGACCATAGCCGCGCTGCACGGCACGCAGCTTGTCGAAGGCCTCGGCAGTGGTCGGGCGCTGCATCGCGAGCTCGATCAGTGCATCGTCCTTGAGCACCCGGCTGCGCGGCTGGTCGGAATCCTGGGCGCGTTTCTCGCGCCAGGCGGCCAGCTGCTGCAACGCGGCGACGTCGCGCGGTCGGTTGAGCTTGGCGCGGAGGCGCTCCCAGGCGTTCTCGGGCTGCACCACATAGGTATCGATGGAGCGCAGGACCGAGAGTTCATCCTCCACCCAGTCCCACCGACCGGTCTTGTCGACCTGCTCGACGAGGCTCTTGTAGATGTCGCGCAGATGGGTGACGTCTGCCACGGCATAGAGACGCTGCTTTTCGCTCAGCGGCCGCGCCGACCAGTCGGTAAAGCGCGAGGACTTGTCGAGCTCGACGCCCGTCACCGAGCGTACCAGATTGTCGTACGAGACGCTGTCGCCGTAGCCGCAGACCGAGGCTGCAACCTGCGTGTCGAAGATGTTCTCGGGCACCTTGCCGGTGAGCTTGACGAAGATTTCGATGTCCTGCCGCGCGGCATGGAACACCTTGACCACCTTGGGATTGGTCAGGAGCGTAAAGAAGGGCACAAGGCTGAGCCCGTCGGTCAGCGGGTCGATTAGGACGGCTTCGTCCTCGGTCGCGACCTGCAGCAGGCAGAGTTTTGGCCAATAGGTGGTTTCGCGCAGAAACTCAGTATCCACGGTCACGTAGTCGAACCCGGCAGCCCGCTGGCAAAAGTCAGCGAGCAGGTCGGTGGAGGTGATGAGCTCCATGTATTGCCTTTCAAGGCCAAGTGCTTGGCTTGCCTCTTAACAGGGGAACGGGGCGCATTCCAGAAACAATTGCCCCGTAGCTTTGCGGCGGACCAGGCGGAACGCCCCGAAAACTTGACAAACGCGCCCCTGCATGCGCTTTTCGCGCCGCTATTTTCCCCCTAAACCCCTCATCAAGAGTCGAAAAAATGCACCCCTATCGCACACATACTTGCGCAGCCCTCAGTGTGGGGGACGTGGGCAATAATGTGCGCCTGTCGGGCTGGGTGCATCGCGTCCGTGACCATGGCGGGCTGCTGTTCATCGACCTGCGCGACCATTACGGCATGACGCAGCTGGTGATCGACCCCGATTCCAAAGCCTTCAAGCTGGCCGAGACGGTTCGCTCCGAGTGGGTCATCCGCATCGACGGCGAGGTCAAGGCGCGTACGCCCGAGACGGTCAACGCCAACCAGCCGACCGGCGCCATCGAAGTCTTCATCCGCGACATGACGGTGCTGAGCGAAGCCACCGAACTGCCGCTGCCGGTGTTCGGCGAGCCGGACTATCCGGAGGATATCCGGCTGAAGTACCGGTTCCTCGACCTGCGGCGCGAGACGTTGCACGCCAATATTGTCAAGCGCACCAAGGTGATCTCCTCGATGCGTCGCCGCATGGGCGAGATCGGCTTTGCCGAATACTCGACGCCGATTCTGACGGCGTCCTCGCCCGAAGGCGCCCGTGACTTCCTGGTGCCAAGCCGCATTCATCCCGGCAAGTTCTTTGCGCTGCCGCAGGCG
>JACDQI010000011.1 GCA_015657675.1 Devosia sp.
CCAGGACCAGGTGTTCTGCTTCACCCCGCGGGGCCGACTGATTGCCCTGCCGCGCGGCGCAACCCCCATCGACTTCGCCTATGCGCTGCATACCGATATCGGCGACACCTGCGTCGGCGCCAAGATCAACGGCGCCATCATGCCGCTGGTGACCCAGCTGCGCTCCGGCGATGAAGTCGAGATTATCCGCGACCACAACCATCTGCCGCCCAGCAACTGGGAAAACATCGCCGCCACCGGCAAGGCCCGCTCGGCCATCCGCCGCGCCGTGCGCCAGGCCGCCCAGCAGCGCGCCTTCGCGCTGGGTGAGCATGTGCTCGCTGTGATCCTCGAGCGCGAGGCGGTCAGCATCGATGACGCTGAAGGCAAGGCGCTGGGCGAGGCCCTCGGCTTTGCCGGCAAGCGCGAGCTGCTGGTCGCGGTGGGGGAGGGCAAGGTCGCCTCCGACGCGGTGGCCACCGAACTCGCCGCGGTCAAGGGCCTGCGCAAGCGCCGCACCAAGAAGATCGATCTGCCGGTGCCCGACAAGGCCGAGGGCTGGTTTGCATTGCGCGCCACTGACGTCTTCCGCTTCCGCGTCCCGGGTGGCCAGCGCTCTGGCCCCAACGCCCGCGCGGCCCTCGAGCAGCTGGGCTTTAACACCGCCGTCTCGGTTTCGCCCGAAGGCGTGGTGCCCGGCGACCGGCTGGTCGGCATCATGCGCCCCGGCGCGCCGATCGAAGTCTACCCGATCCATTCCGATGCGCTGGTCGAACTGCACGATTCCGATGTCGCATGGATCGACGTTCGCTGGGACATGACCGGTCGCGAGCACACGCTGCACAAGGCGGCGATTTCCGTGCTCTCGGTCAATCGGCCCGGCTCGCTCGCCCATCTCTCCGGGGCAATTGCGGCCTGCGAGGCCAACATCCATAATATGACGATGCGGATGGACTCGCCGGACTTCCACAAGTTCATCATCGAACTCGAGGTGCGCGACCTGGCGCAGCTCACCGACGTGCTGTCCCAGATCAAGCTCACTTCCGGGCTCTCCTCGGCGCGCCGCGCCACCATCGCCGAGGCCAGTGCCCTCTCCACCCTCGAATGGGCCGAACCGGCCCGGCCAAAGGAGCCCGCGTGACCACCGAAGACGTGCTGAGCCTGTTCCGCGAGAGCGGCGCCCTGCTGCAGGGACATTTCATTCTGTCCTCCGGCCTGCGCTCGCCGGTGTTCTTGCAGAAGGCGCGCGTCTTCATGCATCCGGACAAGGCCGAAAAGCTCTGTAAGGCGCTGGCCGAAAAGATCATCGCCGCTGGCTATGGCGACGTCAGTCAGATCGTCTCGCCCGCCGTCGGCGGCATTATCCCGGGCTACGAGACGGCACGGCATCTCAAAAAGCCCGCCATCTATACCGAGCGCGTCAACGGCGTCTTCGAGTTGCGCCGCGGCTTCGAGATCGCGCCGGGCGAAAAGGTCATCATTGTCGAGGACATCGTTTCCACCGGCCTCTCGATCCGTGAATGCATCGACGCCGTCCGCCGCATCGGCGCGAACGTCGTGGCAGCCGCCTGCCTGATCGACCGCAGCGCCGGCGAGGCCGATATCGGCGTGCCGCTGATCGCGCTGACCCAGTACAAGGTCCCGGCCTATCCTGCCGACCAGTTGCCGCCCGAACTGGCGGCCATCCCCGCCATCAAGCCGGGCTCGCGGGGGCTGGCGTGATCATCGGCCTCGGCAACGACCTCTGCGAGATCTCGCGCGTCGAAAAGACCCTGGTGCGCTATGGCGAGCGCTTCACCCAGCGCTGCTTTACCGAGCTCGAACGCCGTAAGTCCGACGCCCGGGCGCAACGCGCGGCGAGCTACGCCAAGCGCTTCGCCGCCAAGGAGGCCTGCGCCAAGGCACTTGGCACCGGCATGAGCTGGGGCGTCTATTGGCGTGACCTCGGCGTGGTCAATCTGCCCTCCGGCAAGCCCACCATGAAACTCACCAATGGTGCAGCCCGCGCGCTGGAACGGCTTGTGCCGGCCGGCATGAAGCCTCATATCCACCTCACCATTACCGACGATGGCGGCATGGCCCAGGCCTTTGTCATCATCGAAGCGCTGCCCGTTGACCAGGCGGCAGCGCTCCCGTAACCGTTTTCACCCAAAGGTCTGGGACCAGATGAACCAAGCAGCCACCAAGGTGGAAAAGAAAAAGACCGTGCGCAGCGAACTGGTCGACACCATCGTGGTGATCGCCGAGGCGCTGATCATCGCCGTGCTGTTCCGCACTTTCCTCTTCCAGCCGTTCTCGATCCCTACCGGCTCCATGCAGTCCACGCTGATGATCGGCGACTACTTCGTCGCCAGCAAATTCAGCTACGGCTACGGCAAGTATTCCTTCGTCGTGCCGCTTCCCGTGAATGGGCGCCTCTTCGGCAGCCTGCCCCAGCAGGGCGACGTCGTGGTGTTCCACAACGAGGCCAGCAACGAGGACTACATAAAGCGCCTCATCGGTCTGCCCGGCGACAAGGTGCAGATGAAGGAAGGCCGGCTCTATCTCAATGGTACCCTCGTCGAACGCGAAAAGATCGGTGAAACCATCGATCGCGACAGCCAGAACCGCGATGCACCGGTGACGGTCTACAAGGAAACCCTGCCCAACGGCGTCACGCACACCATCCAGGAAGTCTCCGACGACCAGCCGCTCGACAACACCGCAGAGTATGTCGTGCCGGAAGGCCATTACTTCATGATGGGTGACAATCGCGACCGCTCACAGGATTCCCGCGTGCTCAGCGCCGTTGGCTACGTGCCGCTCGATAACCTGATCGGCAAGGCGGAAGCGCGCTTCTTCTCGGTCAAGGACAACCGCGCCCCCTGGGCCGTCTGGGAATGGCCCGAGACGCTGCGGTTGGACCGGATGTTCCAGTCCGTCTATCAGTAATGGTCAAGGCACGCGGGCACGACAAGCTGGAAGCCCGTCTGGGCTACCGCTTCGCGGACCCGGACCTGCTCGACCGCGCGCTCACCCATTCGAGCGCCGTCTCTCCCGGCAAGCGGGTCGAGCGCAGCTACCAGCGGCTCGAGTTCCTGGGCGACCGGGTGCTCGGACTGGTGGTGGCGGACATGCTCTACCGCCGCCTGCCCAAGGCCAACGAGGGCGAGCTCAGCCGCTCGCTCAATAGCCTCGTGCGGAAGGAGACCTGCGCCGCCATCGCCCGCGAGCTCGAACTGGGCAAGCACATGAACCTGGGCGAGAGCGAAGCCCGGACCGGCGGCGCCAGCAAGGAAGCCATCCTCGGCGACATTGCCGAGGCGGTGATCGGCGCCATCTATTGTGACGCCGGCCTCGGTCAGGCCTATGAGGTGGTCGAACGCCTCTTCGGGCAGCATATCAGCCAGGCTGGAAATGTGCGGGCCGACCCAAAAACTACGCTGCAGGAATGGGCCCAGGCCAAGGGCCTCGAACCGCCCATCTACCACGAAGTCGAACGCACTGGCCCCGACCATGCGCCCGAGTTCACCATCTCGGTGAAGATCGGCGCCTATGAGCCGCTCACCGCCACCGGCCCGAGCAAGAAGCTCGCCGAACACAAGGCCGCCGAACGCTTTCTCGTCCGCGAAAAAGTCTGGCGCGAAACACTTTGACCGATCCGAACGAAACCGACCCGAACACGCCGCTGGCGACGCCGACCGACACCACCCGCTGCGGCTTCATTGCCCTGGTGGGTGCACCGAATGCCGGCAAGTCGACGCTGCTTAATTCGCTGGTCGGCACCAAAGTCTCGATCGTCACCCACAAGGCCCAGACCACCCGCGCCCAGATCCGCGGTGTCGTCACCGAGGGGCAGAGCCAGGTGATCTTCGTCGACACTCCGGGCATCTTTGCGCCCAAGCGCCGCCTCGACCGCGCCATGGTGGAAGCCGCCTGGAGCGGCGCCGGCGATGCTGACTTCGTGGCACTTATTGTCGATGCCGAAAGGGGTCTGACGCCGGAAGTTGAATCTCTGCTTGAAGGCCTCGACGCGGTCCGCAACCCGCGCGTGCTGGTGCTCAACAAGATCGACCTGATCAAGCGCGAAAAGCTGCTGGCGCTGTCCGAAGCGCTGAACGCCCGGCTCCGGTTCGACCAGACCTTCATGATCTCGGCCACCAAGGGCGACGGCGTGCGCGATCTGCTGGCCTGGGCCGAAGCCAATGCCCCGCTCGGGCCCTGGCACTTCCCGGAAGATCACCTCACCGATCTCACCATGGCGCTCACCTCGGCCGAAGTGACGCGCGAAAAGCTGTTCCTCAGGATCCACGACGAGATCCCCTACAACGCTACGGTCGAGACGAGAAGTTCACCATCCAGAAGGATGGCTCCTACCGCATCGACCAGGTGATCTACGTCACCCGCGACACTCACAAGAAGATCATCCTGGGCGCCGGCGGCGCCACCATCAAGTCGATCGGCGCGGACTCGCGGGCCGAGCTGATGGACATCTTCGAGACCAAGGTGCACCTCTTCCTTTTCGTCAAGGTACGCGAAAAGTGGGGCGACGACCCCGAGCGCTACCGCGAGATGGGGCTGGACTGGACCAAATAAGCCAGGAACAAGTAAGCCATGGAATGGAGCGGTGAAGGGCTCATCATCGGCGTCCGGCGCCATGGCGAGACCAGCGTCATCGCCGAGGTCATGGTCGAGGGCAGGGGGCGACAGCTCGGGCTGATCCGCGGTGGCCGATCCAGCAAGCTTGCCGCCACGCTGCAGCCAGGCAACTCCGTGCAGATCACCTGGCGAGCCCGCCTTGAGGAGCATCTCGGGCTCTTCACCACGATCGAGGTCACCGACTCGCGCGCCGCCTCGCTGATCGTCGACCGCACCCGCCTCTATGCCAGTCAGCTGCTCTGCGACCACCTGCGCCTCTTGCCCGAGCGCGACGCACATGACCGCCTGCTCGGCCTCTCGATCCGCATTCTCGATGGCAACCTGTCGCCCAATGCACTCGGCATGGCGCTGGCCCGTTTCGAACTGACGCTGCTCGACGAACTGGGCTTTGGCCTCGATCTCTCGAGCTGCGCCATGACTGGAGTGACCTCGGGCCTCACCCACGTCTCGCCAAAGTCCGGCCGCGCCGTCTGTCTGGCCGCCGCCGCCCCCTATATCGGTCGGCTGCTCGAACTGCCGGCCTTCCTCCTAGAGGATGCTCCGGCCACGCCGTCCGACCTCGAGGCCGCCTTTGCGCTGACCGGCTATTTCCTCGACATGCACGTCTGGTCTGCCCGCCAGATCGACCCGCCATCCACCCGCGCGTCATTGGTCGCGATCCTCTGCGATCCGATATGATGCCGGCGTGATTCGCCCGACCCAGAAAGCCTAGATGTCCGACGCCGACACCTCGCCGCCCGCCGACGATCAACGCATTGTCGACCTGCGCAAGGCGCTTGAAGAGCGCTATCTGAGCTATGCGCTCTCCACCATCACGCAGCGCGCCCTGCCGGACGCCCGCGATGGGCTCAAGCCCGTGCATCGGCGCATCTTGCATGGCATGCGGCTGCTGCGGCTCGATCCGGATGGTGCCTACAAGAAGTCGGCCAAGGTCGTCGGCGACGTCATGGGTTCGTTCCACCCGCATGGCGATCAGTCGATCTATGACGCGCTGGTCCGCCTCGCGCAGGACTTTTCCATGCGCTACCCGCTGGCAGACGGGCAGGGCAATTTCGGCAACATCGACGGCGATAGCGCCGCCGCCATGCGCTACACCGAAACCCGCATGACCGACGTCGCCATGCGCCTGATGGAGGGCATGGCCGAGAACGCTGTCGACTTCAAACCGACCTATGACGGCTCCAACGAAGAGCCCGAAGTCCTGCCCGCCAACTTCCCCAACCTGCTGGCCAATGGCAGCCAGGGCATCGCCGTGGGCATGGCCACCTCGGTGCCGCCGCACAATGTCGCCGAACTCTGCGACGCCGCGCTGCACCTGATCATGAATCCCACGGCCGAGAGCCGTGACTTGCTGCATTTCATTCCGGGACCGGATTTCCCCACCGGAGGCATCCTCGTCGAAAGCGCCTCCAGCATCGCCAATGCCTATGCCACCGGCCGCGGCTCGTTCCGCCTGCGTGCCCGCTGGGAAGTCGAACAAAAGGGCCGCGGCGTCTACCAGATCGTCGTCACCGAGATTCCCTACGGCGTGCAAAAGAGCCGGCTGGTCGAAAAGATCGCGGAACTGCTGCTGGCCAAGAAGCTGCCGCTCCTCAAGGACGTGCGCGACGAGAGCGCCGACGACATTCGGCTGGTGCTCGAGCCGCGCGTCGGCACAGTCGACCCGGTCATCCTGATGGAGCAGCTCTTCCGCCTCTCCGATCTGGAGCAGCGCATCCCGCTCAACCTCAATGTCCTCGACAAGGGCACCACGCCCAAGGTCATGAGCCTTGCCGAGGCGCTCAAGGCCTGGCTGGCCCATCGCAAGGATGTGCTCGTTCGTCGCACCCAGCACCGGCTCGACCAGATTACCCATCGGCTCGAAGTGCTCGATGGTTACATCATCGCTTATCTCAACCTCGACGAGGTGATCCGTATCATCCGCGAGGAGGATGATGCCAAGGCCTCGTTGATCGCCGCCTTCAGCCTTACCGACGTGCAGGCCGAAGCCATACTCAACATGCGCCTGCGCTCGCTGCGCAAACTCGAGGAAATAGAGCTCCGCACCGAACACAAGACTCTGACTGACGAGCATGCGCACCTGACCGCGCTGCTCGGCTCGGAGAAAAAGCAGTGGGGCGAGATCACCACCCAGGTCACCGACCTGCGCAAGGCCTATGGCCCGAACACCACCGTCGGCAAGCGCCGCACCACCTTTGCTGCCGCCCCCGACGCCGACTTCGACGAAATCTCCGTGGCCATGATCGAGCGCGAGCCGATCACCGTGATCCTCTCCGAAAAGGGTTGGATCCGCGCCATGAAGGGCCACACTTCCGAGATCGACGAAAAGAGCTTCAAGACCGGCGACCGGCTCAAGCTGTTCCGCCACGCTGAAACCACCGACAAGCTGCTGCTCCTCACCACAGGCGGCAAGGTCTACACGCTGGGCGGCGACAAACTGCCGGGCGGCCGCAGCCAGGGCGAGCCGGTGCGGCTCATGGTCGACATCGAGGAGGGGCAGGACATTGTCGAGCTCTTCGTCTACAAGCCCGGCGCCAAGCGCATCCTCGTGTCCAACGTCGGCAACGGCTTTGTCGTGGCCGAGGACGAACTGATCGCCAATACCCGCAAGGGCAAGCAGGTGCTCAATGTATCAGGCACCGAGGAAGCCAAGCTTGTGGTGCCCGTCAGCGGCGACACCGTCGCGGTGATCGGCGAGAACCGCAAGATGCTGGTCTTCCCGCTGATCCAGCTGCCGGAAATGACCCGCGGCAAAGGCGTGCGCCTGCAACGCTACAAGGACGGCGGCATCTCGGACCTGAAGACCTTCACCGCCGCCGACGGTCTCACCTGGACCGATTCCTCCGGCCGCACCTACACCAAGCCGATGGCTGAACTCACCGAATGGATCGCCGACCGCGCCGGCGCTGGCCGCCAGCCCCCCAACGGCTTCCCGCGCAACAACAAGTTTGTCGGCTAGGCCTTTCGGCTAGCAGCGCTCAGGGCTTGCAGCAATCCGGCTGCAGGTTGGCCGGTGTTACCGAGAACGTCACCACGATCGGCAGGTGATCGCTGCCGGTGTCGGCTGCCGCGTGCAGGGCGTGCACGGCGATAGGTCCGCGCGTCAGCACATGGTCGAGCGGCAGCAGCGGGAAAGTGTCCATCAGCCCGTCGGGGAAGAACCGGTGCGGCGCCGTGAAGCGCAGCGGGAAGGTGACGAGGTTCCGCGTCTGCCGGTCAAGCATGCTGCGCATGGCAAAGTCACGCAGCGCATAGGACCAGGGCGTCGAGTTGAAGTCGCCGACGACGAGCAACGGCCCCTTGGCAGCCTTGACCGCCTCGCTCAGCGCTTCGAACTGCATGGTCTGCCGCGCCACTGGAATAGGCCAGTCGAGATGCGTCGTCAGCACCGAGAACGTTGTGCCGTCGGATAGCTTGAATGTCGCGACGATGCGCGCCGTGCGTTGCTTCCCGTAGGCATCATTGGGGCAGGCGCCATCCTCTTCTGCTTCCTCGAACGGCAGCTTGGAGTAGATCGCGATATTGGCCCGCTTGCCGCCACGACACTGCGCAAAATAGGGATACTTTGATTTGAGCAGGGGGTGCAGTTCGCTCGACTGCTCACCAAAATACTCCTGCAGCGCGATGATGTCGGGTTGCTCGGCATCGATCACCGCCCGAACCCGCGCCATGTCGAAGTTGAGCCCGAAGACATTGTGCGTCATCAGCTTGAGCACCGGGCGGTTGTCGGTCGGGAGTGGATCGCGCGGCATGAAACCGCCCACCACTTCCGGCACAAAGATGACGCCCGACGCCAGGAAACCGACGCTGGCCGCGCCCACAACCCATCTCTTCCAACGTCCGCGCCCGAAAATCAGCAGCGACAGGATTAAGGCAAACACGGCGCCCAGGAAGAGCAGCACCTGGAAATGGTTGAGCAGGTCGAACTGCGGCACAGCAAAGCCGAGCAGGGCCATCACAGCCAGGCCGGCCAGCACGAACGTACTGAGCGCAATCAGGAGTCGGACGCCGCCGAGGATCAGTTTCATTCGAATTCCGGACGCGTTGTGGTCAGTCGAGACGGCGCCAGCCGAGCGGACCACGTTGCACTTCAAGAGGATGGAAGCGACCCTTGTAGGCCATCTTGGGCGAGTCTTTCACCCAATAACCGAGATAGACATAGCTCAGTCCGGCCAGTTTCACCTGGCTGATGTGATCAAGGATGAGCAAATTTCCGAGACCGCGCGCTTTGAGCGCCGGGTCGAAGAAGCTGTAGACCATCGAGAGGCCGTCCGGCATCACGTCGGTCAGTGCCAGCGCCACAAGTGGCCGGCCGGGCAGGGAGTTGATCCGGTATTCGACCAGGATCGTCTGCACCGGCGTATCCTCGACCATGTATTCATAGTCGACAAAGCTCATCTGCGTCATGCCGCCGCCGGCATGCCGAGCCTCGAGATAGCGCTTAAACAGCGCGAACTGTTCGGCCGTCGCGCGCGGCGGGCAGACTTCTACCGAGATATCGCTATTGGCCTTGAGCACGCGCCGATAACGAGGCGAGACCTCGAACTCCCCGGCCACGATACGCACCGACTGGCACGCCGCGCAGCCATCGCAGGCCGGCCGGTAGATGAGGTTCTGGCTGCGGCGGAAGCCGTTGTCGCTCAGAAGGTGGTGCAGCGTCGTCGCGCGCCGACCAGTCAGATGAGTGAAGAGTTTGCGTTCCTGCCGACCGGGCAGGTACGGGCAAGGCATGGCGGCCGTAAGGAAAAGCTGGGTGTTTTCCGGCGTCTGATCCGTCATGAGCGGCCTGTGAAATCCATCCGCTCACCCTACGCCGGGTTCCCGCGGGGGGCAACCTTACCGCTAGGCGGCGCGGACACGCTGCCAATGCCGGATCATCGGCGAGCGCCGCACCATCAGCGTGCCGGTGACGAGGTCCTGCACCATCTCACGCGCGCGTGAAAAGGGCAATGGCGAGCGATACCGGCCAGGCGATCCAGACCGTCACCCAGAAGACCACGGGGTGGATGAGGATTTTCCAGCCGTCCAGCGGGCGGCCGCGCGTCGGCGTCAGCACCAGGTCGAACATCCACATGCCCACCGTCGCGCGCATCGGCGAGCCAAGGGTCAGCGTGTAGTAGGCGACGATCACCACCGGAATGATCAGCGGCAGCGCAACCGCCCCGAGACCCAGCGTGAAGATGCTCAAGATCAGGCCGACGACAAACAGCATCGCCATGAACGCAATCATCAGCGCCAGATCGATGATGTAGGCCATCACCCGGCGGCCGAGGACGCCAGCAAACAGCTCCGGCGCGGTGGTCGGGTCGGGCAGGGCAGGGCGATTTGGCGTCATCGTGGTGCTCATGCCGCAATAGATAAGAGGCCCTGGCCCCCGCGCAAGACCTGCAAACTCAGGCGTTGAGCTTGCGGGCCGCCTCAAGCGCAAAATAGGTCAAGATTCCGTCAGCGCCGGCCCGCTTGAAGCCCCAGAGGCTCTCCATCATGGCCATCTCGCCATTGATCGCCCCGGCGGCGCCCGCCAGCTTGAGCATCGTGTACTCCCCGCTGACCTGGTAGGCGAAGACCGGCACGTTAAAACTGTCGCGCACCCGGCGCACCAGGTCGAGATAGGGCATGCCGGCTTGACCATCACCATGTCGGCGCCTTCCTCGATGTCCTGCGCCACTTCGCGCAGCGCTTCGTCGGAATTGGCATAGTCGAGCTGATAGGTACGCTTGTCGCCCTTGAGCCGAGCTCCGGACCCCACCGCCTCCCGGAACGGCCCATAGAAGGCTGAAGCGAACTTGGCTGAATAGGCCATGATGGCCAGCTGTTCGAAGCCGTTACCGTCCAATGCCTCGCGGATCGCCGCCACGCGCCCGTCCATCATGTCCGATGGCGCGATGATGTCGGCGCCGGCCTCGGCCTGCACCAGCGCCGACCGCACCATCACCTCGACGGTCTCGTCGTTGAGGATTTCGCCGTTTTCGACCAGTCCGTCCTGGCCGTCACTCGAATACTCGTCCAGTGCCACATCCGCGATAAGCCCGATCTCGGGGACCGCGCTCTTGATCGCAGCCAGCGCCCGGCACATCAGGTTGTCCGGGTTATAGGCTTCGCTCGCATCCTCATTGCGCAGGTGATCCGGGGTATTGGGAAACAGCGCCAGTGCCGGAATGCCCTCGGCATGCGCCGCACGCGCCGCTTCCACCGCCAGATCGACCGAAAGCCGTTCGACGCCTGGCATGGTCTTGATCTGCGTCTTCTCGTTCTGGCCCTCGATGATGAACAGCGGCCAGATGAAGTCATGCGGCGTCAGAACCGTCTCGCGCACCATGTCGCGCATCCAGCCGGTACGCCGCAGTCGCCGCTGCCGCCGGCCGCCGAGGAATTCCATATCGTGCCTGAGCCAGCGTCCGGTCATGTCGGGTCTCCGAGAAAGCTGCCGCTTCCTAGCGCCAGATCGGCCTGCGGCAAAGCCCCAAGCGAGCCGAAAGCTTGTCGCAGCGGCGTGTCGAGGTTATGAACCTGCCGACGCTGCATCAGGATGCCCCATGGATTTCAAAGGCGAAGTCGCCGGCCGTTATGTCCGGATCGTCGCGATCATCGCGCTGCTCCTCGGCCTTGCCGACGCAGCGCGGCTCCTGGGCGTCTCCTCCGGTTCCGTCAGTCCGCTGCAGACGCTGGGCACTGCCGGCTTTGTCTATCTGGCCATCTTCTGCCTGGCCCGACTGTTCGCCGCGGTCGGTCTCTGGATCCGCGCCAGCTGGGGCGCCGTGCTGCTGGTCGGCGCCACGGCGGTGGAAATGCTGCTCTATCTCATGGGCAATCCGGACGTGCAGATGGATGCTATCGGCTTTGCCATGCGGCTGGTTCTGCTGGTCGCCATCATCGTCGTCTTCGTGCTCTCCATCCGGATGCGCCGCGCCCACGACTAGCTGGGTGATCGCGCCGTAACGGCTTGGAAAGGTTACAATTTCCTCACTGCCTATAACCTCTTGTAAAGCCAAATTCGCGAACTTTTTCAGTAAGATAGTTTTAAGTGTGCGGCTTAAGGCGATCTTATTTGGACCGCCGTAGTTTGGCCCCATGAGACGCGAGAAAATCGCGCAGACGGAAAAACAGTGAGGCAGAAATGGCTATCAAATCCAACGCAGCCGCGGTTGTGGCTGACGAAAAGCCGGCAGGGCTCAAGCCGCTTTATCTCGAAGCGGTCAGCCGTGTCGAACGGCTGCATCGCCGCCTGCTCGACCTGATCAAGGACGAGTTCGACCGCATGGGGTGGGACGACATCAACCCCGTCCAGGCGCTGCTGATGTTCAACATCGGCGACGCCGAGATGACCGCCGGTGAGCTCCGCTCGCGCGGCTATTATCTGGGCTCGAACGTCTCTTACAATCTCAAAAAGCTCGTCGAGACCGGCTACATCTTCCAGGAGCGCTCGCGCGCCGACCGCCGTTCGGTCCGCATCCGCCTCACCCCCAAGGGCGAGGAAGTGGCCGAAGTGATCGACGAACTCTACGATCGCCACCTCAAGTCCATCGATAAGGTCGGTGGCCTCGACGACGACACCTTCGAAGGCCTCAACAAGGCCCTCGGCCGCCTCGAACGCTTCTGGGTCGACCAGATCCTCTACAAGCTCTAGGCCGCTCCTTTTCTGCCTTTCCGCCGATGTGGTGCCTGCCGGCGCCGCATCGGCCAAAGGCGTTTGTGGCATCTGCGCCACACCCCATTGCCAATCTCCGTCCCGGCGCGCCACATTTCTTATTTGTGCCGCAAATTTCGCTATTTCCTCAGTCTTGTACCCGGCGAACGCCACCGTTTGGGTACGACCCTTTCATAGTTTTTGCGTAGAACTGGTCGCGGTAGTTCACACCTGCTTGACCACGTTGTCGCCTTGACATGTCGGGTGGTAGTGGAAGGCGCAATTCGGAATGACGGAAGCGAGTAGATCCTATGCGGCTTAGTCGGCGCACACTTCTTGGCTCAATGGCAGTAACTGGCGCTGCCCTCGCGATGCCGGCCATTGTCCGCGCGCAGGAAGAGGAGTCCATCTGGGATACCCTCACCCGCGGCCGCATGATGCGTGACACGGACAAGGACGGCAACACCGCCACCGCCAACAGCCTTGTCGACACGATCGAGCCGATCCTCTCGTACGATACGGCCTACAACCTGCAGCTGGCCATCCAGAACCACGAACAGTTCATCGCTGCCGGCGGCGTCTGGGAGCCGCCGACTCGCGAGACCTTCGGCCTCACTTTGGGCAAGAAGGGCAAGGCGGTTGCCGAGCTCAAGCGTCGCCTGATGACCAATGGCGACATGACCTTCGAAAAGCGCATCAACAGCCAGTTCGACGACAAGCTGGACGCCGCCGTGCGCGTCTTCCAGGCTCGCCATGGCTTGATTATCAACGGCCAGATCGACGAACCGACTTTCTACGCCTTGGGCGTGCCGGTCGAGTATCGCCTCAACCAGCTGCGTCTCAACGCTATGCGCATTGAGCAGTGGGCCTCGGCCCTTTCCGATCGCTATGTCGTGGTGAACATTCCGGCCGCCAAGATCGAGGCCGTCGAAGGCGGGCAGGTGGTGCAGCGTCACATCGCCGTGGTCGGCAAGGTCGATCGCGCTACGCCGATCCTCAATTCCAAGGTCCACCAGGTCAAGTTCAACCCCTACTGGACGGTGCCCAAGAGCATCATCGAGAAGGACCTGATCAAGTACATGAACGAGGATCCGGAATACCTGACCAAGTTCCGCATCCGCATCTTCGACGGCAAGGGCAACGAGCTGCAGCCGACCGACATCGATTGGTCGACCACTGAGGCCGTCAAGTACACCTTCCGGCAGGACCCGGGTGCCGAGAACTCGATGGGCCACTGCAAGATCGACTTCTACAACCCCTATGACGTCTACATGCACGATACCCCGCAGAAGGCGCTGTTCGGCGAGAACGCGCGCTTCCATTCCTCGGGCTGTGTCCGTTGCGAGGGCATCGACAGCCTCGCTTCGTGGCTGCTGCGCGACAATGGCGGCTGGGATCTGCCCACCGTCCAGGCCGCTTTCGAGGGTGGCCTGCGCGAGGACGTACCGCTCAAGGTGCAGGTGCCGATCCACACCACCTACATCACGGCCTGGGCCAACCGTCAGGGTACCGTCAGCTTCCGCGACGACGTGTACAACTTCGACGCGCAGGGCACCGTGAACTTCTCCCAGGGCTAAGGTCGATGACCGGTGGCGCGACGTCTACCGGTCAGGTCTTTTTCGAGTTCACGCAAGTGGGCTCGCAGATGCGCGTGGCCGCGATCGATGCGGCCACCAGCATCGAAATAGTGCTGATTGCACCGCTCACGGCCTCACGCGCACATATGCAGAGTCTGGCGCTCGCCAAGCTCCGGCGCCGCCTCGCCGCCGAACCCCCACCCGAACCACCGCGTCGCCTGTTCTAGGGATGAGCCCGCCTGACGACTTAGTTCGACAGGCTCACCAAGAGGTCACTCGACAAGTTGCGATAAGCTCAGTTGCCCTCATCCTGAGCGCGTCGAAGGACGAGGGCGTGAGCAGGGGAGCCTTAGAGCCCGCAGCGCTTGGTCTTGCCGCCAAACGTCACATAGGTATCGGTCACCGAGTTGTAGGACTTGAACCGCGCCGCGCAGCGGCTCTTGTGATCGGCGCTGAGGTCGAGCCCGCCGTTGAACCGCATCTTGCCGATCCGCACGCTGTCATGCGCGGAAACGCCGTTTGAGGTCACGCTCCGGTTGGTCTGCAGGCCCAGCCAGGGCGTCGAGAAACCCCAGTTGAACGAGGCGGCCGCCGCAGGCGGTACCGCTAGTCCAAGTGCCAGAGTGGCAGTGGCGATGGCAATACGCTTCATCTGTTCTCTCCGTGTGATGCGACAGTTCGCGCCTGCAACGGCGCGAGGGGCCCAAGGGTTGCTGCGCCCACTGGCGCGACAAGATTGCGCGCAAGTCCCCCTTTTCCTCAAACCCAGAGTAAGCCATATTCACGGCGTTCGCGCGACTGGCGAGAAAGATGGGCAACCATCGGGGAACGCGAACCACAGCACGCCGCTCGCCTGGGCACCCACACATTGACCACGGGAGCCCCCATGCCTTCACACAAGGCCTTGAACCAGACTGTCAGCTTCATCATCCGGCCTTGGAATCGCGCGCCTCTGCGTGATAACGCAACGGCCACATCCATTCCCGCGTACTCTTGCGAGGTCATCGTCCCATGAGCGCCGCAACTTCCTCCTCGCTGTTCCCGAAGTTCTTCTCCGACAACCTGCTGCAAAGCGATCCCGAGATCGCCGAGGCCATCAAGCTTGAGCTCGGCCGACAGCAGCATGAGATCGAACTGATCGCCTCGGAAAACATCGTCTCCCGCGCCGTTCTCGAGGCGCAGGGCTCGATCATGACCAACAAGTACGCCGAGGGCTATCCGGGCAAGCGCTACTATGGCGGCTGCCAGTTCGTCGACATCGCCGAAAACCCTTGCCATTGAGCGCGCCAAGCAGCTGTTCGGCGCCGGCTTTGTCAACGTGCAGCCCAATTCCGGCTCGCAGATGAATCAGGCCGTGTTCCTGGCGTTGCTGCAACCGGGCGATACCTTCATGGGTCTCGACCTGAATTCGGGCGGCCACCTGACCCACGGCTCACCGGTCAACATGTCCGGCAAGTGGTTCAAGGTCGTCTCCTATGGCGTCCGTCAGGACGACCATCTGCTCGATATGGAAGACATCGCCAAGAAGGCCCGCGAGCATAAGCCCAAGCTGATCGTCGCCGGTGGCACTGCCTATTCCCGCGTCTGGGACTGGGCCCGGTTCCGCGAGATCGCCGATGAAGTCGGCGCTTACCTCATGGTCGACATGGCCCATATCGCCGGGCTCGTTGCCGGTGGCGCGCATCCTTCACCGGTGCCGCACGCCCATGTGGTCACCACCACCACCCATAAGTCGCTGCGCGGCCCGCGTGGCGGCATGATCATGACCAATGACGAGGAACTGGCCAAGAAGATCAACTCGGCCGTGTTCCCCGGCCTGCAGGGCGGCCCGTTGATGCATGTCATTGCCGCCAAGGCCGTTGCCTTCAAGGAAGCGCTGCAGCCCGCCTTCAAGACCTATGCCCACCAGGTTGTCGCCAACGCCCGGGCTCTCGCCGCCTCGCTCAAGGAAGAGGGGCTCGATGTCGTCTCCGGTGGCACCGACAACCACCTGATGCTGGTCGACCTCCGTCCCAAGAATGCCACCGGCAAGCGGGCAGAGCAGGGGCTGGGCCGCGCTTACATCACCTGCAACAAAAACGGCATCCCGTTCGACCCCGAAAAGCCCTTCGTTACCTCGGGCATCCGGCTGGGAACTCCCGCCGGCACCACCCGCGGTTTCGGCGAAGCCGAATACCGGCAGATCGGCAAGCTCATCGTTGAAGTGCTCGATGGCCTGCGCGAAGCCAATTCCGACGAGGGCAACGCCGTCGTCGAAGCCCGCGTGCGTGACAAGGTCGTGGCGCTCACCAGCCGCTTCCCGATCTACGAGAACTGAACCATGCGGTGCCCTTACTGCGGAAATGACGACACGCAGGTCAAGGACAGCCGGCCGACCGACGATTCCAGTGCCATCCGCCGCCGGCGCATTTGCAGCGCCTGCGGCGGCCGCTTCACCACCTTCGAGCGCGTGCAGCTGCGCGAACTCCTGGTGGTCAAGAAGTCGGGCCGCAAGGTACCGTTCGATCGCGACAAGCTCGCCCGTTCGGTTAACACCGCATTGCGCAAGCGCGATGTCGATGCCGAACGCGTCGATCGCATGATCTCGGGCGTCGTCCGTCAGCTCGAGAGCCTCGGCGACACCGAAGTCACCTCCGACCAGATCGGCCAGCTCATCATGGAGGGGCTCAAGAGCCTCGACGATGTCGCTTTCGTCCGCTTCGCGTCGGTCTACAAGAACTTCTCCGCCGCCGAGGACTTCAGCTCTTTCCTCCGCACGCTGGCGGACGAGGGGCGCACCCCGAGCCTGGACGAAGACGATTGACCCAGCTCTCCGGGCCGGATCGCCGCTGGCTTGATGCCGCCGCGCGACTCGCCCGGTCTGCGCTCGGCGCCAGTCCCGGCCACCTGCCGGCTGCTGCACTGGTCGTCGATGAAGAGCTGCAATTGCTGTTCGGCCGCGGTATCACCGGCCGCACTGTCCCCTTCGCCGAACCCCAGGCGGTGGAAGAGGCCCGCGGCACCGCCCGCGGCCGCACTCTCTACACCACGCTAGAACCCACCAGCCTCTGGGGACGCACACCGCCCAGCACCGAGGCCATCATCAAGGCCAAGCTTGCCCGGGTTGTCATCGGCTGCGCCAATCCCGATCACAGTCAGTCGGGGCAGGGCATCGTTCGCCTTCGCAGTGCGGGAATCGATGTGCTGCTCGCCGAGCACGAGCCATCACATCGGCTTTATGCGGCCGACCGGCTGACCTTTGCCAAGAACCGACCCTTCGTCACCGGAAAATTGCTCGTCTCCAGGGACGGCATGATTGGCCGTTCCGACACAAAGAATGCGGTGCCTGGCGGACCCCAGGCGCAGCGCTTTGTCGAGATGCTCCGCGCCACCTCCGACGGCACCATGATCGGCGCCCAGGCCGCTAAAGTCGACGACCCAAAGCTCTTCGTCCGCATCAAGGGGCTCGACACCCGAATCTATCAGCGCTTCGTCGTAGTGGGGGCGCGCGGCGTCGACACGGAGTTGAATCTGATTGCCGGCGTCTCCGGCCATCCCACTGCAATCATTTCGGTTTCCGAGCGCGAGTTCGACGTACCGGACGCCGTCGACATCATCGTCACCGATGGTCGCAACGGTCGTCCGGACCTCAGCCGGGCGATGGCGGCGATCACCGCCCGCGGCGTCGTCAATCTTCTTGTCGAAGGCGGCGCCAAGCTGATCGAGGGCGTCATCGCCGCCGAACTGATGGACCGTTTTCACCTCATCCAGACCGACTCGGTCACCGGTCGTGGCGGCATTCCCGCCACCATGCTGGGCGGCATCGACGGTCGCCTGCGCGCCGCCGGCCTCGTCGAGGTTGACCAGCGGACGCTGGGGCCCGATAAGCTCCGCACGTTCGAACGCGAGAGATGATCGGGACTGGATAATGGCCGAGACATTGAAACCCAAATCGGCAATCACGTCCGTGAAACCTGCCGCCGGCAAGCCCAAGTCCGCCAAGACCAAGGCTCCCGGCTCCAACGACAAAAAGCCGAAGGCCAAACCGCAGCTGCCCCGGCCGGCCCATGCCTCTGACGGTAAGACCGCCAACCAGCGCGGCGCCGCTCGCCTTGCCGCCGTGCAGGCGCTCTACCAGATGGAAGTCGGCCACCAGTCGCTTGAAGATACGCTGAGCCAGTTCAGCGCCTTTCACCTCGGCCGCGAGATCGAAGGCGAGCAATATCTGCCCGCCGATGCCGATTTCTTCCGCCAGATCGTCGGCGGTGTGGTCAAGAACCAGCTGCAGATCGATCCGGCGATCGACGCGGCACTTACCGATGACTGGCCGGTCGGCCGCATCGACGCGACCCTGCGCGCCATCCTGCGCTGCGCCGCCTTCGAACTATTGCGCCGTCAGGACATTCCGCCCGGCGTCGTCATCACCGAGTATGTCGACGTCGCCAAGGCCTTCTACGAAGACGACGCCCCGGCGCTGGTCAACGGCGTGCTGGACGCCATCTCGAAAACCGTGGTGCGCGACAAGCCCTGACCTGTGGGTTTGACCTCGGTCAAGGCGTCAGTCTCAGCGTACGCTAGACGAGCAGGCAAGTAAGGAACGCGTCCATGGCCGCCAACAGTCCCGTTCGTACGATTGCTCTGCTGTCGATCAGCCAGGCCCTCGGTGGCTCCAACGGCGCCATCGTCGTTGCTATCGGCGGCCTAGCGGCAGCGACTCTCGCGCCTGACCGTTCGCTGGCGACGCTGCCGGTCACCGCCATGGTCATCGGCCTCGCGCTCACCAGCGGCCTTGCCAGCTATCTCATCCACCGCCTCGGCCGCCGCAACGGCTTCATGCTCGGCGCCGCCTTGAGTCTGCCGGCCGGGTTGATCGCGGCCACCGCGATCATGATGCACAGCTTCGTGCTCTTCTGCGCCGCGCTCTTTCTGGTCGGGGTGTCCAACGCCTTCGGCAACCAGTACCGCTTCGCCGCCGCCGACAGCGTCCCCTCCGACTGGAAGGGCAAGGCGATCTCCTTCGTCCTCCTCGGCGGTGTGTTCGCCGGCTTTGTTGGGCCGGGTCTTTCCGGCCTCACCAAGGACATCATCCCCGGCGCGCCCTTTGCCGGCAGCTTCCTCATCATGGCCGCCCTGGCGGTCGTCACCACTACCGTGCTCAGCCAGACCCGGCTCGCGCCCAACGTCGTCAAGGTCAAGGGCGAGGAAGGGCGGAGCATCCGCCAGTTGCTGCGTGAGCCGGACGTGCTGATTCCCATCATCGCCGCCACCACCAGCTATGCGCTGATGACGCTGGTCATGGTCGCGGCCCCGCTCGCTATGGTCTACGTCTGCGGCCTCGCCAGCATCGAGGCGACCACCGCCATTCAATGGCATGTCGTTGCCATGTACGCGCCGAGCTTCGTCACCGGCTGGGTCATCGGCAAGCTCGGCGCTCATCTCACCGCCGGCCTCGGACTGGCGATGATCGCGGCGGGTGCGATTGTCGCCTTGACCGGCACCACCGTGCTGCATTTCGATGCTGCGCTGATCCTGCTCGGAGCCGGTTGGAATTTCGGCTTCATCGGCTCCACCGCCTTGCTCGCCGCCAGCTATTCCCCGCAGGAAGCGGCGCGCGTGCAGGGCCTCAACGAACAGCTGGTGTTCGGCGTCATGGCGGTGGCGTCGATCAGTTCGGGCCTGTTGCTGCAACTGGTCGGCTGGCAGACCATCAACATCATCGCCATCCCACTGGCCGCGGCCGCCATCCTCATGCTCGCCTGGGGCGACCTTCGCCAGCGCAGCAAGGCCGCAGCAGCATAGTTGGGGGAAGGGCGCCGCTCTATCGGCGATGGAGGCGGAGCTTTCGCTCCAGCTCACCCCCACCCACCGTCATCCTCGGGCTTGACCCGAGGACCCATCCCTCCGCAAACGCGTGATTATCCAGCCCAGGAAGGCTGGATCCTCGGGTCAAGCCCGAGGATGACGGTGCAAGTTGAGAGAAAGCGACGCGGAGAGTTCGCGAAAGCCTAGATCGACGCCAGCAGCGACTCGAGGAAGCTGCGGTCGATACCGAACGAGGCGGTCTTGCGCGACTCGATGGCAAAGACCTTGCCGTCCTTGGCGCCGTAGACAGCCTTGTCGGATACCTTCTTGTTCTTGTCGAAATAGACGGCCAGCACAGTCCGGTCCTGGATCATCTCCATCCCGAACGCGGTCCGCTGCACCTTGGTCTGGATGTAGTAGTAGGCAGTTTCCTGCCCAAAACTGTTGGTCGTCTGCGGCGAGCCGAGCACGGTCACCACCAGCGCCTGGCTCTGGCCGACGCGAATCTGCGCCAGCGCGTCCTGCGAGATCTCGTAGCCCTGCGTGCGGTTCGTCACCAGCGACAGGCCGCTGCTGCCGCAGGCGCTGAGCATCAGGCTCAGGGCAATTGCTGTCGAGATCGGGAGCAGGTGGCGTTTGGCGCTAAAAGGCATGATTTGACTTTCCCGATGGCTCTCGACTATAGGCACGCAACAGGCGCCTCGGGCGGTCATGCGACCGCGGACGCCGGACTGTTTAGCTGCCAAATGCCATTGCTGGCAAGCTGGCTTGGGCTTGGATACCCGCTCCGCTTCAACAGCTTTCCGACCAGCAGAAGGTGCGAGCACACGACCCTATGATCTTCAACCTGTTCCGTAAAAACACTGCCAACGAAGCGGTTTACGCCGTCTATGCCGCCATTGTGGCGCAATCCCGGCAGCCGATCTTTTACGCCCAGTGGGGCGTCCCGGACACGGTCACCGGCCGCTTCGATATGATCTGCCTGCACCTGGCGCTGGTGTTCCGGCGCCTGCGCGCTGAGAGCAAGCCGGTCAGTCAGTTCTCCCAGGCTGTGTTTGATCTGTTCTTCAAGGACATGGATCGCTCGCTGCGCGAGATGGGGGCAGGGGATCTCTCTGTGCCCAAAAAGATCCAGAAGATGGGCAATCTGTTTTATGGCCTGATGACCAGCCTCAACGAGGCCATGGACCGCGGCGACCCCGCCGAGGTCGAGGACGTCATTCGCCGTAACCTCTTCGACGGCAGTCCCGACGCCGCCGCCGACCGGCTGACCGGCTATCTCTTTGCCGAGGCTGAACGGCTGGAACGCCAGCCGACGGTTTCCATCATCGGCGGCAAGATCGAGCTGGGAGACCCGGCATGACCCCTATGCCCGAGCGCCTGCGCATCACCGGCGCCAGCATTCGCCTCGATTCGATGCCGCGCGATGGGCGCGATCTCGATCTGACGGTGGATAAACCCGAACGCGATGGCCTCGCCGTCGAGCTGGGCGTCCTCTCGCTCGACCGGCTGCAGGTGAAACTTCACGCCGTCCGCTTCAAGGGCGGCATTCGCGTTACCGGCCGGTTGACCGCCATCGTCACCCAGCAGAGCGTCATCAGCTTTGAGCCGGTGGTCCAGGAAATCGGCGAGCCAATCGACCGCATCTTCCTCCCCGGCGCTGAAAAGGACCACGCCGACAAGGCCGATGCGGAAGTGTTCGTTGATCTCGAAGGCGAGGACATTCCCGACCATTTCGATGGCAACGAAGCCGATCTCAGCGACCTCATCGTCGAGACCATCGCGCTGGGCATCGATCCATATCCGCGCGCGCCGGGCGAAAGCATCGACTCGCTCGGACTGGCCGAGGCCAAAGCAGAAATCCATCCTTTCGCCGCACTCAAGAAGCTTAAGCAGGACCTCGACGAGAGCTGAACCCGCGGGGCCCGCCGGGCTTGCGCGGACTAAGCGATTGAGTATGTTGGCGACGAGCCCGTCGAGCGGGCCGGAATCCGGGCAATCATGACCGACTCTATACGTATCTCGGTAGACGCCATGGGCGGGGACCACGGACCTCGCGTGGCTGTCCACGGGGCCCGGCTCGCGCTCAAGGAGCGCAAGAACACCAGCTTCATCTTCCACGGCCGCAGCGCGGAAATCGCGCCGCTGCTCGAGGAATATCCTGAGCTGAAACCCGTCTCGCGCATCGTCCACAATGACAATGTCATCAGCATGGACGAAAAGCCCAGCCAGGCGCTGCGCAAGGGCCGCAACAACTCCTCGATGTGGGCGGCCATCCAGTCGGTCAAGGACGGCGAGGCCGATGTGGCCATCTCCGGCGGCAACACCGGCGCGCTGATGGCCATGGCCACTTTCTGCCTGCGGCCGATGGAAGGCATCTCCCGCCCCGCCATCGCGGCCATTTGGCCGACCATTCGCACTGACATCATCGTGCTCGACGTCGGCGCCACCGTCGGCGGCGACGCCAAGCAGCTGGTTGATTTCTCTATCCTGGGCGCAGCGCTCGCCCGCGCCTTGTTCGACCAGGAAGCCCCGACCATCGGCCTGCTCAACGTCGGCACCGAAGAGATGAAGGGCCACGACGAGGTCAAGGAAGCCGCAAGAATCCTCGGCGAGGCGAGCGGCGCGGGTTTCGTCTACCATGGCTTTGTCGAAGGCGATGATATCGGCAAGGGCACAGTCGACGTCGTCGTCACCGAAGGATTTGCCGGCAATATTGCTTTAAAGACCGCCGAAGGCACTGCCCGCCAGGTCGGCACCTATATCCGCAATGCGCTCAAGGCCGACATCGTCTCGATGCTCGGCGCCGCCATTGCCGGCCAGGCGCTGCAGGCACTCAAGCGCAAGCTCGACCCGCGCAACATCAACGGCGGCGTCTTCCTCGGGCTCAACGGCATCGTCATCAAGAGCCATGGCGGCACCGACGAGATCGGCTTCAAGGCTGCCCTCGGCCTGGGCTACGAAATGGCCCGCAGCCGCGTGCTCGACAAGATCGGGGAGGGCATGCGCCGCTTCCCCACCCTCACCACCCAAGGGTCGGCCAACGACCCGGAACCCGAGGCCAAACCCGCGTGACCGAAAAGCGTACCTTCATCCGCAGCGTCGGCGCCTATCTACCGGCGCAGGTAATGACCAATGACGATCTGGCCAAGATCGTCGATACCTCCGACGAGTGGATCGTGCAGCGCACCGGCATTCGCCAGCGCCACATCGCCGCCGAAGGCGAGAACACCTCCGACCTTGCCGCCAATGCTGGCCGCAAGGCGCTCGAGAACGCGGGTCTGGGGATCGAGGACATCGACCTCATCATCGTCGCCACCACGACGCCCGACATGACCTTTCCGGCCACTGCCGCGGTCGTCCAGCAAAAGCTCGGCATGCATCACGGCGCCGCCTTCGACATCCAGGCCGTCTGCTCTGGCTTTGTCTATGCCGTGGGCACCGCCGACAGCTTTCTCAAGAACGGCCTTGCCAGGCGCGCGCTGGTGATCGGCGCCGAAACCGCCTCGCGCATCCTCGATTGGAACGATCGCACCACCTGCGTGCTCTTCGGCGACGGCGCCGGCGCGGTGGTGATGGAATTGGCCAAGCCAGGTGAAATGGAACGCGGCGTGCTCGCCACGGCGCTCCGTTCCGATGGCCATCACTGGAACAAGCTCTATACCGACGGCGGCCCCAGCTCGACCAAGTCGATGGGCCACGTCCGCATGGAGGGCAAGGAAGTCTTCAAGCACGCCGTCGGCATGATCACCGACGTCGTCTACAAGGTGCTGGAAGACACTGGCCATACCATCGACGATCTCGACTGGTTCGTGCCGCACCAGGCCAACAAGCGCATCATCGACGGCGCTGGCCAGAAACTCGGCCTTCCCCCCGAAAAAGTTGTGGTCACAGTCGACCGTCACGCCAATACTTCTGCCGCTTCCGTGCCGCTGGCGCTCAGTACCGCCGTTGCAGATGGCCGGATCAAGCGAGGCGATCTGGTAATGATCGAGGCCATGGGCGGCGGTTTTACTTGGGGTGCATCACTCATAAGGTGGTGATTGCCAAGGCAGATTGCCAACCGACACACTCTGACGGTAGTCTCTCCCAATCCCGAGGGTGGGCTCCTCATGGGATCAATGCCCAGTTTGGCGAAACGGGGGGAACCAATGACTCAGAAGACTGTAACGCGTGCGGACCTGGCAGAAGCTGTTTACGAGTCCGTCGGCCTGTCGCGGACCGAATCGGCCGAGCTCGTCGAGCGGGTGCTCGACATGATCGGCGAAGCGCTGGTGAAGGGCGAAAACGTCAAGTTGTCCTCGTTCGGATCCTTCCAGGTCCGCTCCAAGAACGAGCGGATCGGCCGCAATCCCAAGACGGGTGAGGAAGTCCCCATCCTGCCGCGGCAAGTTCTGGTGTTCAAACCCAGCAACGTGTTGAAATCCAAGATCAACAAATCTATGGTTCGCGCTGGAAAATAACAGTTTCCTCGCGGTGGACCTCGTTGGAAAAATCTCCAGACGCCTTTCGTACGATTTCCGAGGCGGCTGAGGAGCTCGACCTGCCTCAGCACGTCCTGCGCTTCTGGGAGACTCGCTTCTCCACCATCAAGCCGCTCAAGCGCGGCGGTGGCCGGCGTTACTACCGCCCCGAAGATGTGCTGCTGCTCAAGGGCATCCGGCACCTGCTCTACGATCAGGGGTTCACCATCAAGGGGGTGCAGCGCATCCTCAAGGATCAGGGCATCCGTTACGTCGTCGGTATCGGCGAAGGCCGGCCGCTCGAAGCGCTGGCCCCGGCTGCGGCCGATGACGAGCCGGCTGTCGATATGCCCGATTTCGCCGACGACTCGGACGACGCAGTCGAGATCGAGGTCCCCCGCCGGCCGCGACTCGGCTTCGGCTCGCGCCCCCCTGCAGAAAAGGCTCTGACCGACCAGGATCGCGAAAAGCTCTCCGACGTCCTTCGTGAACTGCTCGACTGCAAGCGCATCCTGAGCGCGCTCGCGAAGGCTGAGCCGGGGCAGGGCCCATGTCCAAGACCACTGCCGCCACGCTGGCCCTTTCGGCCGCCAGTGTTGCCTTCACTCCGCATCCCTATGACTACGATCCCGACGCCCCGCGCGTCGGCCTGCAGGCTGCCGAGGCCCTCGGCGTGGCGTCCGAGCAGGTGTTCAAGACCTTGATGGCCGAGGTCGATGGCAAGCCGGTTTGCGTCATCGTGCCCTCCGACTGCGAAGTGTCGATGAAAAAGCTCGCCTCGGTCTTTGGCGGCAAGTCAGCCCAGATGATGAAGCCGGCCGACGCCGAGCGCATCACCGGCTTCAAGGTTGGCGGCATCAGTCCCTTTGGCCAGCGCAAGAAGGTCCCGACTGCCATCGATGAGACGGTCGACCTCTTCGACGAGGTGCTGATCAATGGCGGCCAGCGCGGCCTCCTCGTCAGCCTCACCCCCGCCGACGCCACCCGCGCCGCTGACGCCAAAGTGGCCGACTTGGTGGCGTGATCGCAGCTTTCGGATTGGCAACGGTCCCTCTTGGCGAAGTCCGAACTTTAAAATATGACTAAAAAAATCACCATTTAGAGCCGCGAAAAAGTGCCCGAAGAAAAATCCGTCCTGCGCGAGGTCGATGCCGAAGCCATCCGGTTGGCCAGAACGCTGCTCCGCACCGCCCGCGCCGGCGCCCTTTCGGTGATTGACGCGCAGTCGGGGGCGCCGCCGTCAGCCGCGTCGGCGTCGCCACTGATCTCGATGGCAGCCCGATCCTCTTGATCTCCGGTCTTGCCCCGCATACCGCCGCCCTGCGCGCCGATCCGCGCTGCGCCTTGCTGCTGGGTGAACCCGGCAAGGGCGATCCGTTGGCCCACCCGCGTATCAGCATTGCCGCCGGTGCCACCGAAATCGACCGCGACAGCACCGAGCACGCGCGCCTCCGCACCCGCTATCTCAACCACCAGCCCAAGGCCAAACTCTATGCCGACCTGGGCGACTTCCGCTTCTTCCGTCTTACTCCCACCGCAGCCAGCCTCAATGGCGGGTTCGGCAAGGCCTATGCCCTGACGCCCGATCACTTGCTCGTCCGGTCCGCCATCACCGCCGACCTCGCCGCCCGCGAACCCGGCGCCGTCGAGCACATGAACGAGGACCATTTCGACTCGGTCGACCACTACGCCCGCTTCTACCTCAAGGCGCCGCAGGGCAACTGGACCCTTACCGGCATCGAAGAGGACGGTTTCACCATTGCGCTGGGCGACGACATCCGGCGCATCTTCTTTGACGTGCCCCTGACCTCCGCCGAGGACATGCACCATACCCTCGTGCGCATGGCCCGCACCGCCCGCACGGGGCTGGAGGGGTAGGGAGGGTCGTCAGTCCGCGCCGCTGTCAGGGATATTGAGGATCTGGCCGCAGGCCTTGCAATGTACCGCGTCGGGGTCGTGACGGTTCAAACCGCATTGCGGACATGGAAAATAGACTTTTGTCGGCTTGAAGATCGACTGGGCCAGCCGCACGAACAGTGAAATGCCCACGATCATCACCACGATCGCGACCACCTTGCCCCAGACACCGGGCAGGGTGATGTCGCCATAGCCGGTGGTCGTGACTGAGGTCACCGTATAGTAGAGCGCATCCACATAGCCCTCGATGCCGGACTCCGGTCCGGCAAAGAAGGTGAAGATGAAGCTGGCGACGACGAACAGAAACGTCACCAGATTGACGATGGCGCGGCCAGTTTCCTCCCACTCGCGATACCCGCGCGTCCGCAGCGGCCGCCACAGGAAGCCGCTCTGTGACAACGTCCAGAGCCTCAGGATCCGCAGGAAACCAAAGTTCGCCAGCCAGGCTGGCAGTAGCAGAGTGACCAGCACGAACAGGTCGACCAGTGTGGTCGGCTGGCGGAGCCAGCGCCGCACGTCCGTCGCCGCCAGCCCGCGCGCAGCGATATCGCAGGACAGCAGGATGGCAACGGCGATATCGATCCAGATATAGCTGGGCAGATCGCGCAGCAGCGGCCCGGCGATGAAAAAGGCGATGATTGCCAGATCAACAACCAGCACTGCGTGTTGGAAGCGCACCGCCGTGGCCGAGCGCCCGTGATAGAGGAGTCGCAGGGTGCGCCGCAGCCGGTTGAAGGGGGCAGAGGGAGCTCTGGGTGTGGATGCCATGGGCCAACGCTATGCGGGTTGCGCCTGATTTGCCATCCGGAGCGACAAAGTTGCAGTGGTTGCACGAAGTACGGAGGCCACGCTCTCCCTTGCCCCGAAAAAGCCTCTTGCCTCACGCGCCGGGCTTATGTACTTCCCGCGTGTCGGGGTGTAGCGCAGCCTGGTAGCGCATTTGTCTGGGGGACAAAGGGTCGCAGGTTCAAATCCTGTCACTCCGACCATTCTCCCCTCCTGTTGTTTGTCCCCCGACTGGATACGCCCCAGAATCGGGGCCCTTGTGTCATTTGGGAGTGTGATCATGCGCCTGGCTTTGTCCGCTCTCGCCTTCCTCGCTTTGGCGCTGCCAGCCCTGGCCCAGGTTGGTCCCGGCACCGCGGCTGATCCCGAGAGCGTAGAGGCCCGCATTGGTGCCAGCGTTCTCGCTTTCGTGGCCGGCCGCACCCGAGAAGAGGCCGGCAATGATGACTTCAATCCCTTCGGCATGGATGCCGATACGCTGCTGTTTGATGCCGGCGCCTTTTTCATCGTCAGCGAGTGGACCGGCGAGCCGTTGAGGGAAGGCGAACTCGCCGTCTACCCGCAATACACCATGCCGCAAGGGCAGGGGACGCCGAGCGTCACCACCCCGCCAACCATTCCCTTCGCGCTGATGCAGCAGGGTTTTTGCCATGCCGGTTACGTCACCGGCTATCCGGTACCCGACGCTGTTTTCGCGCTCGACCTCGGCGCGGCGCCCTGCCACGCCGAAAGCGTCGTGCAATTGCTGGCAGACGCCTATCTCCTCGCCCAGCCTGAGCAAGCGCCTGTCCCGGACCTTGAGACACCGCCTGCCGACCTGCCGGTCGCTGTGCCCGGCTTCGATCCGGCTGCGCCGCGCGATGTCGATCTGCAGAGCGCCGTCTACGCCGCTTATGAGGCCGCCTACACTCTGGCGCTGGCCACCCCCGACTACCAGTTCTGGAATGGCACCGACTTCGCTCCGGTGCGCGACGCCGTGCTGGCCGCACTTTCCGCCCAGGGCCTGAGCCGCATCACCCTCATTAATGCGCCGGTCGCGGATCCAGCCGCCGCCATGGCCTGCGCCGCTCCCGGCAGCACGGAGTTGCGCATCGCTTTCACGCCGGACACCTTCGGTATCACCGTCGCCGCCGCCAGTGCCGAGCGCGTCTATGCCTACCAGTACGACAGCGCCATCTCGCCCGACCTGCAGATTATCGAGCCGCGCGAATGCGCGACTGCCGGTCCGGGTCGGGCCGGCCCGCGCAACTGAATATCCGGAGCTTCGCTTGCCTGAGCTGCGCCTCGACCTCTGGCGCGAGACCGAAAGCGGTCGCGCCAGCCTGATCAATCTCTCCGAGAACCACACCTACCGGGTCGACGGACCGCATGGTCCCGTCATCCTGCGCGTCCATCGGCCGGGCTACCAGAACGCCACTTCCATCGCCAGTGAACTGGCCTGGATCGAAGCGCTGGCCCGTGACACCGACCTGCCGGTGGTTCGCCCGCTGCCCGGGCGCGACGGCGAACTGCTGCAAGAGCTTGAGCCTGGTCGTTACGCTGTGCTCTTCGCCTTCGCGTCAGGCACCGAGCCGCAGGCCGGCGAGATCGCGTTGTTCCGCACCATCGGCGGCTTTGCGGCGAAAACCCACCTGCACATCCAGTCTTGGTCGCGTCCGGCCACGTTCACCCGCCCGACCTGGTCCGCCGCCAACATGCTTGCACCCGATGGTCTGTGGGGCAACTGGCGCGACGCCCCTGGCGTCGATGCCGAGCGGGCCACCCTCGACGCCGTCAGCGCGCGGCTGCACGAGACGCTCGCTGCCTACGGCCAGACGGCCGACCGCTTCGGCCTCATCCACGCCGACATGCGCCTCGCCAACCTCTTGGTCGATGGACCGCGCGTGACCCTCCTCGATTTCGACGACTGCGGCTTCGGCTGGTTCATGTATGACCTCGCTTCCGCCCTCTCCTTCATCGAAACCAGCCCCGACGTTCCAGCCCTGCAGGCCGCCTGGCTCGACGGCTACACCGCCATCCGACCGCTCTCGGGAGCCGACCGCGACGTCATCCCCGCGATGGTGCTTTTGCGCCGCATGGTCCTGCTCGCCTGGATCAGTACCCACGGCGAAACCCGTCTCGCCCAATCCCAGGCCCCGCACTTCGCGTCAGGCACGGCCCAACTCGGACGGCGCTGGTTGAGCCAGCTCTAGCGTCAGGATGCAGCCGGTCTCGCCGACCCAGGTGCCGCCGGCCCGGCGGCTCGGGGAACCGTCGGCGGTCGCGTCGCCCCTCGGCGCCGTTTTGGGGCAGGGGCAGGCGGGAAATTGGGCGCACAGAACCCCCAGATCAACCCGAACATCAGCCACATGTGGCGCCAGTGCTCGCCCTCGTGCAGGCTCGAGCACATGATGATGCCGCCCAGCGACAGGATCAGCGCGATCATGATGCTGCTCTGCGTCCGCCTGTAGGTGATTACCGCCACGATCACACTGGAAATCACCAGCGTGATCCAGGTGAAGCCGGCGAGCCAGCCATAGTTGACGAACGAGCTCAGCCAGATGTTGTGGATCGGCTCGGGGAAGATCTTTTCCAGCTGCAGCACGCCCAGCCCGATCGGATTGCTGAGGATCATCGGGATCACCAGCACATAGCGGTGATAGCGGCCTTCCTCACCCAGGTCGTAGGACTTGGCGAATGTCAGACGGTCCGACAGCTTGGCGATGAACTCCGGCGATGAGAGGCTGGCGACGGAAAACAGCACCATGCCGATCAGCAGCAGGCTGAGCATCATCAGGATCAGCCGGCGCGGATACTTCCGGTTCTGGAAAACCACGTATGCCACCAGCATGATGCTCGCCGCCACCACCGCGATGCGCGAAAACGACAGCAGGATGCCGAGCAGGATCAGCGCCATCGCGCCCATGTAGTAAAGTTTGGCGCCGCGCGAATTGAAGAGAAAATAGGCCGAAAAAATCAGCCCCGGCAGCAGGAACGAGCCGTACATGTTGGGGTCGTCAATCAGCCCGCGGCGCGCCGTCCCAGGTCAGTGCCGGGATCTGCCTGATAAAGCCGAAGGTGCCGAGCAGCGAACCGATCACCGTCGAGACGATATAGACCTCATGAAGGTCTCGAAATGCCGCTTGTTCCAGGTCATCGAAACGAACGCCCCGATCAGCCCGATCGAGATGGCGAAGGTTTTGGCCAGGAGTTCGAAGATGACGTTCTTTTCCCCCAGATGCGGCAGCGACGCGAGGATGTAGGACACAGCCCATGAGGCAAGCAGCAGGCTGAGAAACATCACCCGCACCGTCACCTGCCGCTTTTCGGCAATGGCGATGGAAAACAGCGTGATGATGAACGAGAGGATGAACAGCATGTCGACCGGCGAGGGTCGCATCAGCGTATAGTTCATCGCGATCACGGCGATCATGTAGACGAAGTTGCGGGTCGAAAACACCGCGAACCGCAGCCCGCCCATCGTCGCCGGCCGGTCCATCGCGCCGGGTGCGTTGCCTGCAAGGCTCACGGTGCCAGTCCGTAGCCGAGCAGGGCGCTCTTGCTGCCACGACCTTCGCAGTCGGCGACCGTCGAGGCGAAATGCGATCTGTCTGTTGCGCAAAGGTAGACCGGCACTGTACCGGGCTGGTCCTCCGCATAGAGCCAGCCGGCAGTGCGTTCCCGCGCAAAGCCGTCGTCGCAGGCGCCGTCCATTGCCAGCATCTGGTCAGCGCCGCGGCCGCACTCGGCCAGCTTGACGCTTGCAACGCCTTCGGGCGCTTGCGTCAGCACATAAGCGAGGGTCTTTTCCGGGGTGAAGCCGGCGCGATCGCCCGTGAGCGGCCCGGTGGATGAGACGAACTGCTTGCCACTCCCGTCCACCCAGCGCGTCAGCGCCAGACCGACCGGCGCTGCCTGCGGCGTATCGGTCACGGTCAACGCCACCTCCTGCTGCACCAGATAGCGGCTCTCGAACCCCTTGCCGCGCGGCACATGGATGAAGCTGAGCACGAAGCTGTCGCCGACATCATTGCTGCCGGTCACGGGGTCCACAATGCTGGCATAGGCGACGAGATCGGTGTCGGCCGGCCGCTTCCAGTCCGACCCGTCGATCGGGAAGAGCGGCGTCTTGAGATCGACGAACGTCACCTTGTCGGCCGAAACCGAAAGGCGCACGCCGCCGAACCACGGGTCCGCCGTCACCGCCAGTACCCAGTCCTGCGTCGTCAGGTAGCCCGTCCCGGTTCCCAGAAAGCCGATGGCGGTCGCCCGTCCTCCGAGCCCGGGTTCCGTCCAGCTGCCCTCAAAGTACTTCTGCCATTGCGTCGGCGCATTGATGGGCGCGCGCACGGCAATCGTCTGCCAGTCGGTATTGCGCAGGCAATAGGCGTAGTAATAGCCGTCGGCCATCCACCATCGTGCAGTCGCCTTCGCCGGTGATCGTGCCGGCGGTCGGCTTGTCCTGGCCGGTAAGGATGGTCCCGAGGTCCGTCCAGCTCAGCCCGTCGTCCGTAGATGTGGCGACCGCCATGGACTTGTCGGTCTCGCCCTTGTCGTACTGGCAGGCCCGTTCCTGATGCACCATGCCGAAAAGGCCCGTGGCGGTCCGCGCCACCGAGGTCAGCCACCGACCGCATTCGGCGAGGCTCCCCGACACATCCGCTTCCATCACGGGGCGCCGGTCTCCGCCCATATCCCAGAGCGATGTCCCATCGACCACGTAGGTCGTGCTGTTGGCGGTAAATCCGCGCATCGTGCCATCCGCCAGCCGAAGCGCCACAAAGGGCGCATCGAGCTCGTCGGGGAAGGGGCCGCGTACCACCTGCGGTGGTCCGACGCGCACGCTGATGCAGTCGGCACACGGCGCCTCTTGTGCCATGGCCGCCCCCGCGCCCAGAACCGCGAGGACGATCAGGACCGCGGCGCGGAGCAGGGCGCTGATCATCCTCAGTACGCGTTCTCGGAATTGAGCAGCCGGATCGGCGTCATGAAGACGATGTAGATGTCCAGCAGGATCGACCAGTTCTCGATATAGTGCAGGTCGAACTGCACGCGCTGCATGATCTTGTCGACGGTGTCGGTCTCGCCGCGCCAGCCATTGATCTGCGCCCAGCCGGTAATGCCGGGCTTGACTTTGTGGCGGGCAAAATAGCCTTCCACCGCATCGTAGTAGAGCCGATTGTCGGCCTTGGCCTGCAGCGCATGCGGGCGAGGACCGACGACGCTCAGCCGGCCCTGCAGCACATTGATGAACTGCGGCAGTTCGTCGAGCGAGGTCTTGCGGATGATCCGGCCCACTTTGGTGACGCGCGGGTCGCCCTTGGTCACCAGCTTGGCCGCGTTGGCGTCCATGCGGTCGGTATACATCGAGCGGAACTTGTAGACCTCGATCAGCTCGTTGTTAAAGCCGTGCCGCTTCTGCTTGAAGATGATCGGGCCCTTGCTCTCGAGTTTGATCGCAATGGCCACTGCCAGCATCACCGGCGAGAGCAGGATCAGCGCCGTCAGCGCCACGACCTTGTCGAACACCCACTTGAAGACCAGGTTCCAGTCAGAGATCGGCCGGTCAGCCATGTCGAAGACGGGCACATTGCCGACATAGGAATAGGCCTTCGAGGTAAAGCGCAGCGCGCTCATGTGTGCCGAGAGCCGAATGTCGACCGGCAACACCCAGAGCTGCTTGAGCATCTCGAGCACGCGCTTTTCCGCCGAGAGCGGCATCGAAACGATGACCAGGTCGACGCGGGTGCGCCGTGCAAACTCGATCAGGTCCGACACCCGCCCCAGCTTGGGCAGGCTCGCCACCGATTCCGGCGAACGGTCGTCATTGCGGTCATCGAAGAGGCCGATCAGCCCGATATCGCTGTTGGCGCCGCTCTGCAGCGCCGAGATCAGCGCCTCTGCATCCTTGCCGCCACCAACGATCACCGTGCGGCGGCGAAGCTTTCCTTCGCCCGTCCACTGCATCACCAGCGCCCGCAGCGAGACGCGGAAGATCACCAGCAACAGGGCGCCGCTGGCGTACCAGCTGACCAGCCAGACACGTGACACCTGGTCCTGCGCCTTGAACAGGAAGATGCCGACCATGATCAGCAGGAACACCGCTGACCAGGCACCGAGCACCCGCGCACACTGGTCGACCAGCGAGCGATAGGCGGTGATGCGGTGCGTCCGCGCTGCGTTGAACAGCACGTTGGCGAGGCCAGCCGCACCCAGGATCAGCGGCACGTAAAACAGCGGCGTGCCATCGGCAACATAGCTGCCGTAGATTGCAATGCCGAGTGTCGCCAGCAAAAGGGCTTCGATGGTCTGGGCAATGCCCACCACCACCTTGCCCGAATAGCTCGGTTCGGCAGGCAGTTGCGCGATACGCTCCGCGGCCGCCGACAATACGGTCGGGCCGACAGCGGCGGCTCGTTGCGTGGCGACGTGGTCAAGCACGGCTTGCTTGGGGTCGAGTCTGAACATCTGAGGCGTCCTGGCTCTCGTTCGGGGTTAATCCCCAGACTAGGCCGCAATCCGTGAAGACTCGGTGAAGGATGAGGCCCGCAAGCCCGGCATTTGGCGTGCCAACATCCTGTCCAGTCAGCAGTTTCCCTCCTCAACCTCTCCCTCGGGGGAGAGGTCGCCGCGCAGCGGCGGGTGAGGGGGCCTTGCAACCTCGCACGGCCAGGCGATCACCCGCGCCGCGTGCGCAGCACCTGCCGGTAGAGTGCCTCGATCTGGTCCGTCATCAACTGCACCGAGAAATGATCGCGTACATGGGTCAGCCGAATGCGCATCTCGGCATCCGCTGCGGCAGGATCGTTCATGTAGCCCTGCAACGCCTGGCGCAGTGCCGGCACGTCGTCGGCAGGCAACAGGCTTGCCGCGGTCGGCCCGAAAATCTCTGATATGCCACCCACATTGGTGGCGATCACCGGCCGAGCTGCTGAGGCAGCCTCCAGGATCACGTAGGGCAGGGACTCCGCAAGCGACGGCACCACCGCGCAGCGCCCTAGCGCCAGCGTCGGTCGTGCCGGCTTGGCGCCCAGCAGCGTGACCCGCTCGCTCAGACCCAGCCGCGCGATCTGCGCCTTGGCATCGTCCATCAGTGGCCCGTCGCCAGCCATCACCAATGTTGCCGGCCGCCCGTCGGCGCCCGTACGTCCACCAGTGCGTCAAACAGCTGCGGAATGCCCTTGACCGCCCGGAACTCGCCGATGAACACGAAATCCTTGGCGTCCGGACCCGGCGTGATCGGTTCGAATTCGTCGGGCTTGAGCCCGTTATAGATCACCGGCGTTGGTTGCGTCGGCTCGGCAATCATCCGGAAGAAGGCCTGCTGCGCGAACCGGCTCTCGAAGATGAAGCCGTCGGTGAAGTCGACCATGCCCTTCTCGAACAGTCGGAACATCAGTCCGACAGGCGAGCCGACCTTGTAGTTCAGGACTCCTCCGTGCGGCGTGTAGAGCGCGACCCGCTTGCGGGCACCTATCCGCGCCCAACGGGCATTGAGACCGCCCTTGGCGCCATGGCCGTGCAGCACGTCGACATCGAGCTTGTTTGCAATCGCCCGGATCGCGAACGGCGCCGTCAGATCGCCCGGACCGATGGTCCGCGGCATTGGCAGGCTGTGGATGCCCAGCGTCGCAAATGGTTTGAGCCCGTTGAGGCGTTCTTCCGTCAATCCATCCTTGGCGAGGCTGTCGGCCACGATGCCGATCTGGTGGCCCCGCGCTGCCAGTTCGCGCGTCAGGTCGTTGACGTGCCGGAAAAGACCACCCACCGGCGCCCGGAGGATCTGCAGGATACGGAGCGGAGCGTCGGCCATCAGAACCAGCGTTCGGAGACGACGACCGTGTCGCCAGGATAGACCGGGAAGTCCAGATCGACGGTACCCTTGGCCATTTCCTTGCCCTGCTTGCGATAGATCAGCACCCGCGTCCGGTCGGCCGTATCGGTATAGCCGCCGGCCGTGCTGATCGCCGCCCGCACCGTCATGCCATAGACATAGGCGAACTGCCCCGCACTCTTGACGGCGCCCTGGATGAAGAAAGGCCGGTAAGTGTCGATCTGCACTGCGACACTGGGTTCCCGGATGTACCCGTCCGCCAGCGCTGCCGTAATGTTGGCGGCCGCCATCTGCGTGGTGAGGCCGCGCACCGGCACTGCGCCCACCAGTGGCAGCGAGACGGAACCACCGTCGTCAACCCGATAGGTCGTCGAGAGTTCGGTTTCCCCATAGACCGACACACGCACGATATCTCCAGTATCGAGCGTGTAGGGCCCCTTGCTCTGCACCAGATAGGTCGACGGACGTGCGTTCAGAGCACAGCCGGCAAGCGGCACCAGCAGGAAAATCAGAAACAGCCTGAGCCAACGCATCGAGGAAACTCTTACTCACGGGATGCGCGCAGTGTCCCCGAACTATGGTTAACATTCCGCTAAGCGATTGCCGGAGCGTTGCGAATTGCATCGCCTTAACGGAATGCTTACCACGTTGGGCCGATAAGTCGTCTCATGGACAAGAGGTGTGTTGCATGAGCGTGAGTGAGTCCCAGGCCGATGACGTGCGCATTGACGTTGCTGCGCTGCTCGGCGCCCTAAAGGCGCGCTGGCTTCGCATTCTTGTCGTCACGCTCGTCCTGCTCGGGGCGACCTTCACGGTCCTGCTCTTCGTGCCCAAGCTCTATGAGTCATCGGCCAGCATCCTTGTCGAACAGCGCAACAACGCCTTCACGCGGATCGGCAACGAGCAGCAGTCGCTGGGCTCGATAACCGTTGCCGAGCTCGCCGCCAGCCAGGTTCAGCTGATCAAGTCGCGCGACCTGCTCTTGAGCGTCGTCGACGAACTCAACCTGCGCGACGTCCGCGAATTCAGCGGCGCCTCAGTGTCGCCCGTCGCCCTGATCCTGCAGCTCTTCGGCGTCAAGCCGGAGGTCAAGAGCGGCGACGAGAAAGTCCTCGAAAACCTCGGTGAGCGGCTCAGCGTAGGGCAGGCGGGGACGTCCTCCGTCGTCACCGTAAGCGTCCAGTCCACCGATCCCGAGCTGGCTGCCGCCATCGCCAATGCCATCGCCAATGCGCACGTCAAACGCCGCGCCGATCTTTCCCTCTCGGACACCGCCGAAGCTTCCGGCTGGCTGGAGACCGAGATCGCCAAACTCCGCACCAAGGTGCAGCAGGCCGAGAATGCCGTGGCCAACTACAAGGCCGACAACGACCTCTTCCAGACCGGCGGCACCGGCAGCTCGTCGATTCTGGACCAGCAGCTTTCCACGATCGCTACCCAGATCACCTCGGCCCAGGAACGCAAGAACTCCGCCCAGTCGCGCGCCGACATCATCCTCGGCCTGCTCAAGGCCGGTCAGCCCATCGATGGCGTCGCCGACGTCCGCAATTCGATGATTATCCAGAATCTCGTGCAGTCGCAGGCGACGCTGCGCGGCGAACTGGCCCAGCGCTCGTCGACGCTTCTGCCCAACCACCCCACCATCAAGGCGCTACGCGCCCAGATCGAGGCCATCGACTCCCAGATCGGCGCCGAGGGCCGCAAGGTCGCTGGCGCCCTGCGCGCCGAAGCCGAAGTCGAAGCCAATCTCGAACAGTCGCTCAATGACGACCTGGCGCGCCTGAAACTCTCCGTCTCTGCCGCCGCGCGCGACACTGTCACCCTCGATAGCCTCGAGCGCGAGGCCAAGGTGCAGCGTGACCTGCTCGAAAGCTATCTGGCCCGCTATTCCGACGCCGCTTCGCGCACCGACTCGAGTTCCACCCTGCCGGACGTGCGCGTCATCAGCGTTGCCGCACCCTCCGACACCCCGGCCTCGCCCAAGGTGGGTCTCGTCCTCAGCGCCGTCGGTTTCGTCGCGGTGGCACTCCAGGTCGGCACCATCCTCTTCGGTGAGTTGATGACCGGCCGCGCCGTCAAGGAGCGCCAGTTCGACGTCTATGCCCCCGAGGGCGAGGAAGCGGAGTACGAAGAAGCTGCTCCGCAGCCCCCGTGCCAGCCGACCCGCCGCTGGTCTGCTCGACC